>DLRK01000094.1:0-4003 GCA_002501065.1 Akkermansiaceae bacterium UBA7890
TTCCAGCTTTTCCTTGATGCTGACGTCCCCGCCCCGCAGGTCGGACTTCTTCTTGGAGATCCAGACCACGAGGAGGTAGAACTCGGAATTTTCCTCCATGTTGGTGAATTCCACCTCAAGGTTCATGAGGGTCTTTTTGAGGTCGTTGTCCTTGTAGGACTTGAGCTCGGNNGGTCACCACCATCTTGAGGTAGCGAAGGTAGGAGGAGGCGCTGGCCTGCTCCGTGATCATCTTGCCCTTCATGTCCATCACCCGGATGGCCCAGCCGCGGTAGTCATCCCCGTTCTTGTGGTCGTAGAACCCGGCCTCGTGGGAATAGACCCCGTCCCGGTCGTAGAAACATTCCAGCTTTTCCTTGATGCTGACATCACCGCTCCGCTCGTCGGACTTCTTCTTGGAAATCCAGACCACGAGGAGGTAGAGCTCCGCGTTCTCCTCCATGTTCCTGAATTCCACGTCCAGATTCTTGATCGTTTGCTTGAGATCGGTGTCCTTGTAGGACTTGAGCTCGGTCCTGATCACGAGGGGCTTCTTCACCTTGTGGGTCTTCAGGTAATCCCGGTCGGCCTGGCTGAGCTTCTCTAGCTTGAGCTTGTAGAGCTTGCCCTTCACCTTGAGCTTCACCCAGTCCTCTCCCTTCTCTTCCAGCACCCCGGTGAGTTTCTTGCCGTCCGCACTGGTCCAGACGCGTGGCTTCTCGCCTTCCTGCTCTTCTTCCGCATGGCCCGGCAGGGCCATGACCACCACCAGGACGGACAGTAGCAGCCGTCTCGTGAGAATGCGTGCGGGGAACATTGGATCATCCTCTCCCATTCCCGGGAGGACCGTCAAACCGATTCTCGGATTCACTCATCAGGCCCCTGCAACGACGACGCTTCCCGGTTTCCGGAAGCCTCCCGTCGCAACGCCTAAAACCTTCCATCCCGCACTTCAAAGTGGGTGGGCCTGCCCAGGAAAGCCCCCCCTGATTGCACCCAGTGTGCCGTCCGCTCAAGAATGGTCTCCACGCTGGTAGGCGGGTCTCCCAGTTCGGCACAGAGCGCCCGGGCGTCGCTCAGGAGGGAGGTCCCGGCCTCCTCCCCGGTGAAGATGGGGTCGCGCCCCAGCAGTTCACCGAGGCGCCCGGCCACCTCCCGCACCCGGCAGATCCCCGGTGAGGTGAGATTCCAGGGCCGCGCCGGGGAGTCCGCCAGCGGGAAGGCCCGCAGGATCATCTCATTGGCATCCCCCTGCCAGATGCAGTTGAAGAATCCGTTGCGCAGGTCAATAGGGTCGCCGTGCCAGATCTTCTGCGCCAGATCCACCGGGACACCGTAACGCAGGTCGGTGGCGTAGTTCAGCCTGATGAGTGCCACCCGCCTGTCCGCCTCCCGCGAACCGTAGTCGAAGAGGCGCTCCCGCGCCACCGCGGCATTGGCATATTCCCCGAGGGGAGTCAGGGGATCGCCTTCCCGTGATCCCCCCTGCTCGATCCGGCTCAGCGGGTAGACGTTGCCCGTGGAGAGGGCCACCACCCGCCGACCCGCATAGCGCTCCAGCACGTGGAGGGGCGCCACCGTGTTGATGGCCCAGGTCAGGGACGGATTCGCTTCGGTTCCGAACTTGAGCCCCACCAGGTAGAGCACCTCTCCCGCGTCCGGAAGCCCCCTCACGCTGTTGCGATCCAGGAGATCCGCCGCCACTGTCTTCACCCCGCGGTTCCGCAGCCACTTCTCCTTGGCCGGATCACTGAAGCGGCTCACCGCAATCACTTCCAGCTCATGCCCGGCTGCCTCGGCTGCCCGCCGGGCAAGGACCGCCAGGGAGGGTCCCATCTTTCCCCCGGCCCCGAGGATCACGAGCGGACTCCGCAGTTCCCGGATGGCGTCGACCAGGACCGGACGCGGGGCGGTGAGCTCTTCATCGAGGGCCACCTCGGTCTCAATCAGATTCGCCATTGCTCCTTCTAGCCTCCCTCTCCCCGGCCTACCAAAGGAAAAGAAAAGACCACGGACCGGCACGGTCCGTGGTCTGCAGATTCTTTGATGGATGGCGGTGCCTAGACTTCCTCCGCATTCAGCCACCGGAAGCTCACCAGCTTGAAACGGCGCCCGAACTCGATCTCGTCGGGGCCCCTCTTCGCCACTGGATTAAGACCGCTGGAATCCGAATTGATCGGCTCCGGCGTGCGCTGCACGATCGCCTCACACCAGGCCCGGGCCTGCACCTTGCCCTGCGCGTTCACGGACTCGCCATAGGCGCGGACCAGGAAGGAATCCGAACGCGGACGCAGGGCCGACCCGATGGACTGCACGATGTCCCCCTGGGTCAGGTAGCTGGGAAGTCCCCACGCCACCGAGTCAGGCTTCTGGGTCTGCTCCAGGCGCGTGGCATCGCTCATATTGTCGAAACTCACGTTGCGTAGCCTGTCCCGCGGGTTGTTCGGAATGCGGAGAATCTCGTGCTCGTCGAACTCCGCGTTGATCCCGGAACGCTGGATGGCGGCCTCAATCGGTCCCGCGTCCCCGTGTTCACTGTCCACCAGGCGGCGGTTGATGAAGTCCGACAGGCCGAAGAAGGGCGCCCGCTCCTTCACCTCCCGCACGATCTCCTGCGCGAGGCGCTCAAGATCACTGTCAGAGGTGTCGCTGCCGTCGATGCTGAGGAAGCCGGAGGTGGCCTCCTCGTCATCCCAGTTGCCGTCGAGATACTCGCCATTGGGCGGATTGATCACCCGCGGGAAGGGAACCGCGTCCTTGCTGGCATAGTCACCCGCATTCATGGCGGAGGCCAGCACGGCCTTCCAGGCGTCCACGCTGACGGAGTTCACGTTGAATCCGCCATTGAGCCAGAGCTGGCTGGCAGCCCTGTGGAAGTTGACTATGTCATTGCGCACGTTGGTTCCGGTTCCCACCAGCTGAAAGCGGCCGTTGGGCAGCGGGTTCTCCTCGGGTTCCTCCACGAAGGCAATCTTGCGCGCATTATTACCGGTGGAGACGAAGAAGTTGTCCCAGAGGTTGAAGTTCGTCTCGTAGCTCAGGTCATAGACCACGAAGTGGTCGTCGGGACGGTTGAAGAGAATCTGGCGGGTCAGCATGGCCCAGTAATCCGCTCCCCGACCCGAGGTCCGCCCCCCCTGGTGGCCGAAGAGATACGAGTTCCAGCCGTTATTGGCTTTCTCACGGGAGGTCTGCAGCACCGGGCTGGTGTGCAGGCGGCCCACCCGGGGATCCACTATCGAGTTGCCCACCGCGTAGCTGGGGTGCCAGCCGAATTCGGAGAGCTTCAGGTGACGCAGAAATCCGAGGGAGGGAATGCCGATCTCTTCACGAGGCACGTCGAAGAGGACCACCCCGTCATCCGGTGCGTTGAGCGGTTCGCCGAAGGGCCAGCCGACCTGCCTCCCGTCAATCGAGCGGGGCATCATGTTCTGCCAGCTCACCCGCTGGTCAAAGAGGTCGCGGGTATACATCCCGTAAAAGTGAGGGGGCAAGTCGGTGACATTATCCCACGGGTTGCGGCAGAAGTAGGCCGCCCGCGGGTTCCAGGTCCCGATCACCGAGCTCTTGAGATGCTGGGGCTGGCCACGCAGCTGGCCCGATCCAAGGACGTTTGAACGGTGCTCGTCCCACCAGCGGATGCGGAATCCATCCCGCGTGCGGGTGTCCGGGATGGCCGTCCCCGGCAATCGGGCGCGGCTGCTTCCCAAGTCATGAACCCGCGGCTCCGGCTGGCGGCCGCGACCCGTACTCCACTGCACCGGCAGTTCGTCACTACCACCCGCCTGCAGCGAGGTATTGGCGTAAACGATGGACTGCATGTTGTTGAAGGAAGAGTCATTGAAGGAGCGCTGGCGGCCGGCACTCTTGAGCGACATCATGTAGTTGTCCCCGCCGGACTGGTTGCCCGGGCCGGGGAATTCGATGAAGCTCACCGGCTTCTTGGTGTGCGTCTGCTGCATGTCCTGCCAGAAGTAGATCCCCGGGTCAGGTGCCACCGAGGAGGAGAGAACATTACGGTCGA
>DLRK01000094.1:4404-20397 GCA_002501065.1 Akkermansiaceae bacterium UBA7890
GGCTGCAGCTTGAAGAGAACCCAGCCCACGTAGTGCCCGGGGCTCGGATCAGATCCGCTCGGCTTGGCTCCCACCTTGGTCGATCCGCGACCAAAGGGAATTGGAACATTGGTCCGGGTGGTGCGGTCGGAGTAGGTGACCCGCACGTCCTTGTTTCCGTTCACGAAGACGGTGGCGCACATGTTGTGAAGCTTGAGCGACACGTTGTAGGGGTTCCACAGCGCCACACGGGGATAGTAGCAGATTCGGAGAACCTGGGGGGACGAGGGGTTGTTCGCGGTCTGTGAATAAGTCGCCAGGTTGTAGTAGACCGAACCCTCCGTCATGACCGGAAACAGGTTGGGCTGAACAAACGGAAGGAAGGATGCCGGACGCAGGTTGCCTCCGTCATAAACGTTCACGCCATCGTTCATCCCGCGCAGGGTGCCATTGGCGATATCCTCCTGGGTCGGGGGCGCTGGATCCACCATGTCGGTCTCGTCCTCGTTATACTGCAGGAGCCGACCGGCATTGGCCCAGTTGCGCACCAGGGCGAAGGTCGGGGCGATATCACGATACTTCGTCTGGCCCCAGGTCGTTCCCTGCTCATCCGCCACGTTGGCGTTGGCCGGTCCGATCATGTTGTCGTGGTCGTCAATCCCCTGGGAGACGATCCTGCCGTCAGCCCGGAGATCACGGATCGTGCCACGGCGATCGTGGACATAAGCGGTGAGGTCCCGCAGGAGTCCTCCCTGGCGCACGTTGCACAGCACCGCCTTCGACTGGGTCGTCATGTGGTGGAAGGCTCTCTTCTTCCGGAGGGCGTTTTCCCGGCTGGGCACACCGTCAGTCAGTTCCACCGTCTTGCGGCTGAACAACTTGCGCACTTCCTGATCGGTAAGGTCGTTGTTGATTCCTTCCAGTTGCTTGCCTGCGGTGTCCTGCGGGTTGAGGATGCGCTCCATGCCATCGGGGTTGGGACCCCGCGCGGGAGCGTCCAGTGAGTAGGCATCCACCATCGCGACATTGGCCCTCACCCCGAGGTCACCGATCCAGTAGGCATAGCCACCGGTTTCGCGATCCTTGTCGTTCCTGGTAGTCACTCGTGGTGCCACCACGTGCTCCTCGGTGGTCGCCACCGTGCCGTCTCCTACCAGCTCAATCTGTTCCCCTTCCCAATCTTCCGCCTTAATAAGAGCGACTCCCAGTTCAACCCGGCCTCCTTCGTTGCCACTGACGAGATAGCTGAGGACGTCCTTTTCACGATCGAAGGTCTTGCCTGCTGCACCGGTGAAGCGCTGGTCGCTCAGGCCCCCTTCGTTATCGTTTCGTACCCAGGGCGACTTGTTTTCCCCGTCACTGCCCGGGGGAACCCACTCGGTAGTCCACACTCCCACCCAGTGGGGATGCTTGACACCCTGGATGCCTTCTGCGGCAAGGGGATCAGGATCCTCATCCAGAATTCCTGCTTCGGCAGAAACCCGCTGGTCCGGTCCGAGGTTCGTCTGTAATTCGCCTATTGCAACCATCAGGGCCAGGCGCGCGTTGGCCCGTGCTTCAAGTTGCGCCAGCTCTGACGTGCTGCTTCGCACCGTGACAGTGGACAGCGACAGGAGACCAATCGCGATCAAGGAGAGGAGCACCAGGATTGTGACGGTCGTGACGAGGGAAAAGCCTTTGCGCCCTCTCCCCGCGGAGTTTTTCATAACGGCATGTATCTTCATGGGTCAGTCGGTCAGCGTATTCGCATTATACATACGGAATTCTATCTCAGCACCAGCAAAATCTCTGTATTCACCAAGTATTCTTGTTCTCCGCGCGGCACACAAGCAATTCCCGGTGATGATTCCGCATTTTTTTCCCTGAAACACAGGCATTTCCGATCCATGAACAGATGGGGAATCCCACGAGTATCCCAATCGAAATCCACCGTTTTTGCCCCTTCCATCCCCCCCCGATCGGGTCAGATTTCCCCCTGCGCCGCTACCTGCCTCAGCAGCAGCAGCAGGGGCACCGTAAAGGCCAGGGATCCAGCAGGGTCTTCGGCCCGTTCTAACCTTCCGGTTGCCCGTTGACCCTGGTCTTCTTGCTTCCCTGGATCCCGGCGATGCCCGCCGCGGTCTTCTTCACCGCAGCAGCGTCCATTAGGAGGTCGACTTCCACCTGGAACTTCCTCGCCTGGCCAGGCGCAATCTTTTTCACGCGGCCACGCTCCCGTTCAACGGAACGGTTGTAGGGATAACCCGATCCCGGTTCCAGTCCGGTCACGTAGCCCTTCTCGCCCACATCAGTGTTCTTCCACAGCGTGAAGAAGGGCAGGCTGTCCACGTTGTAGGACATGGCCACGCCACGCGTTGCGTCCGCATTCTGCAGCATGACGGTGGTACGACCGTCCGCACCGGCATGAAGCTCCATGCAGTAGACCGTCTCCCCGTAGCCCCTGGTGGGTCCGTAGTAGACCTGGTAATCCTTCAGTTCCTCCACCGCGCGCTCATCAAAGGGCGTCACGCTCCGGGTGGGGGCAAGGAAACGCGATCCCTTTTCAAGGAGCGGTTCACCATAGTTGGTGTGATAGATGATTTCAAATTCCTGCGGGTTCGATCCACGATTGGTCAGGGTGTCGTCAAAGCGCACCGAAGTGCTTCCAATCTCGGTTGAGATGTCGGTCACCATCTCAAGGTTCACGAACTTGAACATCTTCTCCTCCACCCGGCCGCGCACATGCAACCGGTTGTTTCTCAGGAAGACCTCCACCTTGGAAGCGGGCAGGTTCGAGGCCTTGCCGTGCAGGCTCAGCATCTTGCCATCATCTTCCCCCGGATGCCCGGCAAATTCATAGCCACACCGCGTCATCCACTCATTGAAACCGTCCAGCCATCCCAGCCCTCCCCGGTCCGCAGGGTTGATGAAAAGCGGATTGACCAATTCGGTGACGGGGGAATTCCAGCCCAGTCTGACATCCCCGCAGTAGAGCTTGTGAACGTTCATCCCACGGGTGGGGACAACCGTGAACCGCAGTTTGCCATTGTTGATCTCCACCACGTCCACGCCGGCCTGCTTCCCACCCCGCAGGGTGTACTTGCGGACCGACCAGGCTACGTCCCCGGTCTTGCCGACACCGCTGTCGATCGCGAAATCCTCCAACCAGGTATTGGTGGAGGTGTCGGTCAGGGTCTCATGGAATTCCTGGGCAAGGAGCGGCGCGACCGAAACGGACAGGCTGGTGCACAAGACGTGGGCAAGGGCGAACGATTGTCTTTTCATGGTAGGAGCCACAGCAAATCCCATGCCTCCGCCCAATGACAAGCCAAACTCTACCGCAAGGTCACCCGCAACCGCAAAAAAAGGGTGCTCCGGTCATCCGGAAGCGGGCCACGGTAGCAGGCCCGCTCACCGGTGCCCTCCTCCCCCCTCTCCACCCGGTCCAGGGTAAGAAGTTCTGTCAGGGTCTCCCAGCGCTCACCCTCCAGCACTTCCAGATCGTAGCGCAACGCCAGAACCTCATAGCTCCCGGAACCCCTCTCCACTCCTCCCCGCCAGCGCTCATAGCTCACTTCCATGCCATCCGCATCACTGCGCACCTCAAAGACCGGACGCTCACGGGCACTGGTGGGATCGGAAAACCCTGCGAACTCCAGAAAGTTCGTCCAGCCATCCGAGTCGAGATCTCCTGCGAAGGAACCCGTGGGGTTCTCCCCCCGGGAGTAAAACTCAATCCAGGCATCAAAGTCCGTGCTGCCTGCATCTGCCACCATGAGCGGAGCGGGCTCCGACTGCACGAACCCGGCCGGGTTTGTGATCCGACAGGAATAGCCTTCCTCTCCCACGTGATTCAAGGGTGCATCCAGGTCCGCGAGAATCAGGTTTGCACTCCGGGACCCGCTCACCCCTGCGCCATCCTGCAGCGCCACTGCCCCCTGGTACCACTGGTAGCTCAGCGGTTCACTGCCCCGCACTTCCACGGAATACGATGCCGCTCCACCTTCCCAGAGAAACCGGGGAACAGACTGCAGTGTCATCGTGGGTGCCACCTGAATCTTGAGCTGGGTTGCCATTGATTGCGAACTGGTGCTCCCATTGGAGACCCAACAGGAGTACTCACCGGTATCTTCCAGCACAAGATCACTGAGCTCCAGCAGGTGACTGGTCGCTCCCGCCACGCGTGGACCGTCCACCAGGAACACCCCGTCTCGAACCCAGCGGTAGGCCGGCGGAGGAGTTCCCACGGCCTCCACCCGCAAGTTGACTCCGTCCCCGGAATCCGCCAGCACCTCGGTCAGAGGTTGCTCGGTGATGGCGACCGGGCTCTTCTCCAGGGATGCCTCGAACCCCTCCAACCGGGCCTGCAGGCCTGCGGCCAGCACCGGCTCCGTCCCCGCCAGGTTGGTGCGCTCCTCCGGATCGCCCTCCAGGTCGTAGAGTTCCAGTCGCGCAGGAATTTCCTCACCTTCTTCCCCTTCCCGGGCTTCTTCCCACAGCAACTTCCACCGGCCATCCCGGATCGCGAAGCGCGGGGCATCGTTGATCTCCCCGACCGCATCTGAGCGAAACTCCCAGATCAGCGGCCGTTCACGCACCGCGGGAGTCCCTTCCAGAGCCTCCAGCATATCCTCGCCGTCCAGATGCGGGGGGAGCTCCGCTCCCACCAGTGCGCTCACCGTGGGCAACCAGTCGAGGGAGCTCATCACGGTTGTGGAGTCCACTGTTCCCGCTGGAATCCTGCCGGGCCAGCGTGCAATACAGGGCATCCGGACGCCCCCTTCGTAGATACTGCGCTTACGCCCACGAAACTGCCCTGAACTACCGCTCCCCGGACCCACTCCCCTCACAATCCGGAAGTCCTCCGGGCCGTTGTCGCTCGTAAAGAGAAGCAGGGTGTTGTCGGCCAATCCCCGCTTATCAAGGAACTCAAGAAGATTCCCGATCGCAGCATCCACGCTGGTCATCACCGCGTTATACTCAAGAAAGCGCTCCTCCGGATCCGGCAGGATCTCGCCGTAGTCGCGCATATGCGACGTGAAATCGCTCAGGGGGAAGGTCTCCCCGTCGTAGACACGTTTCTGGTCCGCGGATGCCACCACCGGTCGATGCATCTGGTAAAGCCAGAGGTTGACATAAAAGGGCTGGTCCCCCGCCAGTTCCACAAACTTGATGGTCTCCTCCACGCAGTAGAGCGATGAGTAGGATCGAAAGTAATCACCCGATCTCCAGACCGATTGATAGTGGTCGATCCCATAGGAGCTCTGGGCTGGAGAAGGACCACTGCGCAGGTGCCATTTACCAATGTGGCCGGTGCGGTATCCCGCTCTTTTCACCACATCCGTCACGGTCACGACATTGGGATCCAGAAAGTTCGGTATACCCCGCCGCCAGTTCGCGCGCCAGTCAGAGTTGATGTAGTCGTGGATCCCGAAGCGCGAGGGATGAAGCCCGGTCATGAAGGAGACCCTGGTCGGCGAACAGACCGGAGATGCCACGTAGTAGTTCTCAAAGACCCTTCCTTCTCCCACCAACCGGTCCAAATGCGGGGTTTTTACGTGTGGGTGCCCCAATGCGGCAATATCCCACCCCATGTCATCAGCGAGGATCAGGATGATATTGGGTGGCTTCTCACCCCACCCGGCATTCGCCAGCACCCCTGCAATCATCACGACCAGAAGCAAGCGGGACAGAAACAGGCCCGGACCCTTCGCCCGGAGGCAAGGGGGAGGATTCAAAGTAGAGCAGCTCATCGATCCGGGTGGGAGAAATTAAAGGCAGGACCCGTGCGGGCTGCAAGCCGCGACTGGATCGCTGTTCGTCCCCGTTCTCTCCTGACCAGGCATGCGGATCGAAAAGCAATTCTCCCCGGTTCCTGAAACCCCCACAACCCATGCCGATATCGGCATGGGTTGTGGCACGATTCAGGCTGGAATTGAAATCTTTCCTACTGGCATGCCTCGCATTCCCCGCCATTCATCATGGCTTCGATGGAACAGGCGTGCTGCTCTTCAGGAGTGTAGGTCTCTCCCTCGGATGCGCTCTCCTGCGGCACGTCGTCCTTCTTCACCTGCACGGTGGCCTTCTCGATGTTGCTGGCCTGCAGGGTGCGCAGGTAGTAGGTGGTCTTGAGCCCGACGCGCCAGGCGTGCCGGTACATGTGGCTGAGGGCCTTCATGTCCGGTTCCGCCAGGAAGAGGTTCACGCTCTGACTCTGGTCGATCCACTTCTGCCGGCGGGAGGCGGCATCGACGATGAACTGGAAGCCGACCCCGAAGACCGTGAGGTGCTTCTGCTTGATCTCATCGGAGATTTCATCGATGTCATCCAGCTCTCCGTCGAAGTACTTGAGCTGGTCGAGCATGTCAGAGGTCCAGAGGTCCTCCTTCTTCAGGTCCTGAACGAGTTGCCGGTTCAGAACCGTGAAGTCTCCGCTCAGGTTGCTCTTCACGAAGAGGTTCTTGTAGTTCGGTTCGATGCACGGGGTGGTCCCCATGATATTCGAGATCGTGGCGGTCGGGGCGATGGCCAGCACATTGGAATTACGCATGCCATGCTTGAGGATCTTGTCACGCACGGGCCGCCAGTCCATCTTGCCTCCCCGCGGCACGATGATCTCTTCCCCGCGCTCGTCCTCGAGGAGGTCGAGGGAATCCTGCGGGAGAATGCCGCGATCCCACTTCGAACCGCGATAGGTCGAATAGGTGCCACGCTCGGCCGCCAGATCGCTGGACGATCCATAGGCATAGTAGGCAATGGCTTCCATGAACTCATCATTGAAGGCCACCGCTTCCTCGCTGGCAAAGGAGAGTTCCTTCTTGAAGAGGGCATTCTGCAGGCCCATCACGCCGAGACCGATCGGCCGGTGCCGGCTGTTGGCGGTGCGGGCCGCATCGGTCGGGTAGAAGTTGATGTCGATCACGTTGTCCAGCGCCCGGATAGCCACCGTAATGGTCTCACGCAGCATCTCGTGATCGAGCATCCCGTCCTTGGTCACGTGCGTGTCGAGCACCACCGAACCAAGGTTGCACACTGCGGTCTCATCCTCACTGGTATTGAGTGTGATCTCCGTACAGAGGTTGGAGGAGTGGATCACACCCACATGGTCCTGGGGACTGCGCAGGTTGCAGGGATCCTTGAAGGTGATCCAGGGATGCCCCGTTTCAAACAGCATCTTGAGCATCTTCTTCCAGAGCTCGATGGCGGGCAGACTGCGACTCCAGATCTTGCCCTCCGCAGCCATCGCCTCGTACTCCAGGTAACGCTGTTCGAAGGCCTTGCCGTAAAGATCGTGCAGGTCGGAGCATTCGTTGGCGCGCAGGAGGGTCCAGTCCTGCCGCGATTCCATGCGCTTCATGAAAAGATCCGGAATCCAGTTCGCAGTGTTCATGTCGTGCGTGCGCCGGCGCTCGTCGCCGGTGTTAACCCGCAGCTCAAGGAAGTCCTCGATATCATTATGCCAGCTTTCCAGGTAGGCACAGCCTGATCCGCGACGCTTGCCACCCTGGTTCACTGCCACCAGCTGATCGTTGTGCAGCTTCAGGAAGGGGATGACCCCCTGACTTTCGCCATTGGTCCCCTGGATGTAGGCCCCCGTGCCGCGCACGCTTGTCCATGAACCACCCAGGCCGCCCGCCCACTTGGAGAGGAAGGCATTCTCCGAGATCCCGCGCAGCATGATCGACTCGATGGAATCGTCCACCTTGTAGAGATAGCAGGAGGAGAGCTGGGAATGCAGCGTTCCCGAGTTGAAGAGGGTGGGCGTGGAGGAGCAGAAGCGACGCCCCTTATAGAGTTGATAGAGTCTCACGACCCATTCCTCGCGATTGTGTTCCTCAGCCTTGAAGAGCCCCATCGCAACCCGCATCCAGAAGAACTGTGGAGTCTCAATGCGGCGCGGTTTCACGGAGGTCTTGTCCACGATAAGATAGCGATCGTAGAGGGTCTGGATTCCGAGGTAATCGAAGTCCAGGTCGGCGGAGGGATCGAAAGCGTCCGCCAGACGATCGAGATCAAAGCGCTCCAACAGTTCCGGGCTGATCCTCTTGATGGCTACCCCGTACTTCAGATAACGCTTGAACTGCTTCTGGTGAGCGGCCTTGAGAGCTGCAATTCCGTCCTGCTGGATCGACCAGTCGAGGACCTCCTCGTAGATATAACTGAGCAGGATACGCGCCGCGAACTTGGCAAAGTCCGCATCTCTCTCGATGAGAGTCTTGGCATTGAGAATGATCGTACGCTGCAGCTCAGCTTCTGAAATCTCGGCCCCGATGGAACGGCGCAGATCGAGTTCGATCTCCTCCTCGCTCACGCAGAGATCGAGGCCAATCATGCTGAACTGGATGCGCTTCTTGAGTTCTGTTCCGTCCCAGAAATCGCTTTGTCCATTCTCCCGGGTGACCACCACCATGGAGTCCTGATTGGGGTCCTCGGCAGACTCCGCCTGGTGCAACTTGCGCACCTCCGCCCTTTGTATCCGGTAGGACATGTAGGCCCGCATCACGTCGAACTGGCCCTGCCGGCCCAATTCCTCCTCCACCAGGTCCTGAACATCCTCAATGTGCACGAATGCAGAATCACCTGCCCGCACCCTCTGGGTCACCCCGTGGGCAATCCGCGTCGCTGGCTCCGGATCCTTGCGCAGGTCGAGGAAGGCCTTGCGCACGGCAGTCTCAATCTTGGTTTCGCTCCAGGGAACCACGTTGCCGTTGCGGCGGATGAGACGCACCGGCATGAGATGCAGGTCTTCGCTGACCACGATCTCACCGTTTTTCTCGTAACTTCTCGTGAAGACCAGGGACTTGGCCACATCGTGCGCGTCATTCTCGATCAGGGCCTTCTCGATCAGGAGATAGAGATCATTCTGGCTCAGCTTGATTGCTCCTCCCCTCTGCACCTGCTGCATGAGACTCTTGGCCACGCTGAAGGCCACTCCGGTCACGAAGTTGCGGTTTTCGTCATTGTAGATGCGATCTTCCTGCTCCTCGCGGGAGAGCAACAGGTCGGTGAGGGCCTCCCCGATGGTATCCGCCACGTCGGCGAGCGAGAATTCCACTTCGCCCGCCGCACGGGTTACGATGATTTCCGGGATGGGAGCACGGTGTTCGGTTTCCAGCGAATCGCGCCAGTTGAACCGCTGGCAACTCGCCTCATCACCGTGACGGCTCGCAATGACCTGCTTCAGGGCGATGTCTTCTTCCAGAGTAATGGATCTGTACATAATGGGTCTTTGAGATATGGAGTCTTGCGTAAGGGTGGAGGCAGTAAATCGGAGTCAGGGTTCAGTGATCAGCATGGGGGCAGAGAACTACTATTGGCTTGCTGGCATGCAGGGAGGGTTGGCTACTCAGATCGGCGACACAGCGATTCTTCACTCCGGACACCGAATTTACCCCCCCGGTCAACCACGCTTACAGTTCATCGTCGTCATAACCTGAGTGCTCCAGGGAGGAGGACTTCCGGTATTCCGTGACGCGACCTTCAAAGAAGTTCTGCTCCTTCTTGATGTCCATCATCTCGGCAAGCCAGGGGAACGGGTTGGAAACATTATCCTGGAGGGGATCGAGACGGCAGTTCAGCAGGCGGCGGTCACCGATGTAGTCAATATACTGCTCGAAGTCGGATGAATTGAGCCCCACCGCGTCGACCGGCAGGCAGTCACGGATGAACTGCTTCTCGAGGTCGATCCCCTGGCGCATGGTTTCGCGCAGGTCATTGCGGAACTCTTCCGTCCAGATGTCGGGGTTCTCCACCACCAGTTCATTGAGAAGTTGGCGCAGGAGGTCGATGTGATTTGATTCATCGCGCAGGGTGTAACGGAACATCTGTCCGATCCCCGGAAACTTGTTCTGGCGGTAGAGGCTCAGGATCATGCCGAAGAGTCCGTAGAACTGCGTGCCTTCCATCACCTGGCCGAACATGAACATGTTCTTGGCCAGGGCCTGCTTGTTCTCGGTGAGACTCAGATCGATATCACGCCGCATACCACGGCTGTTGGTGACCAGGAAATTGTTCTTGGCCGTGATGGTCGGAATATCCTCGAACATGGCCTCGCACTCGTGCGGGTTCAACCCCAGGGAGGAGATCATGTAGACCAGCGAGTCGGCGTGAATGTTCTCCTCATGCGCATGCCGGCCGAGAACCAGCTTGAGTTCGGGCGCGGTCACCAGTTCGCGTACCACGTGCAGGATGTTGTCCCCCACGATCCCTTCTGCCGCCGAAAAGTAGCCAACCCCCATCTTGATGATCCACCGCTCCACGTCCGTGATCTCCTCCATCCCACGCCACTGTTCCACGTCCTTCTGCATTGGGATATCCTCCGGCTCCCAATGATTGTTCTTCATCGTCTTGTAGAGATCATAGGCCCACTGGTACTTCAGCGGCAGAATGTTGAAGAACATGGAGTCCTTGCCGTTGATGACCCGCTTGGCCGCGAAACCCTCTTCCGCTTTCTTCCGGTCGAGAACGAAGGTCCGGTCCCCGATTTGAACAGTAGTCGTTTCAGACATGGTGAGTGAGAAGGTAAAGTTACCCAGTTTGAGTAGTTATTTTATGTTTCCGAAGTATTTCTGCGGGCCGGTGCAGCGAAGGGGAGACTAAGATGCGACCTCCACTCCAGTCAACGGAATCTTGTCCATATTGTATGATCAAATTATTAACAGCACTACATGTTGTGCTTTTGCGAAATCTGCAGCAGTTCAACTTTTTACTTGCGAGTCCCTCGATCCGGACAATTCAGGCCTCAGGGGCCACTTTCTAACAAGTGCCTTGTTACCCGAATCCGGTCCAAAAAAATGACGCGACTGCCATCCTTCTTCCTCTTACCCCCATTTTCCAAAAAGATCCTCCCCCGGTCACCCCTCAGAGCTATTGTTAGAACCTTCCTCCTTGATTTCTTGAGTTTTGATTCCTTAAAAAAATGGATTTCTAACAAATTCGAAAAAGAAGGTGTATTTTGCATCGTATCGGCTGCCTGGTCTGATAATAAGCTCATTCACCATCGAGCACACACTCGATCCTTGGCTACATGCGCTCAATCCTCCTCATCTGTGCCCTCTTCTGGACTTCCATGGGCGCATTTGCTGAATCCCCCCCGGAGAGCAGTCCCCCAGCCCCTGATACCGGTGCCAAGCCTGTCGAATCAGAGCACTCCAAGAGTCCCTCTTCCATGATTCCGGAACCCACCGCAACCCTCCTCGCCGGTCTGGGTGGTCTCGCCCTGCTCTTCTTTGCCACCCGGCGAAAAGTGGGATAGAGCCAATCGGACGCTCCAGGCTTCCGGTCCCGGGTCGCCTCACGTGGTGGAGCTTTGATCTCCGGAATGCGAACCTTCAGACTTCAGGATCAAAAGGCCCACTCGTGCTTGTCGAGTTCGCACAGACAGGCCGCCATCAGCTTGATGGCATGCGCGATATCCTGCTTGTGGCACATTTCGATCACCTGGTGAACGTGACGCGTCGGCAGGGAGATTGCTCCCGCGATCGATCCTCCCGCCGTCATCTTCTGCAGTGAAGCGGTGTCCGTTCCCCCGGCCCGAAGGATCTCCGGCTGCCAGCGGATCTTCTTGGCGGTCGCCACCGATTTCATGAACTCCACCATGCGATAGTCACAGATCACGGAGGAATCCATGATCTTGATACCCGCCCCATCGCCCAGCCTGGTGCACTGCTCCTGGGGCTTTGAACCCGGGACGTCGTAGGCAATGGTGGTATCCAATCCGAAACTGAAATCAGGCTGGATCTCAAGGGTCGAGGCATGCGCTCCCCGCAGACCCACTTCTTCCTGCACGGTGAAGACGCCGTAGAAATCATAGGCCGGCTTGCGGCGGCTTCTCTTCAGCGCACGCAGTGATTCAATCAGAAGAAAGACCGAGGCCCGGTTGTCCAGTGACTTGACGTTCACGCAATCTCCCATCTCCTCCAGCCCGCGTTCCCGCGTGACAGGGTCACCCACCGTCACCAGTTTTTCCACCTCGCTCCCGGGAAGGCCCAGGTCGATGAAGTAGTCCTCCAGTCTGGGTGGCTTGTTACGCTCCTCGGGAGTCATGATGTGGATCGGCTTGGACCCCATCACGCCAAGGAGATCCTCCCGCCCATGCACGAGCACGCGCTGTGAGGTCAGCGTCTTGGCGTCGAAGCCTCCCAGCGGGTTGAAACGCAGGAAGCCCTCCTTGTCGACATGAGTAACGATGAACCCGATCTCATCCATGTGCGCCGCGGCCATGGCCTTCATTTTGGAGGACTTTCCCTTCTTCAGAGCGACAACATTGCCCATCGCATCCACCCTTACTTCATCCGCCAGTCCTTCCAGTTCCTCCAGGACCACGTTCCGGATACGTGTCTCAAATCCCGGTGGGCCCGGTTCCTTACAGATCCGCTCCAGCAGGGCTACATCAATCGGCATGTCCGGACCCTATCCCCCGACCTTGACAAGTCCACCCTCTTCAGGGTGGATTGCCATGTGCTTCACACTCTGGCACGTCCACTCTGCTTCCTCGCCGCCCTGGTCGTGATCGAGGGTCACCTCCTCATCGGCCAGTCGGTGGCCTGGTTCACCATGATCCATGAGCGAACACCGGTGCTGGGCCTGCAGCAGTCCATCGCAAACACCTTCTCAGGCGCTCATCCCTGCAACATCTGCACCGCTCTCCAGAACGAAAGCAGAAAGCAGAAGGAGGATGCGCCCACGCCGGAGGCAGGTCCACTGGTGAAGGTCATTGCCGTCCTCTTCAACGGAAGGCGCATTGCTGTCTTTCCTCCAACCCACCCCGGGAGAAACCTCTCGTGCTCTGAATCCGGAAGCACCCTCTGGCAGGACGACGTTCCCCGTCCACCTCCCCGGACGACATAACATCCGCTCCCACCATGGTTGGCCGCATCCTGCGCCAATCCTCGACTGCTGCGACCTGCGGCATCATAACCTCATGAGGAGGCGCTCTGACCTCTTCTTCTCACCTCCCAACAAGACAAATCTCATGAAATTTTCCATTCTTATCTCTCTCCTTACCACCCCTCTTCTCCTGGCCCATCCTGCAGGCAGCCAACCACTGGCACACGCCGCCGACAACTCCCCTTCCAACGGTGATCTTACCCGTAACTGGTCCGGTCGCCGCCCTGACGGTCATGCCCCGATCGGCGTGATGGGCGACCACACGCATGGCGCTGGCGGATTCATGCTCTCCTACCGCTACATGTTCATGCGCATGGAACAAAACTATGATGGCGACACTTCCATCGCTGACAGCAATTTCGCCGGTCCCCCTCCCGCCCCGTTTCGGGTGGCTCCCACTGACATGGACATGCAGATGCACATGCTGGGCGGGATGTATGCCCCCACCGATCGACTGACCCTGACAGGGATGTTCAACCTGGTGGACCTTTCCATGAATCACCGGAATCTTGCCAACGGCATGCGGTTCAAGACCGAGTCCTCCGGCTTGGGCGACTCTTCTCTGGGCGCCCTCTACCGCTTCTGGGACAGTCCTGGCCAGATCCGGAAGGAACGCGCCCACCTGGGCCTTGGTATTCTTCTGCCTACCGCCGAGGTGGACAGGCAGGGCGTCATCCCCGGCCCTGGAACAACCCGCCTTCCTTATCCCATGCAGCTGGGCGCGGGAAGCTGGGGTATCGTTCCGTCCCTCACTTACCTGGGCCAGGGCCGCGACTGGTCCTGGGGTGGACAACTCAGTGCCCGGATCTATCTCGCCGATAATGACGAGGGCTACCGCCACGGCAACCGCTGGGAAGCCACCGTATGGGGGGCCCGGCGTCTCAACAAATGGATCAGCCTCTCCGCCCGGGCAACCGGATCCACCTGGGGCAACATCCGCGGCAGCGACGCGGATCTCCTGCCGCTTCCGGTCCCCACCGCCGATCCCAAACGACGGGGCGGCTCCCGCCTCGATGGTTCAGTGGGCGTCAACCTGCAGATTCCCGGCACCAGGGCACGGATGGCTCTCGAAGTGGGTGCTCCGCTCTGGCAGGATCTCGACGGCCCCCAGCTCGGTTCCGAGTGGTGGACCATCCTTGGTGCCCAGTTCGCTTTCTGAGCCAACCACCTGCTACTCCTCCCCAACGAGGGCCCGCGCGTCCCACCCGCCGGGCCTGCCCCGTCCAGCACCACCTCCATGCCGCCGCCCGGAGGGGCGGGAGGCAGGATTTCGTGACTACGGGGACCTCACCAGCGTCAGAGAATCACCAAACTCACCCTGAACTGCCTGCAAACGGTTCCAGAGCCTGGTGACCACCGCCTCCGTCGCGGCCCCGCCGCTCTTGATGAGATCATTCACTTCGTGGGGATCCTCGGAAACCTTGTAGAGGCGCAGAGTGTTGCCGGCCCTGGGGTAGTAGATCAGTTTGTAACCACCCTCCGTAATCGATCGCTGCACCCCGAGGTAGGCACCGTAGACATAGTCCCGCTTCTTCCCCTTCCCGTCCAGGTGGGGCTGGATGCTCCTGAACTGCACGTAGTCCGGCGTCTTCGCACCCGCCCAGTCCAGGGAACTGGGGATCACGTCCTGCAGGTAAATGGGCGCGTTGTTGGCAGCCCCTGCCGCGACTCCCGGTCCCACCACCACAAAGGGCACGCGAACACTGTGATCATACATGTTCTGCTTCCCGAAAAGACCGTGTTTGCCCACCGCCAGACCATGATCAGCAGTGAAGACAATGTAGGTGTTCTTCTCCTTGCCGCTCTTCTTCAACTCGTCGAGGACCCGTCCGATCTGCGCGTCCATGTGCGTGATAATGGCATAGTACTCACGCCGATGCACCTGCACCGAGTGCCTGGTGCGCGGCATGGGCGCAAGGTTCTCATCACGAAGCTTGTGAGGATTTCCGATCTGGTCGCAGAAGGGATAGCGCGGAAGAAAATTCTTCGGGATCGCAATCCTGTCGGCGGGATACCTGTCGAGATACTCCTGCGGCGCCTGCCGCGGATCGTGCGGTGCGTTGAAGGCCAGGTAGATGAAGAACGGCTGCTGGGATCCACCGGCCTCCTGCAGGAAGCCGACTGCGTCGTCGGCCTGGACCTCACTCCAGTGTTTGCCACCTTCCCAGAATCCACCAATCGACTTGTCGGTCGGGTCCCAGGGATCGGGCTTCCCTTCAAGCGGCCGATTGTAAGCCTTCTTCACCGATCGCGGCATTCCTGGCCTCACGTGCCTGGCCACATTGAATACCTTGCCCGCGTCGACCTGCACGTGCCACTTCCCGGACATGTAGGTCCTGTAGCCTGCGCTCTCCAGCAACTGGGGCCAGCACTTCTTCTGTGCCTGATACTCGGCCATTCCCTTCCGGTTGGCTACCTTGTGAGCATTCCAGAGCTGGCGCCCGGTCATCAGCATGTGCCGGCTCGCCACACACACCGCCCCACTCCAGGAGCCGGAGTTGTAGGCATGGGTGAAGGTGGTTCCACCCTTCACCAACCGGTCGAGATGAGGAGTTTCAATCTCCTCGTGCCCCAGCGCCGCGATGGCGTCGTAGGTCATGTCGTCCGCGAAAATAAAGAGGATATTGGGCTTGGCAGCCCCGACAACGGGGAGGAGCAAAAAGGCGCAGGCTGAGAGAAAAAGGGTGAGGCGTTTCATGAGTAAGGAACCGTAGATAGTGATTTACAGGACGAGTATTCGCCAGCCTGCATATGGGCCGAAAGCGAATTCGACCAATTCCGGGCCCCGGCCACCCTCCTTGCCTTGAACTAAGGGAATTATGGACTACAAGTGTTCGCTGCGACCGGACCAACGAGACCTATTCTCGACCAGATTGCAGAAAAATACTGGCCTGCGCACCGTTCTCCATACAACGCCTCCATTCCTGGCGGGTTCTATTCATCCACGACCACTTCCAATTCATGAAAACCAAATTGACCATCCTTACCCTGATCAGCCTGCTCGTCCTGCCCACCTTGGGACAGGAGCAGAATGGTGCAAGAGAACGCAAACGTGCCGCCGAACGCCCCCCCCAGGCTGGTAAAGACGCTGGCAGACGGGCTGGTAAAGACGCTGGCAGACGGGCCGGTGAAGGCGCGGGCAAGCGG
>DLRK01000094.1:20766-20998 GCA_002501065.1 Akkermansiaceae bacterium UBA7890
AGACGCTGGCAGACGAGCCGGTGAGGGCGAACGTGGTGACCAGGAGCGCCAACGCAGGGGTGGACCCCCGAACAGGGGTGAGAGAGAAGGTGGTAACCGGGAGCGCCAACACAGAGGTGGGCCCCCGCATCGGGGCGAGGGAGAAGGTGGTGACCGGGAGCGCCAGCACAGGGGTGGCCCCCCGAACAGGGGCGAGAGAGAAGGTGGTGACCGGGAGCGCCACGAGGGTGAA
>DLRK01000110.1:0-10040 GCA_002501065.1 Akkermansiaceae bacterium UBA7890
AGCAAGATCGGTCGAGCAGTTCTCCACATCTATGACGATCGCGGTGGCGTGCAGCCACCATCGGACTACGCCATCGAGGGCTGGATCGATGGCAAATGGAAGGCTCTATCCAACCAGGCAAAATCCCCACCGGAACCCACGGGAAATATGGCCAATGCTCTCAAATTTGATCCGGTGGTACTCACAAAACTCCGCATCCTCTTCACCCATAAAGGCAAGGCTCGCAGTGGTCTGACCGAACTCGAAATCTGGAAAGAATAGCGCCATCACCATGAGAAACTCAAACCTTGCCCCTGACATGGCGCACCGGATCAAGGTGACCCTGCCGGAGGGATTGAAGCCCGGGCAATTCCAGGGACTGTTTTTTGAGCACGTGGAAACCGAGTCACCGGAAAAATGAATCAACAGCAACGATAGCGATGAAAAAGGAAATAGAGATGATGAAACGCATGAGGGCAATTCTCGCAACCTTGCCGATCGCCGCCATCTTTGCACTCACCGCCGCGACGAGTTTCGCGGCGGACAACCAGACCCTCAGCTGGGAGTTCGGCGACGGCCAGGTGCATGGCTGGCAGATCGTCTCTGGCGAAGTCGGCTTCTATGACGGGGGAATGGCGAGCACGACGTGGGAGACACGCGATGCGGAGCAAACGACTTTTCTGGCGCGCTCGCCGATGTTCCGGCTCAACGGCGGCGGCGGGCTGGAGATTACTTTGAAGGGTGGGATGGGTAAGCCCTTGCCAGCCACTGCACGGGAGGTCTTGGCCAAGCCGCAGACCAGTAATGGGGGGCCGATGGGGGTGGCCTTGCGCCGCGTCACCGACGACGCCTATGTGCTGTTTTTCGAGAAATCGAAAACCCACGAGCAGACCATCAAGGTCGCCAAGGAGCAACTCGACAAGCTGATCGCGCGCTCGCACGACGAGGTTTACACGCTCGACCTGGTCGATGGCTTGCACGGCGGTTGGGGACACCTACCGCTGGTCAGGGCTTCGGTCGCCGCGACGCCGGTCGGCCTGTTACCGAAGCCTCCTGCGGGATTCGGCGTCCCGGCGCGCCATCTGTTCCTAGGCTCCAAGCACGGCAAATTGGAGTTCGACAAGAAGGAGCTGTGGACGACCCCGGGCAGCAAGGTTTCTCTGACACTGTTCAATTCCGACGAGATGGCGCACAACTTCATCCTGTGCCAGCCGGGTGACAAGGTGGCCAATGAATTGGGCGAATATGTGATGGGCAACCTCGCCGAGATGATCAAGAGCGCCTACGTGCCGCCGGACCCGCGGGTGATCGCCCACACCGATCTGGTGGCACCGGGCACATCGGACACGATCTACCTCACGGTGCCAAATACGCCGGGCGACTATCCCTACGTGTGCACCTTTCCGGGGCACCACCTATTGATGCGCGGCGTGCTGCACGTGACCGCAGAGCTACCGGAGCCGAAGGTCGATGTGCTGAAGCCGCCGATGCCGGGTGACGTCTACCGTGTCACTGTCACCGACCGGCCGATCATCGTACGCGGCCCCCTCCATGGTTCGGGGCCGGCAAGCATCTGTGTTGGCAGCCTCTCCGGTGCGCAGTTCGCCTTCGATACCGCCCGCTGCATCGTAGCCAAGACCTGGATGTCGCCGAATGGTGAACTGGTCAACACCAAGCCGGCGTGGGACGGACGCGGTGGTAATTTTTTGCAGATCATGGGGCAGGGGAGGTTCTTGGCCGCCAAGGACGCCAAGCCTTTGGATGTCGGTAGCGGCGATGTGGCTCCCGACTTCCGCGGCTACGAGATCGGCGACGAGGGTTACCCGAGTTTCCACTACAAGCTGGGCGCCAGCACAGTGCTGGTGCGGATCGTGCCTGCGGGTGACGGCCTCGACGCAAACTTTACTCTCAAACCGGCCCCGGCCGGTGCCACCTACACCCTCGGCGAGACCCAGAGCATCGGCGAGCTCGCAGAGCAGGGGACCGCGGTCAAAGTCGGCGCAAACTTCACTGTCCATTTTAAAACCAAGTAACCATGCGAATCCATTTTCTTAGCCTCTTCGCCATCGCCGCGGCTGTCAGTTGCGTGCAGGCCGCCGACCCAGACTACAAGATCACCGACATCCCGGCGCCTGATGGTGTCGTGTTGGAAGTTGGCGGCATGGACTGGATGCCCGACGGGCGCCTGATGATGTGCACCCGCCGCGGCGAGATCTGGTCGTTCCACTCCGAGAAGGCCGAATGGAAGCAGTTTGCCTCCGGCTTGCACGAACCGCTCGGCCTGGTGGCCGGCGAGGACGATAGCGAGATCTACGTGCTGCAGAGACCTGAACTGACCCGGATCACCGATACCGACAAGGACGGGATCGCGGAGCGCTTCGAGAGCTTTGGCAAGGGCTGGGGTTACACCGGCAACTACCACGAGTACGCCTTCGGCCTGGTGCGCGACAAGGAGGGCAGCTTCTACGGCGCCTTGGGGCTGGGTTTCTTTCCCCGCGGTGAACCCTTCAAGCCGACGTGGTGCAGCCACGGCAACGTCCCCTGGCGCGGCTGGCTGTTCAAGATCACCGCCGACGGCAAATACGTGCCGCTCAACCCCGGCTGCCGCGAGCCGAACAGCGTCGGCATCAGCCCCGACGGCGACGTCTTCGTTACCGACAACCAAGGTAGCTACGTCCCTAGCGGAGTCCTCAACCACGCCGAACCCGGAGCCTTTCTCGGCCACCCGGACGGGCTGATGTTCGACAAGCGCCATCCGGACGCCGCGAGCTACGACATCGAAAAGCTCAACTCGCTCCGCAAGCGGCCGGCGCTCTACCTGCCCTATCGCGAGATGGGCATGTCCTGCACCGCGCCCCGCTGGGATACCACCGGTGGCAAGTTCGGGCCCTTCGCGGGCCACGTGCTGATCGGCGACGTCAACACCCCGAAGATCAACCGTGGCACCTTGGAGAAGGTCGATGGCCAGTTCCAGGGCGCCGCCTACCCCTTCATCGAAGCGGGCGAGCTGGGAGGCGGATCGAACCGCATGGCCTTCCACCCGAAAACCGGCGCGCTCTATGTCGGTCAGACCGCCCGCGGCTGGGGGTCGGGCCACGGCTTGAAAATGATCGAGTGGACGGGCAAGACGTCGATGGGTCTGCAGGAGGTCTCGCTCACCAGGGATGGGTTCAAGATCACCTTCACCCAGCCCGCAGCAGAGGTGAAGGCCGAGTCGTTCACAATCGGCAGCTGGGTGCCGGAGTATACCGGCAACTACGGCTCGAAGCGGCTCGATACGAAAAAGCACCAAGTGAGCGGCGTGAAGCTCTCCGCCGACGGGTTGGTCGCGGAAGTTGTCGTCGAGGGACTGGCCGGCGACCGCTTGTTCCAGATCGATGTGCGTAACGTGGTCTCGAAGAGCGGCGGGGCGATGCGCAACGGAAAGGCTTACTACACTCTCAACCGCCTGCGCAAGTAGGGCCCCTCCCGGTCTCTACGGCGAGATCTTCGAATTACAGATGACAAATAAGGCAAAACAATGACACGACAGAAAGCATTCACCTCAGTTCTGACGACTGCCGTCATGGTCGCCAGCCTTAGCCTGGCCTGCTTCGTCGGAACGCTCGCTGCCGCGGAAAAACCGGTCGCGCCTGCGCCCACGGAATCAAAGGGTAAGAGGGTCTTCTTTACCGGGCACAGCTTCTTCATTGCCGGAGGCTATATGGCGAAGAAGGTTGACCTGATTGCCAAGGCGGCGGGGAAAGAAGAGCACGAGCGTGTCGGTTGGCGCTACAGCGGCGGCGGAAGCGGTGCCGTAGATAAATGGTGGGCCAAAGGGGCCGATGAGGAGCCACGGAAATCCGTGGCCGCGGGGAAAGTTGATATATTGACACTGTGCACCTACTGGATGAAGAAGGGATCCGAGCAGGAGCGATGCGTCCGGAATTTTGTGAAACTGATGCAGGAGAGCAACCCGGACGGGTTGGTCTACCTCATTACGACCAAGGTCCCGTCCGACGGCGAGTACAAGGGAGGCTGGGACGTCCGGACAAAGGCCGAACTCGCCAGGCTCTCCGGCTGGATTGACGAGACCCACCGGTATGCGAACCACCACGGCGCCCTGGTGGACGAGATCAACAAGGCCTACGGCAAGACGGTGATCAAGGCAGTGCCTCTCTACTATGGGCAGGCACTGATGCGGGCGCAGATCATTGATGGCAAGGTGGAGGGCGTGAAGAAGCAGTCGGAGCTCTACAGTGACGCCATGGGCCACGTGTCGGAGTTGGGACAAAGACTAAATAGCTACACGGTGTTCGCAGCCATCTACGGAGAGTCGCCTGTCGGCCTGCATGTTCCGGAATGGGAAAAGTCCGGCGACGCTGTGCTACGCGCCCAGGCTCTGTCCCTCCAGAAAGCCGCATGGGCGGCAGTACAGGCCGTGCCCGTGACCCAGAACGCGACGCAAGTAGATCAATCGAAGAACGAGCAGAAAGGAACCCATCGCAATCTGCTGAAAAAGGATCAAATATGATGAAAAAATACATGACAGTAATTCCTGCGGTGGCCCTGATGATGAGCCTCGCCCTGGCGGCTGCCCCGCCCAAGAGCGACGGCTACTACGGCAAGACGAAGGTCGCCCCCAAGGCAGAGGTGAAGGCCTATCCTTTCGATCTCGGTCAGGTGAAACTGCTCCCGAGCTCATTCGAGAGAGCGATGAAGATCAACCAGAGTTACCTGCTGGATCTCGACGCCGACCGGATGCTCTGGCCCTATCACGAACGCGCCGGCCTTCCTACCAAGGGCGAGCGCTATGGAGGCTGGGAGCGTAAGGATATCGTTGGGCAGACCACCGGCCACTACATGAGCGCCTTGTCCCTGATGTATGCCAGTTCTGGTGACAAGCGCTTCAAGGAACGCGTCGATTACATTGTCAGCGAAATCGCCAAAGCCCAGCAGAAGCATGGCGATGGCTACACCGGCCCGGTCCGTCCCGAAGTCTGGAAGAACATCTACAGTGGCGACTTGAAGGCCCACAAGTGGGGGGTCGGGGGTGGCTATGTCCCGTGGTATGTCATTCACAAAACCTTCGCCGGCCTGATCGACGCCTATCTCCACACCGACAACAAACAAGCGTTGGAGGTGGTGATCAAACTCGCCGACTGGGCCAAGAAGGGGACCGACAACCTCGACGAGGCGCAGTTCCAGGACATGCTTCAAGCAGAGCATGGCGGTATGTCCGAGTCGCTCGCCCACCTCTATGCCATCACTGGTATTGAAGATTATCTCGTCCTTGCCCAACGCTTCGATCACAAGGAGGTCCTTGATCCTTTGGAGAAGAAAGAGGACAAGTTGGCCGGGTATCACGTCAACACCCAGCTGCCCAAGATTCTCAGCGCCGCCCGCCTTTACGAACTGACCGGCGACCAGCGTTACGCAACCGCGGTCAATTTCCTTTGGGATCGGGTGATCAACACCCGCTCAATGGCGCCTGGCGGTGTCGATCTTCAAGAGCACTTTTGCGAAGCGGGAGGCGAGTCGGAGCACCTCCACTGGAACAGTAGCGAGACCTGCTCGGTCTACAACATGTTGAAGCTAACCCGCTCTGTGTTCAGCTGGAAGCCGTCGGCCACTACGATGGATTACTACGAGCGAGCGCTCTACAACCAGATCCTCGGCTCGCAAGACCCCGACAGCGGCGGCATGACGTACTTCTACAACCTCAAGCCGGGTCACTTCAAAATCTACAGCACTCCTTTTGACGCGATGTGGTGCTGTGTGGGCTCAGGAATCGAGAACCACTCGAAGTATGCCGACACCATTTACTCTCACAATGATGACAGTCTCTGGGTCAACCTCTTCATCCCCTCGGAACTCGACTGGCAGGAGAAGGACGTTCGCATTCGGATGGAGACGAAGTATCCCGCAGAGGAGATGATCAATCTCACGGTAAACACCAAGAAATCCCAGGATTTCGACCTGAAGGTTCGCGTTCCCTATTGGGCGACCCAAGGGGCGGAGGTCACCATCAACGGCAAGAAACAGGGCGTGGAATCGAGCCCCGAGAGTTACCTGACCTTGTCGCGGCAGTGGAAGGACGGCGATAAAATCGCCATACGTTTGCCGATGAATCTCCACCTGCGCCCGGCACGGGACAAAAAGGATTTGATCGCCATCATGTATGGTCCGGTCGTGCTTGCGGGTGAGCTCGGAAGCGAAGGAATGCCGAACGATGTTTCTTCGAACCAGAAAGCCCACAGTGGCGCCAAGGATCCTCCGGTCCCCGTCTTTCTTGTCGAGACGAACAAGGCTCTCTCCTCATGGCTGAAGCGAGTCCCCGGCGAGGCCCTTCGATTCAAGACTGTCGGTGCTGGCAAGCCGAACGATGTGACTTTAATTCCTCTCGCTGACCTGCACCACCAACGGTACACCGTTTACTGGCAGTTCCTGACCGGGAAAGCATGGAAAGAGAAGCAAGCTTTGCAGGAAGCGGAGCAGCGACGACTCAAAGTAATCGAAGAGGCGACGATCGACTTGGTGACACCCGGCACAAAACTTGAGAAGTCCCACAACCAAATGGGAGAGTCCTCCTATTCCGGGAATGCTTTCGGAGGTCAATGGAGAGATGCGAGGGGAGGGGGTTGGTTTTCTTACGACATGAAAGTCCTGCCGGATCAGCCGGTCTATGCCAGGGTCCGGTATTGGGGTGGTGACTCGAACAACCGCAAATTCGATATTTTGGTTGATGATCGCAAGATCGCCACCCAGGAGCTCAACGCCCCCAAGCCGGGACAGTTTATGGATGTTACCTATGAGGTTCCTCCGGACCTGACGAAAGGGAAACAGAGCGTGACCGTTAAATTCCAGGCACATCCTGGTGCCATGGCGGGTGGCATTTTTGGCTGCAGGATCATGACGTCAAATCTTACCGAGAAGAGATGATGCCCGATACCACACGTCCGAGCGAGAAGGGCCACGAGGTTTGGGCCAAAGCCATTGCGCCTGATTTGAAGGAGGTGCTGGGTGAATAGGGGCAGGCTTTACTCTTGGACGATCGCCTTTGCTGCCCTTTCCCTGGTCGCCTGTTCCAATACAATCATCGCGGCGGAGTATGACATCATTGTTGATGGCAGGCTGACCAAGCACGGCGCTGTTGTTGGTCGGTCAACTCGGGCAGGCGACCGGAAAGACAACAAGGCATTCATTCTGAATGGCCTGTATAAGTTTGTCTATGCTGGTGCGGGATTCCGCAGTGCTGATGCACGGATCCACGCCAGACTCTCCATGAATAAGCTCGGCAATACCGGAGCCGGCGTATTTGTTAATGGACACTGGTTTACCTTCGACATTGCCCCGGGCAACAAGATTGGCGCGTCTGGACCTGCGTTTGGCCAGAATGCGAAGCCCTTTGCAGACGCTGAAGGACGTATCAAGCCGGGGATGCCATTCGATGTCGAGATTCTGATCAAGGGCGGATTGTTGATCTATTCGATCAATGGTGAGAAAGTTGGTGAAGCAAAGAGCTTTCCCACTGCCATGGAAACCGTTCCCTCAAAGGACGTGGGCAGCGTTCACAAGTTGGGCGTGATCACCGCCTTGCGATCCTGGCGTGCAGACCTGAAAATTTACGAATTCAGCGTCGAGACTGATGGGGAGATTGTCCATCTGCCTGAGATGCAGACGATTTATCAGAGTGGTTCGGCAACAACGCACACCTACCGCATTCCGGCGCTGCTTGAATCGAAGAAGGGGACACTCCTTGCGTTTGCCGAGGCGCGTCGCAACGGTGGCGGAGACACAGCAAATATCGATACCGTCGTCCGCCGTAGCGAAGACGGGGGCAGGACCTGGGGGGACGAGATCGTTGTTTTCGACGAACAGGACAACGTCGCAGGCAATCCCTGCCCTGTCGTCGATCAGTCCACGGGCAGGATCTGGAGCTTACAGACCTGGAACAGCCACAAGGTTCACGAAAGCCAGATGAAGGCCGGCTTCGGCGAGGATTCAAGGCGGGTTTTCGTCACCTACTCAGACGACGATGGTAAGACGTGGGCCAATGCCAAAGATATCACACCATCCGCTAAACAGAAGGGCTGGAGTTGGTACGCAACCGGCCCCGGTGCCGGCATCCAACTGCAACGCGGCAAGCACAAAGGTCGTCTGATTATTCCCTGTGATCACACGCGCTTACCTGAAGGGGGGGCGAAGACTCACCATAGTCATATCCTGTATAGTGACGATCATGGCGAGGCCTGGCAAATCGGAGCCCAAACGGATCACGGTCTCAACGAATGCGAGGCCGTTGAACTTGAGAATGGGGATGTCATGCTGAACAGCCGCAATCACGGTGTCGACGAGTTCCACCGCGGGGTCTCCATCTCCAAGGATGGTGGCCAGACGTTTAGCTCGTTTCGTCGGGATCCGGCATTGCTCGAACCCCGGTGTCAGGCCTCCATTCGTCGCTACCGCTGGTCCAACGGTGATAAGCCCGGGGTTATTCTCTTCTCAAATCCGGCTCGAACATGGCGGGACTTCCTGATGCTGCGAATGAGTTACGATGAGGGAATGACTTGGCCGGACGCGAGGATTATCTTCCCATACACCACCGCCTACAGTGACATCGCCGTCCTTTCAGACGGTCGAATCGCCGTCCTGTTCGAACGGGACAACCACACGAAAATTGACTTGGCCATCCTGCCAGCACTTCAAAACTAAAAAAAAACCGGCATGATATACCTTGCGGGTGGACCACCACACCAAGACAGCTTCGATCTGAAAATGGATGCCCCCAGCCGGATCCGTGGGCCGTTCTAATCCGATTAGCACCAACGTTTCCGGGATCCAGATCTTCGAACACATGCCGCGCCTGGCCAAGATCATGGACAAGGTGACGATTTTACGATCGATCGTCCGTTCCGATGATTACTATTCACCAAACATCTGTGATCCCCAATGAACAAACTCCGATTCCCAATGAAGAAACTCGTGAAACTAGCCCTTTTTTCTGCCATCACGATGGCCTTGTCCTCGCTGTCCCAGCCCGCCATGGCTGGCGACGCGGACGTAGGGCATCCCTCGACCACCGCCCAGGTTCGGCTGGCATCGTGGTGGTTCGCCCGCCACGCGGAGAAGATCGCGGAGATCGAAGCGGCCAATGACCCGAAGAAGGACAAGAAAATTGAACTTCTGATGGTCGGCGATTCGATCACCAACAATTTTGACACGGGCGGACCTGGCGAGCCCGTCTGGGAGAAGCACTTTGGCCCTCTCAATGCCCTGAACTTGGGATTCGGCGGTGATCGTACGAACCACGTTCTGTGGCGGCTCGATCACCTCCCTGCGCTGAAGACAGCTCCCTTGGCGGCCTCGCTCATGATTGGCACGAACAACATCTGTTGGGGGAGCGACAAGCCCAAACAGGCGGCCGATGGGGTCCAAGCGATCACCAGGAAGCTCAACACGATGTATCCCGAGATGAAGATCTTGGTCCTCGGAGTGTTTCCACGGCGTGCCAATCTCGATCACCCGCACCGCAAGCAGATCATCGAACTCAACTCGTACCTCCCCGAGCTTCTGAAGGACATCCCCAATGTCACCTTCATCGACATTGGACCCAAGTTCCTCGACGACAAGGGTTCCCTATCTAAAGAAATGATGCCGGACACGACGCACCCGAGCGAAGAAGGCCACGAGATCTGGGCCGAGGCGATCGTGCCCACACTCAAAGAGATGATGGGCAAATAGAGACCGGGGGCCTCATGGAAACGATAAAGACAAGGAGAGATCGAGCTGGAGCTTGAAAAAGCCGTACGCGGTTTTCGTAAGCCGAGGCCCGACGAGGTATTGCTAGGAAATCGCTTTTTCAAGCTCGGCTCCTGGGAGTCTGAGGGGACGGGGAAGGTGGGGGTGCAAGGCCCGTCAACTGGCGCAATATCCGGCTAACCCCTATTCCTCCCGGACCCGCCAGAACAACGCCAGCCGACTCTCCGCTTCGGCAGAAAGAATAATCCTGACCGGGGCCCCGGTTCCCTGCACCCCGCACCCTGCACCCTCAACCCCGTGCACCGCACCCTGGTTCCTGC
>DLRK01000110.1:10346-13559 GCA_002501065.1 Akkermansiaceae bacterium UBA7890
CCCGTGCACCGCACCCTGGTTCCTGCACTGGGACCGAAAAGCCACAGAGAAACATCCGAGAATTCGTGTAATTCGCGCCCCGCTTGCCTAGATAGGAGCCGTGAGCCGCAAGAAGAGACGCAAATCAACAGACGGGGGCGAGGAGTTGACACACAGTCCGTTCGAAAGGCTTTCAGGGCTGGAGAAACTGCCGTCCGGCCCCGAGAATTCTCCTGAATCTGGGTCCTTGGAGAACTCGCAAAGCCAGCCCACGAAGACATCCAAGCGAGGACAGAAGAATACCAATCGCGGGCGCGTGGACATCATCCGTCAGACTGCACATCGCGGTGGCAAGGCGGTTACCGTGGTGAAGAACTTCACGGGAATCGGACAGCCCGAAAAAGAGGCCCTCGCCAAAAAGATGCAAAAGGCCTGCGGTGTGGGAGGCACGGTGAAGGAGGGGCGTATCGAGATACAGGGCGACAAACGAGAAGAGGTCAAACGCATCCTGACAGAAGCGGGATTCAAGCCGGTATTCGCCGGCGGGTGACACACGGGGGCAGGCCTGTGAAGCTCATCAGCAAAAAGCCCTGATCACTGCTTCCTGCACTCTGCACAGCTTACCACGTGCACCGCACCCTGGTTCCTGCAACGTGATGGGGTGCGATGGGAAGGGAATACCCGGCCGGGCAATCCTTAGAAAATGCGCCGCAGCTTATCCTGGTAGCGAGTGTAGATGAACCCGAGCGAGAGGAGGACGACCCCGATGAGGATGAAGGTGATAATGCGGGCGATCGGCTCGAGGTTCCAGACCTCGAGCGCGAGGAGGCGCGCGAGCGCTGACGCAACGACCACGAGGCTGAGGAGGCGGTAGATGCGCTCGCGCAGGAACCACCCGGCCGCGAAGACGAGGAGTCCGAGGAGTGTCCAGCTTGCGGTGAGGTAGAAGCCTTGTCCGATGGAGTCGACTTCGATGGAGAGCACCAGCCAAACCAGGCCGACGGAGGAGGTGGCGAGGATTCGGTGATAAGCGGTGTTCGCGGCCGCGAGCCCGCCGCCCCGCCGCGAGATTTGTTGTACGGCCAGTGGCGTGAGGGCCGCGAGGTAGGTTTGCCAGGTGCCGCCGGAATGCCAAACGTCGCGAAAGAGCACCAGGAATGCGCTCGTCCCGAGAAGGATGAGCGCGAAGACGAAGCGCTGCCGGTCGAGATAACGAATCGCGAGAACATGCACCGCGAGTGCCGCCAGAGCAAAGGCGGAGGCTTGCCAGATCTCGGGAAGATGTCCGAAGACGAAGGCCGCAAAAAACAGGAGAGCCAGGACGCGGAGGAGGCAGAGGCCAGCCTCGAGCAAGCTGGAGAGCTTTTGCGAGCGGTTTGCCGGATCGGCGCGTCGGCAGAGGTTGTCGGCGAGGAAGATATTCGCGAGAAGGAGCACGAGCGGAAAGAGGGCCAAGATCCAGTGATCGCGGGAGGCGAATTCGTACATCGCGAAGGGGTGGTAGGCCTGCGAGAGGATCGCGAGGGCCGGGATGCGCATACGGTATCCGTAGAGGAGCAGGGGCAGCGCGAGGGAGCCCGGGAGGTAGAGCCAGGCCGTCTCGAGGGGACCGGCATGTTCCGCGATCGTGAGCAGGAGCGAGGCCACAAAGGCGAGCGCGAAGGACCATTCAAAAAAGACGCGCACGCCCTGGCCGGTGAGGGGGCCACGGGCATCGACGGCCCAGTGGAGGAGACCCAGGAGCAGCAGCAGAACGAGGATCGACTGGGCCAGGGGTGGAGCCCCGGAGCTTACCAATTGTTCGAGGAAGGTAATCGCGGCGACCGCCGAGAAGGCCTGACCGATGACGGCGAGTTCCACAAGTTTGAGGCGGCGCCAGCTTCCGAGGGCCGCCGCAGCCGCCCCGAGCCCGACAAAAACGAGGGACCGCCAATCGTTCGCGATGTCGCTGTAGGCGCCGAAGAGGAGGGCCGCCATTCCGAGGCCGAGGTAAATTGAGGCGCGGGGTTCAAAGCGCGCCTCCGGGGCAATGCCCTCCGCGTGATTGCGCAACCACCAGGCACTGAAGGTGAAGAAAAAAAGCTGCGCGAAGGCGGCGAGGGTGGGAATTCCGTCGGTGAATTCCACGAACCAGAGCTTCTCCGGTCCGCCGAATTCGCTTGCGATGGTGTAGAAGACCGCGAGGACCGCCGAGAGGTAGGAGGCGGCCTCTAGGACCTTGCTGCGCCGGTAGGTCGCCACGACGAGGAGCGCGCAGCTCTCGGCGGCGATGAGAATCGCGAGCGAATAACCGCTGAGTTTGAGGAAGAACGCGAGGGTTATGAGCCCGATGCCCTTGGCGAGATAGAGCGTGCCGAAGAGCGTGCCCCGCCCGAGACGCCGGTCGGCGACCTCCGAGAGGGCGAGGAACACGAAGCCCGCGATGAGAGTAAAGATCCAAAATTGGTCGGGGTAGTGGCGCCCCATCCCGAGACCGAAGAAAACGAGGAAAGCAGCGTTGTTCAATCCGGCTAAGGTAGAGCGCTTTTTCTCGGCGAGGTGACCGGAGAGAAAAACCGCCGCCGTAAAGACGGCCCAGTAACAAATGAGGAAACCGTAGGCGGGCCAGAAGCTGTTCGAGGACGGGGAGGCGTTGCCCAACCAGGAGAGCAACTCGGGAAAGCGCCAGTAGGCGAAGGCAAGATAGGTGCCGGCGAGGCTGAGGGAACCGACGATAGTCCAGCGGTTACGCACGAGGAAGGCGAGCGCGACTCCCGAAAGAATGAGCGCGGAGAAGAGTGAAAAGGGAGAGACTTCGTCGATAAGGAGCGTGTAGTAGGCGAGAAGGACACCCATGACCGCGAGAGTCTGCGACCGCATGCGATCCGCAATGTAGACCATCACGCCGGCCCAGGAGAGAAGGAGGACTCCCGCAATGAGAGGACTGGATATGACCGCGAGGCCGGGAACCTTATGAGCCGCAAAGGTGGTGAAATAGACCGCCGCGAAACCGCCGGCGCCGAGAACCTCGCCGTAGTTGCGCATGCTCTCGCGGGTTTTCCCGATCCAGGCCCCTGAGAGGAGCAAGGCCGCGGAAAGGAGGTAGAGGGCCGTGACCTTGAGGCCGGCGGCGACCTCGTCGCTGGTGAGAAAATGTTTCACGAGGAAGACGAAGCCGGTCAGGAGCATGACGATACCAATGCGCACGAGCCAGTAGGTCCCGAGCTTAAGCTCGAGGCCGTCTCCGGTCTCCGG
>DLRK01000110.1:13886-14554 GCA_002501065.1 Akkermansiaceae bacterium UBA7890
GTCTCCGGTCTCCGGCACTGTCTCCGGCACTGTCTCCGGCACTGTCTCCGGCACTGTCTCCGGCACTGTCTCCGGTGTGGCCGTTTGCCGGGTCGCGGGAGCGACGTCCTGCGGAGCAGCAAAAGCAGACTTCAGCTTCAACTTCTTGGCTGCCTCCTTTTTGGGGGCTTGGGCTTCGGTGACAGAAGGCGGAAGGGGCGGCGGAATCGCAGCCTTCTTGGCTTCCGTTAATGCACTGGATATTGAGGTCGATTCCGGTTGGATGGACGCGGGTCCGGCAGAAGACTCATCGGGCGCAGAAGAAGCCTCCCGCTGATCCGCCAGCGCGGCGATCTCCCGTTCGAGTTGGTCAAGGCGTTTTTGCAGTGCGGCCTGTTCCTCGCGAATGCGCTCAAGGGCCTGATCGTCTTGCGGTTTCATCACGAATCGGTCGAATCCAGCGATCAATATACCTGAGTTCGACGCGCGATACTAATCGATTTTTCTTTTTGCTTCATCGCCATGATCGATCTTCGGCTCATTCCGCCCTGGCACCTCTTAGCGAGGTAATCGGGCACCCTTTTGGACCAACTGGAATATTAGGTTCCGGTGTCAGCTTCCCCCACCCCGCACCCTGCTCCCTCCACCTTTGCACACTTACCCCGTGCCCCGCACCCTGCTTCCTGCAC
>DLRK01000201.1 GCA_002501065.1 Akkermansiaceae bacterium UBA7890
GGCGGGCTGTTCCGAAAGTTTCTTGCAGAAGAGCACCGCCCTCTGCCAGGTGACATTCTCCATAGGGTGATCCAGGCTCCCGCCATTTGATGCGCGGAACACCGCCTGCGGTTTCCGTTTCTCGTTCTCCACCACGACCTTGGCGAACTCCTTCTGGCTCACTTCGTAGACGCCCATGAAAAACGGATTCGTAATGACGACCTCATGCGCCAACTCCTCAGTGTGGCGCTCATCTTCACTGCGCGGCGAACCCATGGCGAACTTGCCTGCCGGGATCTGGACCAGCTTCATTCCGATCGAGTTGGTGATGAGCTTGGCTTCAGATTTCAGCGCCGGGCCCCCGGCGGCCGAATCGACCTGATCGGGCAACCCAATGAGGAACAAGCCTGGGGCCAAAACCAGAGTCGTGACTAACGCAACTGTCCTTGTGTGTTTCTTCATCGATCAACGAGTGCATTCCGGTTCAATACGCGTCTGTGTGCATTCAGCGATCTCTCCTCGTCCTCCGAGGATCGAGTTCTGCCCATCGAGGATGTAGCGCCCCGATCGTGGTTCCCGCATCACCTGCATCATCTCGCCGTCGAACGCGATCTCGGCCGGCGGCGGAAAACCGTGAAAGTGGGTTGCGGCAGCCCAAAGTCCATAGGCGCCTGCGTTCGCAAAGGCGAGAACGTTTCCGGGCTGCAGAGCCGGCATCTGACACGACTCCGCGAGGATGTCGTCAGGCAAGCTGAGACATCCGAGAATATCAGTGGGAGTGAGCGGCGATGACGACGCATCGAGTGCCAGCGGCGGATCCGCCTTGTGACGAAGATCCAGTCCGCAAAAGTCAATCCTCTGATGCGTTCCGCCGTCGACAATCACCGCGGAGCGACCCTGGTAATGCTGGTGACCGACCACCGTCGTCAGATACCAGCCGGACGGGGCCACGAGAAACCGCCCGAGTTCCAGTACGATTCGGGCGGGAGCGGCGCGCTCGACAAATCCTTGCAGCGCTTCACCAACCTCCGCCAAATCGAGCTCGTTCTGACCCGGCCCGTAGGGCACGCCGAATCCGCCGCCCAGGTTGAACACTTCCGGCGCGATTCCAAGAATATCGGTCGCCCTCAACGAGAGCTCCAGCGCTCCCTGCAAGTGCCTGATCACGCCCTCGGCCTCCAGCACCTGGGAACCGGCGAACACATGGAAGCCGACGATTGCCGGTCCGCCCGCGCCGAGCCGATCACGACAGGCGGACAATTCGTCGAGAGGTACGCCAAATCGTGAATCGGGACCCGCAGTGACAACCGCGGACGACTCAAAGTCCGGCCGCAACCGCAGCACGGCGCGATTGGCCAGGTTCTCGGGGGCCAGCAGCTCCAGTTCACTCGCCGAGTCGATCGAGATGATTGCCTCTGGCAGGGACCGAAGATGCGAGAGCGCTTCCGGCGACTTGCAGGGCCCCGCAACAAAGATCCGTTCCGGGGCAAAACCGGCCTCCTCCGCGGTAATCAGTTCTCCCGCAGAGGCCACATCAGCGCCGACTCCACCGGCCGCCAGTACTTCGGCGATACCGAGCGAGGCATTCGACTTCAGCGAGTAGAGGACCTCAACCTCCGCGGGCAAATGGCGTCGCAGGTTGTCGACCTGCCTCCTTATTCCGCGCAGGTCGTAGGCATAAGCGGGTGTCCCCCAACGCCGCGCAATTTCCAGTAGCGTTGTGGCCGCCGAGGCGTCCGTGGCATTCAGACTGCTTGAATCGTAATTCATCAGTACCTTCCCCAAGAAAAATCGACCACGTGAATCGCAGCGAGTCAAGAAATGACTCCATCGCTGCGGACCGCAGACTCACGTCTCCGGCTCTCCGGACTAACCGAGGATCGCCTTGACCTCGAGGAATTCCTCGAAGCCGTAGACGCCCCACTCGCGTCCATTACCGGACTCCTTGTAACCGCCGAACGGAGCGGCGATGTCGGATCCGGCGCCGTTGAGGTGCACCTCACCACTGCGAAGGAGCCGCGCCACTTTCCGGGCATGCTCCGGATCGCCCGAGTGCACGGAAGCCGATAACCCGTAAGGGGTGTCGTTGGCGATGGCGACCGCATCGTCTTCGGATTCGTAGGCCAGAATGGTGAGAACCGGACCGAAGATCTCCTCGCGTGCGACGGTCATGTCATTCGAGACGTTGGCGAAAACTGTCGGACGCACGTAGTAGCCCTTTTCCAAGCCTTCCGGACGCCCGAGACCGCCGGCGACGAGGAGTGCGCCTTCCGCGATGCCCTTCTTGATCAAGTGCTGCACCTTGTCGAATTGCGCGCCGCTCGTTACCGGACCGATGTCGGTGGTATCGGACAACGGATCGCCCGGCTTCACCTGCGCTGCGGCGGCCCTGGCAATTTCAACCGCTTCGACCTCGCGGGATGCGGGCACCAGCATTCTCGTCGGTGCATTGCAGGACTGGCCACTGTTCATAAAACACCGCATGACGCCGTCTTCGACGGCCGGCTTCAGGTCCGCGTCTTCGAGAATGATGTTGGCCGATTTGCCGCCCAGTTCCTGCGTCACCCGCTTGACCGTGGATGCAGCCGCACGCGCCACTTCGATTCCCGCCTGGGTCGATCCGGTAAAGGAGACCATGTCGATCCCGGGATGCGCCGCGATCGCCGCCCCGGCGGCAGGGCCGTCGCCATTGACGAGATTGAAGACCCCAGCCGGCACGCCCGCCTCGTGCAAGACCTCTGCCAGGAGGCAGGCATTCAGGGGCGCGATCTCACTCGGCTTCAGGATCATTGGACAGCCGGCTGCGAGGGCGGGTGCCACCTTGCAGGCGATCTGATTGATCGGCCAGTTCCATGGTGTGATGAGACCGCAGACCCCGATCGGTTCCTTCAGAACCATCGTGTTGCCGAGATCCTCTTCGAAGTCATAGGCTTCCAGAACCTCCCGCGCCTGCCCGAAATGCTCGGTCCCCATCGCGGCCTGCATCTCTCTGGCGAAGGCGAGCGGTGCGCCCATCTCGAGGCTGATCGTTTCTGCAATCTCCTCGTAACGCGATTCATATACTTCGAGAATCCGGTCGAGGAGCGCCACCCGTTCCTCGCGCGTCGTCCTGGAAAATCCGGGGAAGGCATCGCCCGCGGCCCGCACCGCGCGATCGACATCCGCAGCCGATCCCAGGCTAACGCGCCCCATCGGCTCTTCCGTGGCTGGATTGATGACATCGATTGGGTTTGCCTCTTCCGGGCCGACCCAATCGCCATCGATGTAGAAGTTCAGCTGCTCTTTGATGTCGCGATCCACCTCTTGTTCTCCGGTTCAGCACAAGCGTTAGCATGAGGAGTCCCGAATCACGAAACTTTCCTGATTCACCAGCTGTTCGGCAGTGAATCGCAACTCCATTGACAGCACTGCGTTACCCGCTTAAATGGGGAGAGCCGGCGCAACTGCAAGAGGGCCCACTCGTTCGAGCGATCTCCAAACCAACCGCAAAGAAAGGGACCCAACATGAAGGTAGCCTACGTATTTCGAAACAATATGGCCTCAACATTTCAGCTGGCCACCATGATCCTGCCCCAGCTCGAGGATGGTTCTCACGGAGCGACCGTCCTCGGAATGTTCTTCTTTGACGACAACCTCTACACCCTCCGGGCGGGAGATTCCGTCGGCGAGCGGCTTGCCAAGGTCGCGGCAGAGCAGGACATTCTGCTGATGATCTGCGATCAATGTGCCCTGCGCAGGAATCTCGCCGAAGGCGAATTCGAACAGTGCGGCAAGGGCCAGGTCACGGCCAAGGGAACCGTCGCAGGAGTGGTGGCAGGGTGTTTCCCGCAGCTCTACGAAGCCTTGGGCCAGAACCCGCCGGATCAGGTCATCACGTTATAGCATCAATCCCACCTTCAGTCTGTCTGAATTGGCATTGTCCGCTTTCGTCGGTGGCGGTCCAGATTGTCTGGCGCGAGTTGGACGTAGCTGGGAATCGGTCGCGGGTTGCAGGAGAAAGGTTCTAACATGTCTCATTCCCGATTCCGCATCATGGGTGTTGTTTGAAGTTATCATTCGCAATAAGACGCAACTATGCGGATTGGAGCGCGTTTCTGTTAAAGTGATTCTTGTCCGAAGTCCTTAT
>DLRK01000213.1:0-5677 GCA_002501065.1 Akkermansiaceae bacterium UBA7890
CAACCTCGGCCTGCACCGCGCTCTCTTCTACAATGAACACGAAGGTTATCTGGAGACCTTCCGGCCCTATGCCCTGCCCGGAAACGCCTGGGTGGAGGAGGCCGGGAAGGAACTTGGGAGGCTGCTGGGGTAGAGGAATGACAGCAGGGTAGTTTTTTCCAATCCGGGGCGGGGATGCTTGATATCTGCCGTGGGGGAGAGTGTAGGATGAGTCCATGAAGATGGCCCTGCTCATTCTTTCCCTTGTCATCGTGGTTTTCGGACCAACCCTGCCGGCGGGGGCAGAGGATGTCTGGCCGTCGTGGCGGGGTCTCCGGGGTGACGGATCCAGTCCGGACAAGGTGGTGCCCTTGAAATGGAGCGTGGAGAAGAACACGGTCTGGAAGACACCCCTGCCGGGGAAGGGGCACGCCTCGCCCATCGTGTGGAGGGACGACGTCTTTGTCGTAACCGCGGTGAAGGACAAGCGACAACTGCTCTGTCTGGACCGCAGGACCGGGAAGGTGAAGTGGTCCGAGACGGTGTTGACCTCTCCGCAGGAACGCATTCACCGGCGTAACAGCCTGGCCTCCTCGACCCCCGCAACGGACGGGGAACAGGTTTACGTGAGTTTTCTGGACGGGCAGGACATGTGCGTGACGGCTTATGATTTCAAAGGAAAAAGACAGTGGGAGAAACGCCCGGGAGTCTTCTCCAGCAGGCACGGCTACTGCTCGAGCCCCATTCTCTGGCAGGACAAGGTGATCATCAATGGTGATCACGATGGGGAGTCCTATATCGTGGCTCTGGAAAAGAAGACCGGGAAGGAGATCTGGAAGACGATGCGGGCCAACCGGACGCGCAGTTACTGTACTCCGGTGATCTGGACCATCGAGGGACGCAACCAGATGGTTCTCTCAGGAGACAAGACGGTGGCAAGCTACGATCCCGATACGGGGAAACAGCACTGGGTGATCGATGGTCCCACCGACCAGTTCGTGGCCTCCCTGGTCTACAACGGCGACCTGCTCTTCATGACCTGCGGATTCCCGCAGCGGCATATGCTGGCAATCGATCCGCGGGGCTCGGGGAATGTGACCAGGACACACGTCAGGTGGCGCACCCGGAAGGATCCTTCCTACGTGCCCAGTCCGGTCAGCATCGGGAAGTATTTCGTGGTGGTCTCGGACAGCGGGAAGGCGAGTTGCCTGGAGGCCAGGACCGGAAGACTGGCGTGGAACGAACGGATCGGGCGCGAGCACGGTGCTTCCGCGGTCACGGTGCAGGGGCATGTCTGCTTCGTTTCGGAGAGCGGGGTCATGACCGTGATCAGGCCCGAGGAGAAATTCGTCGAGGTGGCCAGGAACGAGCTGGGCGAGGAGATGCACGCCTCTCCCGTGATCACGCAGGGACAGTGGATCCTCCGGGGAGCGGAGCATCTGTTCTGTATCGGTTCGAACTAGCGGCCAACCGGGCCGCGGATCGCGATTTCCGCTAGAGGATGCCGCGGGCCTTGAGGTTGTTGAGGCGGTGGGCGATGTCGGCGAGGCCGTCGGCGGTGCACTCGTTGTAGTCCCGCCCGTCAGTGGTGTCGATGCCATGGCCGGGATCGAGGTCCCGGAGGGCCTGCAGGGCCGCATCATCGTGCCGGAAGAGTTCGACAAAGACATGCTCCAGGGTGCCGGTGCGCGCCACTGCGGTGAGGAGGGAGCCGATCCAGCCATCGTCGGTGGAAAGGCATCCCCGGGTGGTCATGGCGGAAGCGTGGAAGCAGCCGAGTTCGCCCGCCGCACCCATCTGCGCAATGAGGTCCTCGTTCTCCGGAATGCTGAGGTCCGAGTCCCCGCAGTGGGCGGCATCGGTGAGGGACTTGAAGAACCTGCTGTCGCCGCCGACCAGGGAGTTGGCGGCCTGGAGGAATTTCCAGAGACGCCCAATGTCGGTGAAGGTGGCGAACTCACCGGGACGCAGGAACTCGACATGCCACGAATCGATGCAGGAATCGGCAAGACCGGCCTCGGTGTAGCAGCGGTGGTGGAGCCGGGCGTTCTGTTCAACGGCGGCCTCAAAGTCGGCACCATCCTTGCGTGGCGAGCCGCTCATCCACTCCTCGATGGAGGTGGAGGAAACGATGGTGACCCCGTGGGTCTTGGCCGCTTCCAGTCCGGAAAGGAGCTGGTCTGCCACCGCGGATTCGTCCCCGGGATTCATGGGGTCGGCACCGCCCACCATCAGGACGAAATAGAGCTTCAGGCCGAGGTCCTTGAAGCCGTTGCAGATCTCGTCGAAGTCCTCACCTCTGGTGCCGGGGATGACGGGAACCTGCACGCCGTCGAGTTTGACGCGGCTGAGTTCCTGGAGCTTTTTCATCTCGGCCAGAACGACCAGTTCCCCGTCGCTGGTGCGTGGGACGTTTCCGTCGTCATCGGGGACGATCCCTCCAACCCATCCGGAGTGGGTGGCGACGACTCCGAGTTCAATGTCGGTCTTGTTGATGATGTCAGCCATGATGAAGGCAGGAGTGTCCAAAGTGAGAGGCGTTGGTCAAGGATCGCGGTGGAGATATTAGTTATTGCTTATTGGTTATCAGGGAGAGGGTTTACGATTCTTGTTGAGAGGGGGGAGGATGCCTTGCTGTAGTAGGGCCATGAACTTGCGCGTGATCCTGTTGCTGGGGATGCTCTGGACGGGAGCCGGGGTGAGGGCGGAAAACTGGCCCAGCTGGCGGGGACCGCATCGCAACGGGGTGGTGCCGGACCGGGAGGGACCGGCCAGTTTCTCCAAGGAGCGCATGTGGAAGGTCAAACTGGAGGGCCGGGCCTGTTCGACTCCCGTGGTGTGGGAGGGCCAGGTGTTCGTCACCGGTTTGATCGGTGGGAACGACGTGGTCCAGGCCTTCGATCTCAAGAGTGGGAAGGAACTCTGGCGGAAGGAGCTGGGAGCGGCCCGGCTGGGACGGACGCAGCGTATCGGCAGCAGTGCGAACTCGTCCCCGCTCACTGACGGCAGGCATCTCTTTGTCTATTTCAAATCAGGGACGGTGGCGGCCATGACCCTGCAGGGGAAGGTGGTCTGGAAGATCAATCTCGATGAAGTCACTCATCCGGACAGGATTCTCTGGGACCGGGGCACCTCGCCCATCTTTGCGGGCGGTCATCTCGTGATAGCGGTCATGCAGCAGGCGGGAACCTCCTCTCTCGCGGCGCTCAACAGGGAGAACGGGAAACGGGTCTGGATGACGGAGCGTCCCTTCAGGACGGTCGGGGAAAACGGGGACAGCTACTCATCGCCCTTCGTGGCGGAGGTGGATGGGGTGGAGACAATCGTGACCTGGGGAGGAGATCACCTGACCGGGCATGACGCGGGGACCGGAAAGCAGCTCTGGTTCTGCGGCGGGTTCAACCCCAGGCCGGAGCGGGTGTGGCGCACCATCGCCTCTCCCTCCGGGACGGCCGGGGTGGGGATCGTTCCCTATGGACGGGAAGACCGGGTGGCGGGGATCAAGCTGGGAGGCAAGGGAGATATCACCAAGTCAGCCTGGCTCTGGAGCGCCCGGGGCTGGGGCTCGGACACCTGCACCCCCGCGGTGCACGGGAACCGGGCCCTCATCCTCACCGATACCGGGAAGACGCGGGGAACCTTGACCATGGTGAATGCAACAACCGGCAAGAAGGCCTGGCAGAAAACCCTGCCCAAGTCCGTCCACACCTTCTGCGCTTCGCCGGTGGTGGTGGGTAGTCGCCTCTACGTTGCGCGTCGGGACGGAGCGGTCTTCACCGCCAGGCTGACAGCGGAGGGGATCGAGGACCTGGAGGAAATCAACATTGAGGAGGGAGTGATCGCCTCCCCGGTGGTGGTGGATGGCAGGGTGCTCATCCGCGGTGACAGGCATCTGGTCTGCCTCTGGTGACCCGGCCGCTGCGGTTCAGCTAATCAATCCGAGGGCCTTGGCGGATGAGATGAGAGCCACCGCAACGATGGCGATCGAACTCAGGAGGAAGGCGGTCTTGTAGAACTGTCCGCCCTCAAGCTCCCTGGGTGCCCACTTGCGGTGCATGATGATCGCGGCGTAGACCACGATGAGGAGGATAAAGGCGCTGGCGACCCCTCCGATCATGACCATGACGCCCGGGGCCTTGAACTTGAGAAAGAGAATGGCCCAGATAGCGGGAAAGACAAAGGCGCAGGTTCCCACGAATTTTTTGCGGCTCTCGGGGTCCTGGAAATCTCCCCAGCCCAGTTGGCTGAAGGCATCGCTGAAGAGTCGGGCCCAGGCGGCGAGGGCGGAGAGGAGAGTGGAAAAGAGCACCACCAGCGCCCCGCCGAGGAAGATTCCGAAAGCCCAGCCACCGAGCGATTCGGTGTAGATCGTGCCCAGCTGCGAGATCAATTCAGTCTTGGCCGGAACGAGGCCGCTCCGATGAAGAATGGCGGCACCCAGAATGTAGAAGAGCACTGTGACGAGGGTGTAACAGGCCATGGCGGCCATGGCGTCCAGGGTCATGACCCTGATCCAGCCGCGCGCGCGCCGCAGCCAGATTTCGTGCGCCTCACCATTGGTCCAGCCCGGGCGTGGTCCGGTGTAGGCAGCGTAGCCTTTTTCCAGCAGCCAGTAGTTGTAGGCCATGATTTCATCTCCGCCCACCCCGGTGATGCCGAAAGCACCCACCGCGATCATGATCGCGGCGGCGGGCAGCTGAAAGCTCAGGCCAGAGAGGATTTCCGGGCTGCTGACCGCGTTGGGTGTCCACTGCAGCGCAATCACCGAGACCAGGGTGAAAATGGTGAAGAGCCCGATCATCACCAGGGAGAGCTTTTCGAGGAAGCCGTAGCGCCCGACTGAGACGATGACTGCCACGACGAGGGCGGTGAAGAGAGTCCACCAGGTCAGGCCAAAGTCGGTCAGGGCGGGAATCTGCATGAAAATGAGAGCCACCCCACCCACGATCCCACCGACCTGCAGGAACTTGAAGGTCATGATGAGAAGCCAGACCCAGATCGAGAGGTGTCCCCTGCCCAGGCGGGGACCGGGCAGGTCGTTGAGGGCCTGCATGGTGGTCCGTCCGGTGTAGATGGCGTGTTTGCCGAACTCGAGCTGGAGAGCGACCTTGACGAGGCAGGAGAAGATGATGACCCAGAGGCAGACAAAGCCGGCCTTGGCCCCGAGCAGGGTGGTGGCAATGAGTTCACCCGAGCCCACGATGGAGGCGGAGAGGATAAATCCGGGTCCGAGAAAGCGAAGTTTGCCCGAGAAGGTGGTGGGGGGCTCGAGGATGTCATCCTCGGTGAGGCGATACGGGTTTTCAGCCATGGGATAGAGCAGTTTGCACGGACCGGAGCATTTGCCGAAGCTCCAAATAGGGCAACGGGGAAGGAAGAGTGAATTATCGTGAGATTTCGGTGAATAGAGTGGGGCAAGGGCGCCGTCGAATGGACCGAATCCATTTGTATTATGATGAAGCGTTTTCTGTTCCTTTCCCTCGCTCTTGTTGGTGGGTGTATTTTTCCCGCCTGTGATTTCGCGAAGTTCTCGGCGAATGTCGAAACCAGTAAACTGAAGGAGAAAGTCGCGGAGCTCGAGAAGGAGCGTGAGGATGCCGCCCTGGATGCGGAGTTGGAGGAAGCCCGTCGCCAGTTGCAGATCGCGCTCAAGGCGCTGGAAATCGAGGTTCCTGATGAAGAGGGCGCGATTTCCGAT
>DLRK01000213.1:6011-7389 GCA_002501065.1 Akkermansiaceae bacterium UBA7890
GCGCGATTTCCGATGAAGAGGGCGTGGTTGACGTCGGGCCGGATGGGCCCGGGGATTTCGCAAATGTCCCCAAGGCGATCGTGGTGGAAGAATCACCTCTGGAAGTTGAGCCCCTTCCGGATGACGGGCAGGCGGTGGCGATCCAGGAGGCAGTTCCGGCAGCCCTGTTGAACGCCGGGGATCACCAGATCTTCTTTGCGGAGCTCTCCAGGTTCGGGGAGTGGTTCGAGACCCGGGAGTATGGATTCGTGTGGCAGCCGACGGCACTTGGGGCGGATCCGACCTGGAGGCCTTACACCCGGGGTCGCTGGGTGAATTCCGACCAGGGCTGGACCTGGCTTTCGGACGAGCCCTTTGGCTGGGCGGTCTATCACTACGGTCGCTGGGTTCTCCTCGCCGAGCACGGCTGGGTGTGGGTGCCGGGCGATGACTGGGCCCCGGCCTGGGTGTCATGGCGCCAGAACGATGACTATCTCGGATGGGCGCCCCTGCCACCCGAGACCCTCTACGACGAGGTATACGATTACGATCCGGGGATCGACCTCGCCTACGACGTGTCCCCCGACTACTACAACTTTGTCCCGGTGGACCACTTCTACGAGCCGGTGCAGCCCCACTGTGTGCCGCAGGTGACGGTGATCACCATCATCATCAATACCCGCAACGTGACGCGCTTTTCGATGCGGGGGAACCACGTGCATTGCGGGGGTCCGGACTTCGGTTGGGTGAACCGGCACGCGCGGCGGCCCGCCCGTCGCTGCCAGCTCGATTTCGGGGGCGGACACGACCACTTCGCGCACCGGAACCGGCCCCGGCTGCACGAGGACAGGTTGCACGTCTTCGCCCCGCGGGTCGATGCACCCTGGAATGCCGCCGTTTGTCCCAGCCGGGTAGCGGGTGACCTCGGTCGGGTGGAGATCGTGCGGGCCGGTAAGAGGGAAATCAAACGGGACCTCAGGCACCGGCATCATGAGGCCTCGGTGCGGAGACATGAGGGCGCGCGGGAAGCCATGGGGTTGCCGGAATGCCAGGTGGCCCTGCGCAACAATCTGCAACGACGCAGGACTTCGAGAGAACGGCAAGGGGGGAATGATCTCCTGGAGGACAGGCAGCAGAGGAGGGCGAAAGCGGAAGCCAGCTTGCGTGCTGCTACTGAAGCGGTGGCAGCAGTGGAACGACGCATGCAGGACCGCAAATTGCAGCCGAAGGAGCGGGCGGAGGCACGACGGATGATCGAGGAGGCCGGGAAGGAAGTGGCAACGGCACGCGAATCGCTCAGAACGCGGGGACCAGCTGAAGCACCCCGGTCTGTTGCTCCCGATCCGGGCACGGGTGATCTCCTGGCGGAGCAGAAGGAGCAGAAACTGTCGGAGGCCAA
>DLRK01000213.1:7749-7923 GCA_002501065.1 Akkermansiaceae bacterium UBA7890
GCCAAGCGCGAGGAGATGGCGCGTCAGCGGGCTGAGGAAGTGAAACGTCGGGCCCTGGCGGAGCAGAAAGCCGAGGAAGCGAAGCGCCAGACTCTGGCGGAGCAGAAACTGTCGGAGGCCAAGCGCGAGGAGATGGCACGTCAGCAGGCTGAGGAAGTGAAACGCCGGGCCCTG
>DLRK01000047.1 GCA_002501065.1 Akkermansiaceae bacterium UBA7890
GATCTTCTCGGTGCCGACCGCGGGGGGGCCAAGGTGTTCGGTGTAGACCTGGCCTCCCCAGTTGGGAAGGCGGCCGGCCTCGTAGCCACCCCTGGGGCCCAGCGCCAGGGCCTGGTCCACCGCGATGTAACCCTGGTAGCCGTTGGTGAAGGCAAAGGTCATGGTCCTCTTGAAGGGAGCCTGCTTGTCGATCCAGAGTTCGTATTGGCAGAACATTTCATGGGGCATGGTGGTGAGGCACCACTCCCGGCCGAACATCACCGCGTGGGCATCGAAACGGCGAGCCGGCGGTTTCTCACCCCGCTCAAGGAGTTTCTCGATCCTGCGGAGCTGTTTCATCCGGTCCGGCTGGTCCTTTTCAAGATCCATCATCTCCGCGAGGAGCTCCCGGCCCGGGAGGGGGGCGGAGGGCAGTTCCACCCTGGCTGACTTGACGTGGAAGATCTGAGCCTTGATGGCCTCGCTCTTTTTGATCGCCTTGAGGGCGGCCTCTCCCAGCCGGTGTCCCGCTTCCTCGGCCTTCTCATGGGTGGAGCGCAGGGGAAATCCATTGATGTTACCACCACAGCCCTGGCCGAAGACGGTGATGACATCCTTGCCGAGGGTTTCCCGGATCCGCTTTCCGGCCGCGCCCGGGAAATCCGCGCTGGTGAGCTTGCTGGTGTGCGGGACGATGACCGGGTGGGCAGCGTGCTCGAAGAGGACGGCGAGGGGTTTGCCGGTCCGGATGCTGTCAGCTACGAGGACGTTGACCCACGGAACGGCTGGCGCCTTGCGGTTGACTCCCATGAAGACGTGCCCGTTGTCGGCATTGACCAGTCGCCGGTTGAAGCCGACCTGTACTCCGGCCCGGCCGGCGCGCAGGGAGACCGGCTCGGTCTGTTTCCTGGCTCCCGCGACGACTGCGATGATGGCGTCGAGAGTGCGGTCGTTCCATTGCGAGTTGGAATCGTTGGAAATCCTGGTCCTGCCGCGGGGGCCGAGGGCGGCCGAGGCATGGGAATGGCTGAAGTTGAGGAGGGTGTGGGTGACACCGCACTTTTCCCGGATCTCCGCCCGCAGTTGATCGCAGGCCTCGAAGCTTCCCATGATGAGGTCGAGTCCCACGATGGCGACAGCGTTCCCGACCCCGTCCTCAAGGTAGAGACAGCGCGCGAAGAGGGGATCGCGCACCCCGATGCTCTTGCGGAAGTAGTGCTGGATCTCGAGACCGGCAGTGGGGGTGATGTCCCGTTCCGCGGCTCCGGCTCTGATTCCGCCGTGGCTGGGCAGGGCGGTAATGACAGCGGTGCAGAGGCAGAGGTGCAGGAAGAGGAAGGAGCTGACGTTCATGACGGGCTTTGATGAGGAAATGCCATGATTTCAGTTGGAGTGATGGCGAGCGAGGGCAAACATGGGAATTCCAGGACCTGGCGGGCCTGGAGAGAACCGGCCGGCAGGGGGTCTCGCCGTCCTTTGGATTGATCAGGAGCGGAAGTCGGTGCAACTTCGGTCCGTGCCCGACCTGGCGAGAGAGACGTTGCAGGATGCCTTCGGGTTCGAGGAGTTCCTGGAGGGGCAGGCTGAGATCGTGGAGCAGATCCTCGCTTCGCGGGATGGACTGGTGGTGATGCCGACAGGGGGTGGGAAATCGCTCTGCTACCAGCTGCCGGCCCTGTGCCTGGAGGGTGTCACAATCGTGGTCAGCCCGCTCATTGCCCTGATGAAGGATCAGGTTGACGCCCTGGTGGAGAAGGGGGTGGCGGCCACCCTCATCAATTCAACCCTTTCCAACTCCGAACAGAGGGAGCGGATCGACCGCATGATTGCGGGTGACTACAAGCTGGTGTATGTGGCCCCGGAGCGTTTCCGGGCGGAGGGATTTTTGGCCGCCATGCGGGAGGTGAAGGTGGCTCTCCTCGCGATTGACGAAGCACACTGTCTGAGCCAGTGGGGGCATGATTTCCGGCCGGACTATCTCCGACTGGGTAAGGCGCGGACGAATCTGGGGGGGCCGCAGTGCGTGGCCTTCACCGCTACCGCTACCCCGGTGGTGCGGGAAGACATTGTGTCGGTTCTGGAGCTGGATGAACCGTTCCAGATCGTGACGGGCTTTGCGCGGGCGAACCTGAGCTTCAACATCACGCCGGTTGAGACCAAGGCGGCCAAGTTTCGCCGGACCCGCGAGGTTCTGGATGAACACCGGACCGGCATTGTCTACTGCGCGACGCGCAAGCGGGTGGAAGAGGTGGCCGAGACGCTCAACAGCTGGGGAGTGAAGTGTATCGGATATCACGGTGGGATGACGGAAGCGGAACGCGAGGAAACGCAGAATCGGTTCATCCGGCGCGAGGTGGATGTGGCGGTGGCGACCAATGCCTTCGGGATGGGGATTGATCGCTCGGACGTGCGCTTCGTGATCCATTTCGAGGTTCCCGGAAGTGTGGAAGCTTATTATCAGGAAGCAGGCCGGGCCGGTCGGGACGGGGAGACCGCGCACTGTGAACTTCTCTGGAATTACGCCGACACCAGGACGCAGGAATTTTTTCTGGAGGGGGCAAACCCCGGCTACGGGACGATCTGCCAGGTCTACCAGTTCCTTCATGACGAGGCCGATGAACAGCAGGAAGTTCATGCGAGCATCGAAGAGATCACAGGCGCAGTGGAGGTGAAGAACGGGATGGCAGTGGGCAGCGCCCTGGCGGCTCTGGCGCGGGCGGGTTATCTTGAGCGCTTCGATGTTCCGGGACAGCGGCGACGTGGCACGCGCCTGCGGCATCCGGAGGTGCAGGCCGGTGGCCTGGAGATCGACCGGACCGCACTGGAGGAGAAGGAACGGCGCGATCGGCAGAAACTGCAGGCCATGGTTGAACTGTGCTACGGGGCAGGTTGCCGCCAACGGACGATCCTGGAATACTTCGGTGAGGAGGAGCCGGGTGAGTGCGGGACCTGTGATGTGTGCTGCAGCGACTACGGGACGGACCGGCGTGCGCCGACCGGGGCAGAGGACCTGGTGGTGCGCAAGGTGCTGAGCGGGGTGGCACGCATGAGCCGACGTGCCGGCAAGGGCTGGGAGGGTATCTTTGGACGGGGTCGCATTGTGCAGATGCTGACCGGCAGCAAGTCACAGGAGATTCTGCGGGTGCGCCTGCACGAACTTTCAACCTATGGCATCCTGAAGGGGAAAGGGACGGCCTATCTCAATGAGCTCTTTCATTCCCTGCATGCCGCAGGCCTTCTCATCACCCAGCGGGGCGAGTATCCCCTGGTCACTCTGACGGCGAAGGGGGAGCAGGCCATGAAGGGAAAAATCGAATACAGCCTGGTCTGGCCCGAGACCCTGCGGGAGAGCACGGCGAAAAGTTCGGGAGCACGGATGGAACCGGGAGACGAACTGGCGCCCCTCGATCCCGTCCTCTATGCCCGCTTGAAGGATCTTCGAACCACCCTGGCACAGGAACACCGTTTGCCGCCTTACGGGGTGTTTTCCAACAAGACCCTGGAGGACCTTGCCCGGATCCGGCCCACCTCCGAGGAGGAGGCCATGGGAATCAAGGGCGTGGGCGCGGTGAAGGCGGAGAGGTTCCTTGCGCCGTTTCTGGAGCTGTTCCGGGCGGAAGGTTGAGAACGAACGCGGAGGGCCGGAGCATTCCCGCCTCCAGGGCCGGGGGTTGATCCCCTCCACCGGGTTACTCTTCGACGATGACAGCCCGTGGGGGTGGGTTATCGAGAGAGAATTCGGTGCGGATGTTTGCCTGAGAGGAGGGCGAGGCGCCGAGGATCTCGATACCCGCCCTTCCGCCGGGTTCACCGGCTATGAGAGAGCTTTCTCCTTCCGGTGATACAAGCAGGGCGCGCGGGACGTTGGAGAGATCGGGGCCGGCAGGGGTCTGGATGGACGCGCCACCGATGGCACCAAGAGTCTCGGCAGGTTCTTCCCTGGTGACGGATTCCTTTTCTTCAAGAGTGTCACTCAGTTTCATGAAGGTGAAGATTGCGCAGGTGAGGAGGAGGGAGGTGATGGAGAAAACCACGAGAGGTTGTCGGGAGGAGGAGACAGCCCGTTTCTTTTCCTGCTTCTCCCCGGGTGCCTTCTGCTTCTCCTTGCGCACCTTTTTCTTCCGGCTCCTGGGCCGTTTCATGACGAGTGGTCGGGCATTCACCCGCTCATCGTGGTCCTTGAGGTAGCCACAGGCATTCAGGTCGGCCAGGGAATCACCCGTTTCAAAGTGGGCGAGGCATTCGACCGCATCGATGTCGAGGTGATCGCAATACTGTGCGAGAAAACTCCTGGCGTAGGTCAGGCTGGGAAACTTGGAGTAGTCGTTTTTCTCCAGTTGGCACAGGGTGGCCTGGGGAATCCGGGTGCGGTGCGAAACATCCTCGATCGACCAGCCAAGGCTCTCCCGGGTGGAAGTGAGGATATCGCCGAGATCAGACCAGTCGCTCATGATGATCGAATGCTTGGTAGAGAGTTTGGCAACGGGAGGCAAGCGGGGACCTTGGTGGAATGATTCGAGATCCCTTCATTGCTCTGCCAATCTTTGTGGTTTCGGAATGCGGAGGGAATCAGGGAGAGGGCGCGATCCATGGTTTTTTTCATCAACTAATATGAATGGTCTGGTATTTCAAAGTTAATGGAGGAGCCCCGGTTGAGGGTTCCGTGGAACGGCGCGATCCAAGAATTGGCCGTGGATTGCCGGTTTGACGGGACGCAGGACGGAGGGCATAGCTTCACCATGTCCGAAGCCGAGTTCCATGTGCTCTTTGTCTGCACGGGAAACACCTGCCGCAGTCCGATGGCGGAAGGCTTGTTCCGGGCGACAGGATCGGGGGAGGGGTTCATGGTGAGTTCGGCAGGGATTGCGGCTTATGACGGAGGGGGCGCCAGTCTGGAAACGCTGGAGATCCTTGCCGGGCGCGGGATCGATCTGGACGGTTTCGGGAGTCGCATGGTGGACGATACAATCATTAAGCACGCCAGCCATGTCTTTTGCATGACGCGTGATCACCAGGACACCCTGGAAACGCTCTACCCTGAGCAGCGGGACAAGTTCCATCTTGCTTGCGATTTCGCGGATATTGAAGGGGAGGTGGGTCGGGACGTGCCGGATCCCATCGGTGGAGGCAGACGGGCCTACGAGGAGGTGGCCGCCTGCCTGGATCTGGCCATCAAGGGGATTCTCGGGTTTTTGCGAACGGAGGAAGGCCCGCCTGCAGAATAAGGGGTCCCAACTCGTTTTCGCGATTGCGTTTCGAGGCGAGAGCGGTCACGGATGGGCCGTCCTGACGAAGGATTGAATCTTACTGATGAAGAACGCTACTCTGCGAATTGCGATAGGAGCGGACCATGGAGGGGTGGAGGTCAAGAGTGCCATCATGGAGGCGCTCAAGGCAGTCGGCAACAAAGTGGTTGATTATGGAACAAACAGCACGGATTCAGTAGATTATCCGGATTTTGCCAACGCGGTGGCGCGAAGCGTGGCGGCGGGCAAGGCGGATTTTGGAGTCCTCGTGTGCAAATCGGGCATCGGGATGAGTATTGCGGCCAACCGGGTGAAGGGTGTGCGAGCCGCGCGTCTGTGTTCGCCCGAAGATGCCGCCATTACGCGGGGCCACAACGACTCAAATATTGCCTGCCTGGGAGCCAGAGAGATGTCGGTTGAGGATGCGGTGGCAGTTACGGAGGCCTTTCTCAGCACGTCATTTGAAGGCGGGCGCCATGTTCAGCGTGTGGCCAAGGCGTCGGGGAGTCGCTTGTCGGTGAGTGACCCTGAAGTCTTTGCAGTGGTGGAAGCAGAGGGCCGACGCCAGCGGGATCACGTCGAATTGATCGCTTCGGAGAACTTTGTGAGCGGAGCGGTCCTGGAAGCACAGGGATCACTTCTCACCAACAAGTATGCAGAAGGTTATCCGGGGCGCCGGTGGTATGGAGGGTGTGAGAACGTTGATGCCGCCGAGCAACTTGCCATTGACCGGGCCAGGGAACTCTTTGGTGCGGAGCACGTGAATGTACAGCCTCATTCCGGATCGCAGGCCAACGCGGCGGTCTATTTCGCCTTTCTCAAGCCGGGCGACAGGATTCTCACGATGGATCTGGCCCATGGCGGCCACCTCACGCACGGCCACAAAGCGAATTTCTCGGGTAAGTTTTACGAGGTGACGCACTATGGCGTAAGCCAGGAGAATGAGCAGATTGACTACGATCAACTGGCTGCGGTGGCCGCGGAGGTGAAGCCGAAACTCATAACCTGTGGGGCGAGCGCCTACTCGCGGATAGTCGACTACGAGCGTATGGGCACGATCGCGAGGGAGGTGGAGGCCTACCTTTTCGTGGACATGGCCCATATCGCTGGCCTGGTGGCCGTCGGGGTGCATCCCACGCCGGTTCCTCATGCGGATTTCGTGACCACCACTACCCACAAGTCGCTGCGTGGACCGCGTGGTGGACTGATCCTGTGCCGTGAGGAGTATGCCAAGAAGATCAACTCGATGGTCTTTCCGGGTGTGCAGGGGGGCCCCCTCATGCACGTGATCGCGGCCAAGGCGGTCTGCCTGGGGGAGGCGCTTCGACCGGAGTTCAGGGGCTACCAGGAGCAGGTCGTGAACAATGCGCAGGCCCTGGCTGCAAGGCTGGGGGAGCATGGCTTCCGGATCGTCTCCGGTGGCACGGACAACCACAGCATGCTGGTGGACATGCGTCCTCTGGGACTTGACGGCACGGTGGCCGACGCGGCACTCGATGCGGCAGGGATCACGGTCAACAAGAACGCTATTCCATTTGACACGGGTTCACCCATGAAGCCGAGCGGCATCCGGTTGGGCACGCCCGCAGTGACCACCCGCGGAATGAAGGAGGCGGATCTTGAGTCGGTGGCCGACTTGATGTTCGAGGCCATTCAAAACAGGGACGACGGGGAAAAACTGGCCGAGATCCGCGAGCGTGTTTTTGCCTTCAACCAGGACTTTCCGCTTCCCCAGTAACGGGAGAACCGACTTCGCTCACAATCCTGGCCTTCCCCATTTCCTGACGGTGAGGGCTGGAGGGTGGAGGGACGTTGAATTCACTCCCGCCCTCTCTTGTTCAAGGGAGGGAAGAATGACATCTGCTTAATCTTTCGTGATTGTTGGAGAATCGTAAGAGCATGAAATGCGTTGTAAAAGGGAGTGCAGAATCTGCAATCATTGGTAAGCTGCGCGGCCTTTTCCCGGCACACGTTCAAGATGAATTTTCCGCACCCCTTTTCTCTGGCACTTGCAACTGCAGCAGTTTTGTCCCTCGTGCCTGCCGGAGCACAGACCGGACCGGATCGTGCGGCCCAGGTTGAAAAGGCCCTGCAGGTGGTGCAGGAGTACATCGCGGCGGAACAATCGAGTGCGGGGGAACGCGTGCAGAGTCGCAGCGGGATGCTGGAGTTCAGTTTCCGGAGTACCCGGGAGAATGGGAACTACCGTGTCCTGAGTGAGCGCGACTGGCGCGAATGGGAGATGGAACGCCCCACCGGTGTGCAACGGTTGCAGTTGATCGGTCAGCCTCAGGTGGAATCGATCGGAGACGATCTCGTTCGCGTCCACTGTGCAGTCCACGTGAATACGGTTGAAGGTGGTGAGAACTGGGAGGGTGTGTCGATGCGGAGTTTTGACGTGCGCATCAGGGATGGAGGACCGCGCATCAGGCATGAGCGTCTGCTGGCGGCCCGGGAGGGGATCAAGCCCGGACAGTGGAAGAAGTTGCGCAAGACTGACAACGGTGCGCGGAGCAATCTGCGGACTTCCCCGACGACGCGGAAAAATAACATCGTGGGCAAGTTGGAACCCAACGAAGCCGTGCACGTCTGGGACCAGGAGGACGAGCGTTGGCTTTTCGTGCAGACGGAGAACGGACTGACTGGGTTTCTACACCGGAGCCAGATTGATTTCAGTGTGCCTTCCCAGGGCACGGGCACCACGACGGAGGAGCAGACCGAGCATGAAATCCGCCAGCAGAAGAACCATCCGTTCGGAGTGCTCCTCCCTGGCAAGTCCGGCTATATCCTCAATCCCTACACCAACACGATTGTGGATGTGCGTGGCTTGCGTGTCGGCACGCTGGTGCGTGATCCCCGTGATCCGGTCAGGAATCGCGCCTTTCGCGTGCCCTTCGAGGGGGCCCCGGGCCGGGCGGTGATCGTGGAGGAAGACTGACTCCGGGAGTGCGTCCGCTCCAGCCCGGCATGGTCTCCTGCTGCAAGGCCAGGCAGGTGTTTTCCTGAGAGCGTGCCTGGGAGGCAGGAAAACGGGGCTTCCCCAACCGAGATGGAGGGAACTTCGGTCGTTTTACCCACTTAATGGCCTTGAATGCGGTAGTGATCGTCCTATTTTCCGCTCCCCCGGCGGAGGCCGGAAATCCCCGATCATGCCATACGGAAAGAATACCCCCTTCCCGAGTCCAATCCTCAGGAGTTATAATCTCAATACGCCTGGTTCGAAGAAGGAAACCTATCACGTGGAATTGTCACTGGAGGGATCCGGACTTGAGTATGTGGTGGGCGATGCTCTTGGTGTTTTCCCGCGCAACCCGGAAGAACAAGTCGACGAGATTCTTTCGGGCCTTCCTTTCAACGGAAGCGAGGAGGTTCCCCTGCCGAATGGTGGCGAGGCCTCTCTGCGGGAAGCTCTGATCACGGCCTATGACATTCGTTCTCTCACTCCCAAGTCCCTGCGAGCCTGGCAGAAGCGCAGTGGATCGCCCTGCCTTCGTTCGCTGGTGGAAAGCGAAGATCGCAAGGCGATGAAGGATTATTGCTGGGGCCGGGAGGTAATCGATCTCGTGACCGATTGCCCGGCGGACTTTGCGGACGAGAAGGATTTTGTTTCCGTGCTGAAGAAACTCCAACCGCGGCTCTACTCCATATCCTCCAGTCCGAACGCGCACCCCGGGGAAGTGCACCTGACCATTGTGATCGTGCGCTACCACTCGCACGGACGGCAGCGGGGCGGGGTATGCTCAACCTTCTTTGCTGATCGGGCGGATGGCATCCAACCCGGTGTCTTCGTGCATCACAACAAGGCCTTTCAACTGGTGGAGGATAATGATGCGCCCATTATCATGGTGGGTCCTGGTACGGGGATCGCTCCCTTCCGCGCCTTTCTGGAGGAACGCAAGCTGAGGGGAGCAAAGGGGAATAACTGGCTGATCTTCGGTAACCCGCATCGTGAAACTGATTTCCTTTATGAGGAGCAGTTCACCTCCCTGCAGGAGGAAGGTGTCCTGAGTCACTTCGACCTTGCTTTCTCCCGGGACCAGGCCGAGAAGGTCTACGTTCAACACCGCATGGAGGAAAAGGGCCGGGAAATCTGGTCATGGCTGGAGGATGGAGCCACCTTGTATGTTTGTGGTGACGCCAATCGGATGGCCAGGGACGTCGATGCCACCCTGCACGGTATTGTGGAGAAACACGGTGGCAGGAGTGAGGATGAGGCCAAGGACTTCGTGAAGGCCCTCAAGAAGGAGAAACGTTATCAGCGGGACGTGTATTAGGCAGGAGCGAGGAAGTGGACAAGAGGCCGGATGCCGGCTAATGGAGGATGTCCCGAGTGGATTCCGGTGATCGGAGATCCGCGGAGAGTTGCTGTTTTCTGGCAGAAGAGCCTCGGATGAATAAGGGGCGATTCCGGGGCTGTTCCTTGAATTACCGGGGGTCCCGGCTTGCTCAAACGGGCGTTTAAGTCCAGATTGGGCCTTCCTTCGGAGCGCATGAATTTTTTCCGCCAATTTGCGTCGAATCTGGTGAAGGGGCCCGTTCCCGGCGATGCCGCAGGGGAAGGGGGCCCTGACACACCTTCCGACGCGGAGTTGGTGAACAGATGCCAGGAAGGCGACTACAGCGCCTTCGATGCCCTTGTTACCAAACACCGTGGCCGGGTCTATGCTATGATCCAGAACATGGTCAGGAATGAAGCCGACTCGTGGGACCTTGCCCAGGAAGTCTTCGTGAAGGTGTGGAAGGCACTCCCGAAGTTCGAGGCGCGCGCCCGCTTTTCGACCTGGATGTACCGCATCACGCACAACGTGGTCTACGACTGGATGCGCAAACGAAAAATGGAAACAGCAGGTGAACTGGATGACAACCTGTTGGACCGGGAAGCGATTGCGGCGGGGGCACAGGCGACTCCGGCGCGAATGGCCCGTCCTGATGAGGCTCTCTCGCAGGGGGAACTGCGGGCCAATATCGAGGGGGCCCTTGAGAAACTTTCCCCTGAACATCGGGAAGCAATCCTGCTTCGCGAAGTGCAGGGTTTAGAGTATAAAGAGATTGCCGACGTGATGGAGTGCTCCATCGGGACGGTAATGAGCCGGTTGTTTTACGCCCGGAAGAAACTGCAATCCCTGCTGACCAAGTCATGAAGAACGATCGTAAAGAAGAACTCCTTACCCGTTGGATGGACGATGGACTGAGCGATGAAGAACTGCTCGAACTGGAACCGGTCCTGGCTGAGCACCCCGAGCTTCACGAAGAGCGTGCGGACTACGCCCGTCTGCGGAAAGAACTGCGGGCCGCTGTTCCCTCCGAGATTGAGCCTCCCTTTCCCGACTTCTTTAATTCGCGCCTCGAGCGTCTGGTAAGGAAGGAGGGACAAGGGGTGGACAAGACTGATTCGCGCCGGAGCGAGAGCGCCTTCAACCGTCTCTGGTTCTGGTGGATGGCTCCGGCAGCTACCGCTGCTGTGGTGATGGCTTTCCTGCTTGGCATGAAGAGTGCGCAGCCGGCAAACCAGGGAGGGGTGGTCGACGCCGCGGCGGGTTCGGAAGTGTACTCTCCGCTCGCCAACGTTTCCACCGAGGTCATTCTCGACAGGGAATCGGATTCCACCCTGCTGGTGGTCGAGGGTCTTGCTCCGCTTGCGGACACCGATCTTGTGATCGGGGAAGGTTTTCTCGACGGTGAGCATGGCTACTACGTGAAGACGGAGGAGATTTACTAACCGAGGGTGAAGACACTGCGGACATTCCTGCTCCTTTCTCTCGCCCTTCTGGAGGTGGTGGGTGCGCAGGATCCCGGCAAGGAAGTCATCGGACAGGTCCGGACCGAGGTTCTCTTCGGCACGAACGGCCCGGTCACTTCTCTGGGAGTCGGGGTGGATTCTGTTTCTGCCGCGGAGAAGACCCGGTTGCGGAAGGTTTCGAAACTGAAACCCTACAGGAACTTCGTGAGACTGGGATCGGTCAAGCAGCATATCCTGAAGGGTTACAAGAGCTGGGCCCAGCCTATCAGGAACTCGCAGGCCCTGATGCTGACCTTCCAGCCACAGGCGTCCATCAAGGAGTCCCGCAAGCTGCGTCTGGATGTTGAATACTGGCAGAAGAGCAAGATGGCGCTGCGATGGGACCGCGTCTTCGAGGTTGGAAAGAGAGTTTACCTCGTTGGCCCGAAATGGCGGGACGGGAACTTGATCATCACGGTAGAGCTGGTAAATCTCGTCAAGAAGTGATGAAGAATCTGCGCCTGATGCTCGTCTTGGGTTTGGGGATTGCGCTCGCCGCTCCCTCCACCGTTTTCGGACAGTTCGTCTTCGAAAAGCGTGAAATCCTGATGAAGCTCCCGCCGGACCAGGACCGCCTCAGTGTGGAGTTTCCCTTTACGGTGAAGGGTGAGATTCCAGTCACGATCAAGGAATACAAGTCCGCCTGCAGCTGTCTCTCGGCCGAAATCAGCGAGAACGGCAAGCTCACCTGGAAGCCGGGGGAGAAGGGTGTGGTGCGAGGAAATTTCAAACTTGGGACCATCAAGGGGAAAATCGAAAAGAAGATCGTTCTCAACTTTGATGGAGAGGCCACGCCCCTGGTCCTGACCACCAAGCTGGATATTCCTCATCTCTTTGCGATAGAGCCGCCCACACTCTTCTGGGACCTGAAAGGAGAAGCAAAGTCGCAGAAGTTCAAGGTGAAGGTTAACCACGATGCCCCTATCAGAGTTACCGACATCGCCTGCACCAACGAGCAGTTCAAGTATGAGATCAAGGCAGTCAAACCGGGGTGGGAATACGAGGTTGAGGTGACGCCGGTGCATGTCAGGGAGCGAGCCTTCGGATTGTTGCGATTGAGGAACGACTGCAAATTCAAGAAGCATGCGAGCGCCCAGGCCTTCATGGTCGTACGCGTTCCAAAGGCAGGCCCCGGGGGCAAATCGACATCGGGGGCGCGGTGAAGTCGTTGCAGCTCAACCTTCGCTGCCGTTCTGGTGGTCTGCAGGTGAGGAGGTCCCGGAGTGGAGCGCGGGATTGACCGGACAGCGTCAGGCAGGGGACGTTACGGATTCCATGTGAATCCGTCGATACGGACGAGTTCAATATAGGGACGACCGGGATGGTCGGTGTTCCACTTGACCGTGACGGTAGAGATCCCGGAGCGCCCCCAGGGCAGGCCGTTGGGTTGGGAGATCCGGGTGGCGATCGCGGAAGTCTTCCCGAAGTAGGCCTGGAGCCGGGGGGTGACCTGTTCATGCTGACGGAGCTTGATGTAGGATTTCTGGGTGGATCCGGGGATGTTGTCCTCGTAGCAACGCTTGTAGGCATCGACGATGGCATGGAACGTGTGCTCGCCCTTGATGGGGACGGCACCGAACCGGGCCATCTCGTCATTGTAGAGGTCGATGAAGGCATCAGTGTGGACCTTCATGGTGTCGTCGTCCTCCTCGGTGACCTGAACCAGAATGGGAACGGGTGTGATGGCAGAATCGCGATCGAAGGAGACTTCGAAGAAGCGCTCGTCATGTTTGTCCGAGTTGTCCGTAATATGATTGAGGAGGCGCTGACGGATTACGGGTGGTAATTTTCGGGCGAGTGGGCTGCGTGCGAGTTCGGCTTCCGAGCGCCGGGATTCGGTCATGTAGGGTCTGCGTTCGGCAAGGGTGCTGGCACTCAGGAAGCGGGTGAGAGCTTCTCCAGACTTGCTGGGCTTGTCGTTCTTTTCCGGGAGGGCATTACGGGAAGGGTTGAGGTCGATAAGAGGAGGCAGGTTCACCTCTCCCTCAACCTTGCGATCCCGTTCTTCGATGAGTGGCCCCTTTGGCTTGGGGTCGGGACTGATATCTGGGGGGAGTTCCCCGGGGGAAGGTTTGACGGGCAGACCGGAGGCAGGTTCGGAGGCAGGGGCAGGCTCAGGGG
>DLRK01000040.1:0-9854 GCA_002501065.1 Akkermansiaceae bacterium UBA7890
CGTCAGCGGCATCCAGGGCATAGAGCGTATTGTGATCTTTTGCCGAGGCGAAGACGGTGTCGCCCGCCATCACCGGAGGCGTCAACTGTCCGCCAAGGTCGATCCGCCAACGCTGCTTCAGCTTGTTTGAAACCGTGGCGTCGGTCGCGCCGAAGCGGCTGGCGTTCCGGCGATACATCGGCCAGTCGGCGGCGGCAGGCTGGCCGACCTGGGCCTTGCCGTATGCCGGCCCTCTGTGAAGCCGCCCGTCGAGTTTCTCCGCAGCCGCGACGATACCCGCCATCTCTTCGTACGACGCGGTCGCGTACGCATTGAAACCATTCATCATCGTTCCGGCATTGCACAGGCACTGGTGCTGCGGCACGTAAAGGAGGCCATTGGACGGCATGACGCCGAACCGGCACGGGCCGCGCGTCCAGTTATTCGAGGTATGTTCCGACTCGCTCTCGAGGCTGAGAAACTCCACGCCACGCTGCTGGCCAAGGATGTACTTGCTCGTCGCCTTGCCGCCATAACATCGCCCGTGGTGGCCTTTGCTGTTTACCGAGGCGGAGTCTATCTGTCGGACCAGCTTGCCGGTATCCAGGTCAAAGCCTTCGACGATCGTCCCATTGCCGCGCCAAACCGCGCCATCAATAACGAACAGATCGACATTCTTCAACGGCGCCGCACTACCCCCGTGGCCCTTGGGCTGGGCCTTGGTCCACTCGGTTCCTCCCGTCTGCTTGTTCAGGGCCAGCAAACCAAAGCTTCCGGCGGCGAGCACACGCTCACCAGAGATAACGATTGAAGGCCCAGAGTTGTATAGGTAGAGTTGCAGTTTCAGTTTCTTGATGTCCTTCCTCCAGAGTTCCTTACCATCTTTGGTACTGAGACAGACAATCTGTGGCGGGGCTACTTGGCGATGACTTCGGGAAGCGATGTTGCTATAGACCATGTCCTCGCCAGAGACAGTCATGGACATCGGGTTGTATACTTTGTGCTGCTCATCCTCGTGTTTCCACAAGATCCGACCTGTTTCAGGATCGGCCGCAACAGTGCCGGTGAAAGTGTCGCTACGAACACGCAGATATAATGTGCCGTCTGCGAAAACAATTTCGTGGGTCCCATCTGTACCTTTGATCGTTCGCAAGACTTTTCCGGAACTCGCATCCAGAACGGCTGCCGGCCCACGGTATCCATCGGTAGTAAAAACACGATCACCGTCCGCCACCAAGGTCCGCTGAACGGTGGCCGAAGTGCTTCGCAGTATTATTGTTTTGGTATGCTTGACGCCCCAATCCTTCAACGGACGTTTCCACAGCAAGACACCGCTAAAAGCATCGCGAGCGATCAGGGTCCATTTTTCCGGGAGAAGGGCGTGGCCACGCAGTGCCGAGTACGAGCTTCCCGGGGTCCAGGCATCCTTCTTCGCGTCGGCTGTTGGCTCGTATCGGATGATGCCGGGTACGCTCTCGTCAAAAATATAGAAATTCCTGCCGCCGGCGGAGACCATAACCGCAAAGCTCGACGTCTGTTCGTGGCTGCGCGACCAGAGAGAGGGCGCCTTCCATCTGAGCCGCCGCGGCGGTCCGACAACGGTATCCTCGGCTACCGGGTTGTTGTCAGGGCCGTGCATGTAATGCGACCACTCATCAATGTCATCAGGCCAGGCCTTGACGGCCCGTTTCCACCCGCCGGATGTTCGCGTCATCACCACGCCACCCGGAGAAAGCACCCGCATGATCTCAGCCGCGTCGACTTGTGATTCGCCGTCGGCTACCACCAGTTGCACCAGATTATCCGCATAGGGGAGCGTCTTGCCGTCAAACAGCGCGATCGTGACATCGCCCGACTTGGCCAACGATTCACGCGCCGCCATGACGGCATCGAAGTCTGTTGCGAGTCCCTGCACGATGTAGCTGTCGGATGCACGCAATGCGGCAGTGAACTTGCCGTCTCTGCAACCGAGATGAACAACCAGCCCACCTCTGACTCCGGATGCTTCCAGAACATCAGCAGACGTGCTTGAAGCATCCACATGAGGATGCCTCTTCGAGTGTATCGCCGCGCTAGCCGTATTTAGAAACGTGGACTCGGTGAGATCACTATTCCCACCACCCATGTTCTGCAACAGAATATAGATGGTCTTTGTGCTGGGATCGACCCAAGTCTTCGATCCGCCGGCGCCGCCCTTTCCGAAACTCCCTTTGGTAAGCGCGGCAGTAGTGCCCTGCGGTTCCACGGCCTCTTGAAAGGCAAGAGCATGGAAGTTTCCGGGGCCGTGCCCGGCATTCTCCACATCGCCGGTCTGTTTGTGAGTCAACTCATAGACGGACTTCTCCGAGAGGTAGCGAACACCGCCGTATTCACCACCGTTGAGAAGCATCTGGTACCAGAGGAACAGGTCCTCGACCGTTGAGAATAAACCTCCATCAACCGCAAAGTAGTGGCCGCTGCCGCCGCCTCTGAAGTCCGGCCTTAAGAAGGATTCCCATTTGCCATTCTTGAGCTTGCGATGGGTCGGGACAACCCGGCTCTCGGGCACTTCCTTGATGGTGAAATAGGTGTTTTCCATGCCGAGAGGATCGAGGATTCGGGTCTTCAGAAATTCGGTATACTGCATGCCGGAATACTGTTCGACCAGATAGGCGGCGACGTGAAGGCCCTCACCTCCATACAGCCATTTCGATCCGGGCTCCCACATCAGAGGGTTCTTTGCCGACGCAAGAGCACGGGCCTTGATGGTTTTTCCCGCTTTCGTCGACCTAGTCACCGGGAGCCCGTCCAGATGATTGAGAAGGGTTCGAACCGTCAATGGATGCTGAGCCGTTGGCAATCCGTCAGATGATCTAAAACCACGGTATCGCACCGTGTACCTATTGGCATTATCTACTTTCTGCCCCTTGAATTCCGGAATGTGATCCTCCACCAAATCATCGAGCTTCAGCTTCCCCTCATCGACCAGCATCATGATGGAGGCCGCGACAAACGGCTTGCTAATCGAGGCGGCCCAAAAAACATCCGTGGTCTTCAGCGGCTCTTTGTCCATGACGCGCCACCCCACCGCATCGATGGACGCAATCTGGCCATTTCGAGCCACCAAAGTAACCATGCCCGTGCTCTGGCCGCGGTCGACAATTGCCTGAAGTTTTTTGGGGATCTGAGATAGAACTTTCTCATCCATCCCGTGATCTGCCGCTTCCGAATAGGAAGACGCCAAGAGCAGGGCGGCTGCGCAGAGACTTGCGACCAGGGCGGCGTTTCGTCCGATAGATTTGATTATGGTTCGAATCGACGTTGTCATTTCAGAGCATCATTTTGTTACTGGATTTGGGTGGTGAGAATAGCTATGGGGACGTCGTTGATCGGACCATGGCGCGAGGCGACGGCCCCGCAGGGGGACCGCCGGCGGGCGGGATCAAACGCTGAAAGCATCTGGGAGGTGCTCAGAGTTGTTTTCGGCTGATTTTGGAGCGGATCTGCCCGTTTCGAGCATGTGGCGAGCGTAGGCAGCCCGGCCCGCAGCGTCAATTCAGGGGCAGTTTGGGGTTTCGGGAGGTGAACTGCGGGCCCCGGTCAGCCGGTTCTGGTCCCGTAGGGCGCTTCGTTTCCGTCGAGGACAAGAATCCGTTTGTCGTCGAGCTTGAGTTCCGGCGCCTGCCAGGCGGGCTGGTCCACGGTCCCGGCGGGTGCCTGCGGCCATTCCCACGGGGAGGGATCGCGGCTTTCGAGTTGGAGGGCATCCGGGTCATGATTCCCGATTTTCGATCCCCGGCGTCTTCGATCGAACCGGACTCGAACTTCCACAAGTCTCTGATAATCAGTTTATCGCAAAACAGAGAGTACCCACGATTTGTTCGAAATGCGGTGCCTTCGGGTCGCCAGAAAGCCCCGCTTTCGCACAGCGAAGGTGGGGCTTTCTGCTACGCCCGTGGGACGAGAACCAGCATGGATCAAGCGGAGCGGGATCCATCCCGTAACTGACTGGGAATTCGCTTTTTCGTCAAGACGCCGCAACGGAGCCGGCAGGCCGGGGTGAGTGGGGGCATGACAAGCTCGGAGGCAAGCCCGCTCCTGAAGGTGGCTACGATTTCCGGAGTGACCGAAGGCGTATCGAGGATGCCTTTATTGAGGCTTGCTGGTGTAACGACTGCGGACCGTAGCTGAAACGCCGCTACCCTTTGGAAGCAACCTTTTGGATGGATGGTAAAGAGGCCAGGGCTCCCACCAGAAGGATAGCGAGCACGCCGATGACGGAGATCAGGTTGGGATGAACGAGATCTTCTTTGGTGTCAGCGACCTTGTAGCAGGTAAAGACAGCGACTGTTGTGAGCCCAACGATGGTGGCGGTGATCGCGATCGGTTTGGTGGCTGCCTTGACGGAAATTCCAAGAAGGAAGAGCCCCGCCATTCCTGAGCCCAGGACACCTGCGATCACCCACCAAGTGTCCAGAATACTGTTGGTTAAACTCACGAAGACAAGAGAAAGCGCTGTGCCCATGGCTCCCCACAAAACCGTTCCGATACGGAGGACTTTCATCTCATCACTAGCGCTGGCGCCAGGGTTGAAGAAGCGGCGGTAAAAGTCCGTAGCGAGAAGCGTTGCCGAGGAGTTCAGTCCTGTGGAGGTCGTGCTCATCGCTGCGGCAAAGATGGCTGCTACCAACAAGCCCTTTAAACCGTGGGGGAGTCGTTGGGAAATGAAGTGAGGAAACACGCTGTCGCCGAGTTTTCCCGGAGCGACGGTGGCGCTTTCCTTCTCAAGGCGAAGTTGGAAGGGATCGGTGTTTGGATCGAGACCTTCCTGGATCAGGTTCCGTGAGGCTACGATCTGTCTCACTTCTCCAAGATTTCCTTGTGGGGGAACTTGCTCGGAACCTCCGTAGTAGGCAAACAAACTGGTTCCGATGTAGAAGAACAAAGCGCTCACAGGAATGTAGAGGAGCGCACCAAGCCAGAGGCCGCGTCGTGCTTGTTTCTCTGAACCTGCTGCGACATATCGCTGGATATAGCTCTGATCGATTCCGAAGTTTTTCAGGTTCTCGACGATGCCATAGAAAAGCACCACCCAAAACGTGGCCTCAAGATAACCAGGTCCAAGACTCCCAAGCGAAAACTTGTCGTCCATTCTAGCGGCCTTGGTCACGGATGCCGCTCCTTCAGGAAGGTCGCCCAGAATAAAGAAGAGGCAGAGCAAGGCACCAATTATCAGCACAATGGCTTGAATGGCATCTGACCAGAGCACGGCGAGAATACCTCCCAGCAAGGAATAAGCGGTGACAACGATTCCCGTGGCAATGAGGACAGTTACGATGTTCCACCCGAAAATGACCTGCATGGGAAGGGCCATCAGGTAGAGCACCACAGCGGTTCGGGCGATTTGGAAGAGGAGATAGAATCCACTGCCAAAGACCCTCGCCCAGGTGCCAAAGCGCTCTTCCAGCATGGCATAGGCGGAGGTGCTCTTACTCTTTCGGTAATAGGGGATGAAATAGCGGGAAGCGACCCAGGCGGTGATGGGAATGGAGAGAGAGAAGACAAAAGGGTTCCAGTTGCTCGTGAAGGATTTCCCAGCCAAGGCAAGGTAAGAGATGCTGCTGAGGTAGGTCGCAAAAATAGAGAGCCCACACACCCAGCCGGGCACCTTTCGACCACCAGCGGTGAAGCCTTCCGGGTTCTGACTCCGGCGATAGAAAAAGGCTCCTATCCCCAGCATGGCCAGGAAATAGGTGCCCAATACTAGCCAGTCGAGGGAGTTGAAGGAGGACATCGAGCTAGGAGTGTAAGAGACGACATTCCAAAAGGAGAAGACCTTTTGGCCGGGAGGCGAATGCTACCCGTCCTGAGGAACCCTCTGAAAGACTTCCCAAGCTGTTCCAGTTCCCCGGTTCCCCGGCTAGATGTAAGTAGCGGAAGCAAGGCAGGGATGGGGGCGCCTGCAATTTCTGAGAGCTTCTTCAAGACTGTCTCCGCATCTCCTCGACGGTAGCACGGACACCAGTGTTTCCTCAGGTTGAGACAACACCACATTTCTCCAGGGCCAGAATCCAGTTATCTCTCTCGTTCTTATGGGTTCCAAAGGTAAATGTGGAACCATTCTCAAGTTGCAGTTGCACTTGGAGAGCTTTTCCAGAATTCGCCCTTGAGCACGACACGATCCCGGCAAAAGGCATATCGTGAACAGATTCCGATCTGCTGAGGAGATTCCCAATAAGGTCACCGATCACAGACGGGCTCTTGATGAAAACGATGCGCTGGGGGGAGCGAAATAAATTCCACCCATCTGTGCGGATCATTTCTTTTTGTAGCAATGGACCAACTCTTACTTGATGACCCCTTCGGATTCGATTTCAGCACGCGTTATTTGTTGCATCATTTGAACTCCCGGCTTCAAAGGGTTTGCGGGCCGGGCTGCCGAGGGGCTGAGCTTCCCCGTCTCCCGCCGCCGCCTCGTCGAATTTGGTTGGAGCACGCAGAAAATCGAGAACCTGCTTGGCCTTGTAGGAGGTGCTTCCCCCGCTGAGGAAGCGAGTCACCATGTTGATGTCATCTCCCGACGTCAACAGTGGCGTTTCGGTGAAACCGGACTTCTGTAATTGTGCCTGACCGACGTTCGCCAGCAGCGCGTTACACAGGCACTTGCATCCTGTAGCGGTAGCCTCTTCACCGCCCTTTTTCACGTAGTCGGCAATCGGCTCGCTCGCGCAACGGTAGAGGATCTTGTCGTCGCCGGACTTGGCCAGCACCCGCAGATAACCGAGATCGCAGATTCGGGGACGATTCTCGTAGACGGGCAACTCGGACGCGGTGTCTTCAAGGGGGAGAACCTTGAAAGGAAAGCCGGTCGGAGATGCGGTGGCGTCGGTGTAGACCCGGATGCCGTTCTGCTTCACGCTGTCGAGGGCTCTCTGCTTCAATGCAGCGTCGACGCCGGATTCCTCGCAGAGGCTGAAGGCGGATCCGACCTGGATCCCCGTGGCCCCCAGTTCCATTGCGCGAACGAGGCGATCGGGATCGGCATATCCCCCGGCGAGCCAGAAGGGGCGCCCGATGGCGGCGATCTTCTCCAGATCCACATCGTCCTTCGGTCCATAAATCGGCTCTCCCCGCTCAGTCAGCTGCAACTTCCCCCGGGGCGGCGCATTATGTCCCCCGGCGACAGGGTACTCGATGACGAAGCCGTCCACGTGGCCCGATGCCTTCTTCGACAGGGACAGCGCCAGCGTCGCTGACGCGATGATGGCGATGAAACAGGGTCTTGAGAGCGGGAAGTCAGAAGGCAATCCGATGACTTCCGCCGGATCGAATTCCGTGTAGGTTTCTTCGTCCCTCGGTTCGTTCTCGACAGCCAGCTTGTAGCGCGACTTCAGATGCTGACTCAAGCTGTCGAGAACTCCGGGAATCTGACGGGGAATTCCCGCTCCCATCAAGACATAGTTGACGCCCGCAAGCATCGCCCCGTAGATGGAAGCTAGATGCGGCAATTGTATCTTCTCCAGGAAATTGATTCCCACCTTGCCGTCGTGGCCTTCCTTGGCGAGGAAGACCTCGGTGAAGTTGGCCGCTACCGTCAGTCGGAGTCCTGCAAGACTGGTCTTGATCTTGAACATCGGTGCCAGTTTGTAGGGCTCGTCCGCCCCCTTGCCGCCACTACGGTAATACGTATTGAGCACTTCTTCAGCGATCTCGGGTACGGGAAAATGCTCAAGGGCGCGGCGCATGTGTCCACCGATGTCTCCCAACTGAAGTCGACGCGCCAGCACAGAGCTGATCGCAGTGCCGGACACGACGCCCATCGCTCCCTCTCTTGCCACCGCATGTGCCAGTCGCCAGTCTGAGACGGCAATGCCCATGCCGCCCTGGATAATCTGGGGGTGTTCCATCATAGGAGCTTAGAGTCCATCAAGAGAACCTGATTCGGATTCCCGGAAGAAACTGACAGGAATTTCCTTTTCTTCAAGGCTTAGGAACGGGCGGGCAGCCCGGGGTGCGTGGGGGGCTGTTGAGCCCTTCTGTCAGGGTGCCGGGGTTCGTCTGGATGCCTGGACCGTTTCGATTTTCAGCAGAGAAAACGGGTAGATGGTGGTGGCGTAAATCGTTCCGTCGCGGGTGACGATCAGGGCCATAATGACGTGCAGTGGGGTGAGGGTGCCGTCAGGCAGGGTGTGGTAGCCGTGGATCGGCCGCGCGGTGCCGTCGGGGTTTTTGGCCGGGCCGGCGGCAAAATTGAAGAAGTCTGGGTTCCTGACAGCAAAGACGCCCAGGTTGTCCATCGCGCCGGTCTCCGGGTCGTAGCGGACCAGATGGTGCAGGTAACCCTTGCCGAAGCCGGTCTTGTTGTCGATGCGGATCGCCGAATAGACCCGACCGTCCGGTCCGATGCTGATCGAACCGCGCGAGTCGGGGTTGTCGCCCTTGATGCGGGCACCCAGGTTCGTGGCGACAACAGGTTGACCGGTTGCTCCCGTGAGGTCGACGCGGAACATGCGGAGGTCGTTGAGCAGTTGCAGGTAGGCGGTCCTGCCATCGGGCGTGATTCGCCAGTCGGGGTGCACACGCTTCGCACCGAGGTAACTGGCAAACGGTTTGCCTTCGACAAGCAGTGGGGCCACCGTCATCTTGTCTGTTGCGGGATCGTAGCGGGCGATCTGGAAGTCTTCCGTGATTGCCGTGCCGCGTCCCCGGGCGTCGACCAGCGTGTTGGGCTGGTCGCGCAGGATCGGGCCCAACTCGCGGTAGTTCTTCGTCTTCACGTCGTAGAGCAACCAGCGCTGCTCTTCACAGGTGATGACATAGATCAGGCCGCGCGATTCATCGGCAGTGACGTCGATCACCCCCTGACCCTCCTTCTTGCCCCCGGCAATCTGCCGGTCATCCAGTGGCATGGGCATGCCCAGGTTCTCGGTTGTGCCGGTCGCCGGGTCGTAAGCCATTACGTAACCACCCCGGTAGGTGGGAATCCTCTCGCCGCGTTTCAGGGCCTCGTTCTCCGCCGCCGTTGGATAGCCCTGCTTGGAACCGAGGTAGATCCTGCCCGACGCGCCAACGAAGTTGCGCGTGTGGAGCTTGGACTGCGCGGCGTATCCCGTGGGCGTCAGCGGGAGGCCGATCAGTTTGTGGGTGTCGAGGACGATCCGCATCTTTTCGGTGGCGGGGTCGAATTCGACCAGATACGAGTTTCGTCCGTAGGCGGCGGTGCCAACGTAGATCTTTCCGTTGCGGCCTTCGCAGAGCGAGAAATAACCGGACTCTTCGGTCGTGGTTTCCGGCGGGATGTGGAATGCCCTGGCCCGGACGTAGTTGAACGGCGGTTCCTGGGCGGTAGCCGGTGATGTGCAGAATGCCTGGATCATCGCCCATGCGATGATGAGAGCTGTGGCTGGGATCCGCTCCGCGGACGGGGTCAGCAAGCCGTTGGCCAGGGGACGTTCCTTCCAACGCGGCAATGCCCCGTCAGGCAACCGCCGGTCGTAGATGTCTTTCACGCCTCCTCAACCTGAAAGGAAATTGCTTTTTCGTCAAGGTGCCGGAACGGGCCGGCAGGCCGGGGTGAGTGGGGGGCTGGCCAAGTCATTTCCTTTACCAGCCCATCATGGCCGGTGCTACGCTTGGTGTTTTTGTCATGTATGGCCACAATCTGTTTATCTTCAGACAGATAAACATCCACCTCCACCGCATCCGCATTGCGCTTCCATCCCAGACTAACTGCGGCGAGGGTATCCTCCGGCGCATCATGGGACGCCCCACGATGAGCAATGATCTCCACTGCTTCAGCATGATGCATTATGGCTGCCAACAAATATAAACGGGTTAATCTTAACATGAACTATTTCCTGGGTAGCGGCACTTGGCTGGTGCCGCGCAGATAATCA
>DLRK01000040.1:10186-10383 GCA_002501065.1 Akkermansiaceae bacterium UBA7890
GCAGATAATCAATCAGGTCGCGCAATTCATCCTGTTTGAAGGCCAAAACCAACCCTTCAGGCATCATGGAAAAATTCTGCTGCTCGATTGAGGCCACGTCGCTCTTGGCCACCGTCACCACCTCGGCGGGTGTCGCCATGGTGACGGACTGCCCCTCACTGCGCCGAACCACGCCCACCAGTATGCGGTTATCCTTG
>DLRK01000182.1 GCA_002501065.1 Akkermansiaceae bacterium UBA7890
TCAGCGGTTGGACCTACGGGCATTCCTTCGGCCACGTTTCGGAATTGGCGTTCGACCCCGCCCGGCACGATGACGGAGCCAAGGACATACTGGGCACGCGGATCCCCGCCGGCGGCGGGGCGGACGACCTCGAGCGTCTGCTCGACATCATCTGCTCCCATCCATCCACCGCGCGCCACGTCTCCCGCCGACTCGTGCGGACGTTCGTGGACGATCCTGCCCCCGAGGGAGTGCTCGGCGCTGCGGAACGGTCGTTCCGCGAAACCGATGGCGACATCACGTCGGTGGTGGCGACGATCCTCGCCCACGAGGATTTCCGTACGGCGCGCGGAACCCTCTTCAAACGTCCATTCCGCTTCGTCGTCTCCTCCCTGCGCGTGACCGATGCGGATACCGACGGTGGTCCCACCCTCCAGAACGTGCTGCGACGCATGGGGCAGGCACCCTATGAATATCCGACACCTGATGGCTATCCGCTCGAGGCAGCCCCGTGGCATGCATCACTGCTCTGGCGCTGGAACTTCGCAGTGGATCTCTGTCGCGGTGAGTTGGAGGGCACGTCGGTCGACATCGATTCACTCTCGCGTCGCTGCGGAGGCGAAGCCGCCTCGATTCGGCACATACTCGGCCGTGCGCCCACCGACGAAGAGGCCCGGCAGTTGAGTGGCCCCGATGCACTCAGCCTTGCACTCTGCACTCCAGCATTCCAGTGGCATTGAAGAACGACGCCGTGCGCATCATGCGACAGGACTATCTCGCTTCGGAGCAACGACATCAACCGGTGCTCGTGGTCGTCTTTCTCCGGGGCGGAGCGGATGCGCTGACGATCGTCCCACCCCATGGCGACGACGCATACCACCGTGCGCGACCATCTCTGGCCATTTCCGGCACGGAGATGCACGACCTCGATGGTCACTTCGGGTTGCACAAGGCGATGGGAGCGCTGATGCCGCTCTGGAAAGAGAGACGACTTTCGGTGCACCACGGTGTGGGCGCAGCGGAGGCGAGTCACTCGCACTTCCAGGCGCAGGATCTAGTGGAACACGGTGGGAGCGGCGCCGGTGGCTGGATTGCGCGTTACCTGCGAGCGCGAGCGCACCCCGTGGGGCCGCTCGCCTCGGTCGCGATCGGGTCGACCTGGCCGGAATCGCTGCGAGGAGCGCCCGGGGGCGCCGTGATCCAGTCGATCGAGGACTTCGCAATCGCCGATGACGATCCCGACCTCATCCGACGATTGGAGCGCCTGCACGAGGGGTCGATCGGTGGCTTCGGCGAGGTGGCCCGTTCGACGCTGACGGCGATGCAACGGCTGCGCGAGATTCGTGCCGAAGGAATCGAAACGTCGAGTCAAGAGTACCCGGACACGCCGTTGGGGCGGGGTCTGCGCGAGATTGCACGCCTGATCCGGGCGGACGTGGGACTGATGGCGAGCACCGTCGATTCCGCCGGTGCCGGATTCGGCTGGGACACGCATTTCGTCCAAAACCAGTTGATTCCGCTGCTCATGAAGGATCTCAGCGACTCGATTGCGGCGTTCATGGGTGATCTGGGCGAGCATGCCCCGCGAACGCGCGTGGTGGTGCTGAGTGAATTCGGCCGTCGCGTCTCGGAGAACACGAGCTTCGGCACCGACCATGGCAGCGGGGGGATCATGATGATGGTGGGGGACGATCTGCCCCGGCCGGGCGTCCACTCGGGGTTCAGCGATCTCGAGGACCAGAACCTGATCGGGCCAGGGGACGTGCCGGTGGGTCGGGACTATCGAGAACTCCTGGTGGAGTTGATCGGCTCGGTCGACCCGACGTGCGAACTCCCTCGCGTCTTCCCCGACGTTCCCTCTGCAGGCTGATCTCCACGCTGCGAATCACAAGACGCGCCTAGGATGTCTCCATGCCCGTGTCCCTCTTGTCCGAGGAGAGCGCGATCTCGGGCCGCCTGGACGGACACGGGTCGCGGCCTCAGCAACTCGAGATGACCGTCACGTTAGCTGCAACGCCCGAATATCACTCGCACCCGCTGGTCGAGGCGGGTGCGATCAGCCTGCAGGAACAACTCATCTAGAAGGACATCCCGTTGCTCAACTTGCACCCCCACCACTATCCAGGCCCGACCCAAAAAAGGAATTCCTGGCAGTCGGCCCTGATTTGAGTGGAATGCGGCCCAGAACCTCTCCTTCCCGTTCTTCCACCTTGACCCTGCCCGCAACCCACAGCCAAGCTTCCCCCCAATGAGGAACCAAGGCCGGGTTATAATCCCTTCCGCCCCCTGCACCCCCACCTCCCGGACCGCCATCCAGGGCGGCTCCCAAAAGGGAATTCCTGGCAGGTCTCGAAGTTCCTTTCCGGGTCGAGCTTTTTTCCTCGCCTGCGTTCTCGCTGGCGCCCTGCCCGGCGGGGGAGCGGTTTCCTCGTCCTGGAACGAATTCCGGGGATCGAAGGGGGATGGTCACGCTGAAGGGAGCGGCTACCTCACGGAGTTTTCTGGCGAAAATGGAGTGAAGTGGTCGGTAGCTATTCCGGGCAAGGGATGGTCTTCTCCCGTGATTGCCGATGGACGGATCTGGTTGACGACAGCACTTGAACGGGCCGCCACCGAAGCAGAGCGCCAGGCCAGTCTGGAAAAGGCGGAGGTCGATGAAGGCAATGCAAAACAGAGACAGGTGGCGGGAGAAGTTCAGCTGCAGGCGATTTGCCTGGACCAGGCTAGCGGGAAAGTCCTTCACGTGATCGGGCTCGCGAAGGTGACGGGGCCAGAGCCGATCCATAACTTGAACAGCTACGCATCACCAACCGCTGTTCTTGATGGCGGGAAGGTTTATTGTCATTTTGGAGCGTTCGGCACCTTTTGCCTGGATGCGGAGACGGGGGTGAAGCTGTGGGACACTCAATTCAAGATTCATCACAGTGTTGGCCCCGGGAGTTCGCCGTTTGTCTACAAAGACCTGGTGATTCTGATTTGCGATGGAACGGACCAGCAATTTGTCGCCGCCGTGGACAAGAACACCGGAAAGACCGCCTGGAAGACTGATCGGCCACCCCTGCGGGCAGAGAGGGGCGAGATGAAAAAGGCCTACTGTACTCCCGTCGTGATTCCAGGCAAGGGGAAGCCCGATCAATTGATCTGCATGGGTTCGCAGTGGCTGGTTTCCTACGATCCTCTCACCGGCAGGGAGAACTGGCGGTGCGATCACGGCAGTGGGTTCTCGGTAGTGCCTCGCCCGGTGGTGGGGCATGGCAATGTGTATGTCTGTACCGGGTTTGGAAAACCTCAGCTATGGGCGGTCCGCCACGATGGCTCCGGGGATGTCTCTAAGTCGCATGTCGCCTGGACAACGACCAAGCGTATTCCCGCCAAACCCTCTCCTCTGTTGATTGGAGACGAGATCTACGTGATTTCGGATGGAGGGATTGCGAGCTGTTTCGACGCCAGGACGGGTGATGTGCATTGGGTGGAGCGGGTGTCGGGAAACTATTCTGCGTCTCCGATTTATGCAGGAGGCAAGATTTACTTCTGTTCCCAGGAGGGACAAGTAACCGTGATTGAGCCGGGAACTGAATACAAAGTGGTGTCCGAAAACGAGCTGGGGGTGGGAATGATGGCCTCTCCTGCCGCTCTCGATGGGGATCTGTATATCCGAACCGAGACGCACTTGCTCAGAGTGGGGGGATAGTGGAGAGGAGAGAAATGGGAAGAGGCCCGTTGCCCGGAGCGGACTTTGTAGGAGAAGCTCCCCTTGCTCGCAGCTTCCCCTTCCATAACGGCGATCGGGGGATCTTTCCTTATTGGTCCGGGAAAAACAATTTCAACAAAGCTCCGGGTTTGCCGTCGTAGATTCCCCATTGAAGATCGCCCCCGCGAATCTGGTCGCCGCCAGTCCAGTAGAGCACGGTTTGATTATTGTGAAGGCAAAGCTCCACATCCGAAGCATTGGTTTCTCGAAACGGTTCCGGTCTCAGTGGCAGGTTTGTTTTCTCCGGATCAAAGGTGATGAAGGGGCGATTTGCGGGAGCATCCTGCCAGGTCCTGAGGTCTTTTGAGCGTGTCACGCGGGTTTCGTAGCGACCTTGTCCCAAGGCCTCAAGGTAGAGGGTGTAATACCAGTCACCCTCATGGTAAAGAGCCGGTCCCCCGGTATATTTGTTCATTCCGTAGCGAGCCCCTTCGAGGATGCCCGGGTTCCAGGCATCGGTTGGTTTTTTTACCCGGCCATAACACATCGTAAAGGGCTGGCCGTAGCCGTTGGATTCAAACAGGAACGCCAGGCCCTTGTTGTCCCGGGTGACCGCCACGTTGAAAATTCCGCCTTTCGGGCTGTCGAGCATCTTGACGGGTTCAGACCAGGATCTTAGATCTTCGGACCAGGTCATGTTCACTGTTTTCCCCCCTTCGCTGGACTGCGCCGTAACGGCGTAGACATACACCCGGTCGTCCCAGATCAAGGCAGTGCCCAGGGTGCTGTTGGTGAGCACCCGGCCCAGGTACTTGCGCTTGTCATACCGTTCCGGTCCCTCCGGCAGATGGGCCATCCAGATTTCACTCCGCTTGGAAGCGGCTTCCGAAGGCTGGTTCGGCCAGTTCCAACCACTGCGCCAGCATTCCATGAGATAGAACTCACCCTTCAGGGACAGGGGCGTCACTTCCACCAGGGGTGTTCCAAGGTAACCCTGTTTATTGATGGGGTTTCGCCAGGATGCCTCGTCCTGTCCGAGCGAGGTTCCGATGGCAACCACACTCCACCATAAGCAGAAATGACCCGCGCAATGTTTCATGATCCCGTCATAGCATCCGGTAATGGATCTGTGTCCAGATGTTTCTGATGAAGTCACTTGCTGGGTTTTCCTGCAAGTCGTCGCGCGAGTTGAGCGGCATGCAGGTCGGCGGGTTCCAGTTTTTCGGGAGGAATGGCCTCAAACCATTTGCCGTTTGGATCTCTGGTTGATGTGGCGCTGGTCCTCACCCCGACGAGGGTCATGGAATCCGGTCCGAAATTCGCCCCTGGCCACTGAATGTCCTGTCTGGCTTTGATGCACCAGAAGGTGCCGCGCGCGCCACAATGTTTGCCGAGATCCCGCCCTCCTCCGCATCGCCAGATCTCACTGCCCCGGCCCACGTCTAGGTTGCAGAATAGATTGTCGTGCGGCGCGACCTTGTGATGATCCAGGCTCAGGTTGATTCCTTTTCCGTTCTTGGTGACATTCCCGGCATTCAGATAGGCCAGGGTGATGTCGTGGATGAAGTGGGTCTTGAAATCGAAATTTCGCAGGAGGCAGTCCGTGCCAAACTGGACCCCGTGATGACCGGTCGTCCCGCCCTTGGGTTGACGACTGGAACTGAGCGTCAATCCGTCGATCGTGCAGAACATTCCGGACAGGTAAATCCCGCTGTCGCCGTTGGTTATCTCTACGTTGCGCACCCAGCAGTCAGCCACGTCGTTCATGGCAATGCCGTTCATCCCGCGCTCGGTAAAATGACCGCGGTAAGGTTTCACGGGAAAGGAGATGGTGAGATTCTCAATTCCGACTTCGCACACCGTCGGATCGAACGTCTTCAGAATGGGGGTCCATGATTTCCTTACATCGAATCGCAGCGATCGTTCCAGCGTGATCTCCTGGCCCCGGACGGAAGCAATGCGGCTTACCATCCCGGGGGTGACGGGTCTTGCGATTTTTTTTGTGCCGCCCGGATCGCCGGAGTAGAGGTGATTGAGCAGGGTCTTCTGTTCGTCGTCACGAAGCGTGACCGTCACCCGTTGCCCTTCCTTCAGGTTCGCGGATTTCTGAAGGGTCAATGTCTTTGCTCCGCGCCTGGTTTCCGAGGTGATCGCGGTAATCGGTTGCTGTCGCAGGTTGCCCCGGATC
>DLRK01000147.1 GCA_002501065.1 Akkermansiaceae bacterium UBA7890
CAGCATCAAGGAAAAGCTGGAATGCTTCTACGACCGGGACGGGGTCTATTCCCATGAGGCCGGGTTCTACGACAACAAGAACGGGGACGACTACCGCGGCTGGGCCATCCGGGTGATGGACATGAAGGGCAAGGTGATCACGGAGCGGGCCAGCGCCTCGTCCTACCTCCGCTACCTCAAGATGGTGGTGACCCGCCGGGCGCCCCGGCCTCCCGGGGAGGACGAGGAGAAGTAGGGGCGGGAATTTCCGTGGTCTCCGGGCACATCTCCGTCGTTCTCCCGCGAATGGCCGGGTCCGGGTCCCGTGACGCTGTCACGGATGAAGAGGATCAAAGAGGGCCTGTGGATCCCTGCCGAAGGCCGGAGCGAGGATGATGCCGGACACGTCCACGGCCCGCACGATGCCATCGAGGTGAACGATTTCGCCCACGGGGCAGGCCTCGGCCGCGGCCTTGAAGGTCCCGAAATCCGCGACCACGCCATGCTGCAGCCTGACCGTGCAACGGGCCGGGTCGGAAGTCTCCACCGTGGTGACCTCGCCGCGCACGCTGACCTTCCTCCCCAGGTAGTCCGGGGCGAGGATGGCCGCGTCACGGGCTTCAAACTGGGCGGCGGGATTCCCGTAGTCCATGGTCCATCCCCGGCATCCGACGAGGAGCGGGAGGAGGATGGCCAACCCGGTTACCAGGATCAGGAGAACCGTTCGGCTCGAAGTCATCGCCGTCATACCGGCACAGGTTACCTGCCTCCACCGGCTTCCGGTAATTGAAATCGATGATCAGACCATCGACTGAGATGATGTCTCCCTTCACAGCAGGGAGCAACAGGGATGGAGAAGATTTATGGCGCGCTTGTAGGGAAGCCGGTTGCTGGCTAAAACTTTCCCGACCAAGGTTTTCCCACTGTGCGTATCTGCCTCCTCACCACCCAGGACCTGGATGCGGATCCCTTTCCGTCCGATGACTGGCCCTGTGACCCGCGACCCTTTCTGCCCGAGGCGCAGTGGCAGGTGAAGACCTTGAAAAAGAAGACCTCGGTGGAAGTGGTCACCGCCCTGGTGCAGGGAGGGGAATTCGATCTCTTCTTCAATCTCTGCGATGGAGCGGCGGACCAGGGGACTCCGGGGATTGAGGTGGTGGAAACCCTGGAGAAACTGGGAGTGCCCTTCACCGGGGCAACCTCGAACTACTACGAGCCGACCCGCTTGGAGATGAAGGAGGCTTGCCGGAGGGAGGGGATCGCCAGCCCGGCCGCGGTGCTGGTCCGGGACGAGGTCGATGTGGAGCGCGCGGCGGAGACCCTGCGCTTTCCCCTCTTCGTCAAGCACCACAACAGTTATGCCAGCGTGGACTTGAGCCGGAACTCGCGGGTCCAGTCGCAGGCTGGCCTCTTCCAGCAGGCGCAAAAGATCATCTCGCGCTACGGGGCGGCTCTGATCGAGGAGTATATCGACGGGATCGAATGCACGGTGCTGGTGGCCGAGAATCCCGATGATCCGGACCGGCCGGTGAGCTATGTCCCCATGCAGTATCGCTTCCCGGAGGGGGAGGAGTTCAAGCACGCGGACCTGAAGTGGGTGGACTACGACGCGTTGTCGAGTTTTCCGGTGGAGGACCCGGTCCTGGCCGCCCGTCTGCGGGAAGAGGCTGGTCGTTTCTTCGTGGCTCTCGGGGGGGCGAGTTTCGGACGTTGTGACGTACGGGTGGATGCCAGCGGCACGCCCTACTTTCTCGAGATCAATCCCAACTGCGGAGTCTATTATCCTCCCTCCGATCCCGGGAGTGCGGACCTCTGCCTGATGAAGGATCCGGCCGGACACGAGGGGTTTACGAGGCAACTGGTGCGGGCCGCCCTGATGCGGCACGCTCGCCGTCAGGTTGCAGACTGAGGGTGGATCAGCTCTCCTTGGAGTTGAAGAAGATCTTCAGGTAGCCCATCCTGCGGGGTTCATCATAGCCACGCTCGAGGGCATTTTCCTGGAATTCGGGGAGGAGGCGCACCTCCACTCCGGTATCGAACTTCATGACTCCGCCGACCTTTTTCTTCACCTGCTTCAGTTCTGCCGAGGTGATTCCGAAGTCATCGGCGAGAGGGAGACCCTGTTCTTCCTCAAAGCTGGCCTTGTATTTCTTGAATTTGGCCACCATGGCGGGATCGCGGCGCAGGACTTCTTCCTCGAATTCCTGCATGCTGAAGTGGTCCCGGTTTTCAAAGAAGCTCATGGCGCGTTTGGCGGCCATTGTCTGCTCCGACACGTCCCCGTCCTCCCTGGCAGCCGGGTTGTCGTCACTCTGCAGGAAGGAGACCGCCAGTCCCGCCACCTGGTTGGTGAGGAGGGAGTCGTCGGTGAGGAGGCGCACCCCGAGGAAGTCGCGCAGCCAGAAGCGTGAGTGGGCCCCAGCCCGGTCGAAGGTCAGGACCTGGTAGCCGTTGTCCTCGTGGACATTGAGGATGAGGCAGCCCTTGTCGATCCTGTCGGGGTTGATGCCCCGCTCGGTGGTGATGCGGAGGTCTCCCTGGTGGGAGGAGATGCTCAGGAAGGGGTCCATCGTTTCGGACTTCAGGATGCAGAGAGCCTCGGCAGGCTTGCTTTCCAGGGTGAGATTGCTGACCCGTGCGATGCACAGGTCTCCCGATTTGATGTGTGGGTGGTTGGACTTGGCGTAGAGACGCCGGGCGATTTCGCAGCCTTTTTCGAGGAAGGATTCCTGCCCGGCGAAGATGGTCCGGGCACAGGTGTAGGTCTCGTTCTTGTCGAGGGAGGAGTGATGGTCGAAACGGTAGCGTGCCTGGCTGCGGAAGGGCTTGAGGATCAGCTGGGAAAACAGGTCGCGATCGGCTTCCGCGATCCTGCAGATCTCGCGTGAGGTTTCGAGGGATTCATCACGCAGGGGGTTGCCCACCCGGGCGAGGACCACCTCGTCTGTGGTGGCCTTGGAGAAACCAATCCGTGAAGGCACACGGGACGATAAAAAATCTGCGCCCGACTACCACGCGAAAAGGTGGCGAGGAGTTCCCAAGGTGCTCACAGCCTGTCCACAGGGTGGACGGGAGCACTTCCCGGGTGGGGGCGAACCGGTATTACTTGCTCCCGGACTGTTTGTTGGCGTTGACGCCGATGGGGGCCTGCGGCCAGGGCGTCTTCCCGGGAGCCCATTTTCTGGGTTGTCTGGCGCGGATGGCGTCGACGTGTTTGACCAACCACCTGGGCGGTTTGGCATTTTCCTTGAGGCCGTAGATGTAGGGAAGGGGGGGGTCCATGAGCAGGGGCTTGTCGCCGAGGGGAGGGCGTTCCTTGTCGACCTGGGCGAGGCGGGGGGCCAGGCGCTTCACCACCCCGGGGTTCTCCCCGGCCACGTCCTTCTTCTCGTAGGGATCTTTCGCGATGTTGAAGAGCATCTCGCCCATCAGCTTCCAGTCTCCGCTCCGGATGGTGGGAACCCGCACGCTGCCGGTGACCTCGAAGACGATCTCCCTGCGCGGACTGGGAGCGCTCCGGAAGAGCATGTCGCTCATGTCGATCCCGTCGACCCTGGTGTCCTGTTTGGCACTGGCTCCGGCCAGCGTGATAAAGGTCGAGTACCAGTCGGCAATAAACATCATGCCGTCATTGGCTGAACCGGGCTTGGTGTGGCCCGGCCAGCGCACCAGGCAGGGCACGCGCACGCCTCCCTCAAAGGTGGTGTTCTTGGTGCCCCGGTAGGGCTTGCTCATCTCCTCGAGCACGGGCCCGTTGTCGTTGGTGAAGACGACGAGCGTATTGCCCTTGAAGCCGTGCTTGTCGACGGCACCGACAATTTTTCCGACGGCAGCATCGAGGTTTTTCAACATCGCGTCGCGGATGGCAAGCGTGTCTTTCGGGTCACCCTCGTAGCCCGGGGGCGGGTTGAGCGGTCCGTGGACGGCGTTGAATGGCACATACAGGAAGAAAGGCTTGTTGTCCTTTTCCTTCGCACGGGCGGCGATGTAGCGCTCGGCCTCGGCGGCGAAAAGGTCGGTTGCGTAGCCGTCCTCCTGCAGGGGCTTCTGGTTGCGGTGCCAGTCGTAGACGGCAAAGCGGGCCGGGGCATTATGCACAATCGTCTTGGTGTAGTAGTCGATCCCCCAGGCGTAGTGGCCGTATTGGTGGTCGAAGCCCTGCCCCATCGGGAGGTGCTCGGGAAGCCACTCACCGAGGTGCCACTTACCGACCAGTGCGGTGCGGTAGCCGGCTTCCTTGAGCGCTTCCGCGATGGTTCGCTCGTCAGTATCGAGGGCGTGGATGCGCCGCGTCGGCTCACCCCGCTCGTTGTGGGCGAGGGTGAGACCGAGCGCCTTGAGATAGCTCGGCTTGCCAAAGTCCTCGGAGCGCCAGTCGGACCAGGTGCGGAAAGCGTAGCGGCCGGTCAGGAAGGCGGCGCGGGTCGGCGCGCAGACCGAGTGCGTGTAGAACTGGGTGAGCTTCAGGCTCTCCCCGGCCAGCTTGTCGAGGTTGGGAGTAAGTCCCTTGGTGCTGCCGTTGAACCCCGGCTGGTTCCAGCCCATGTCGTCAGAGAGGATGAAGACGATGTTGGGCCGACTCCCGGTTTCAGTCGCGGCCAGTCCGGCGGCCGGGGCAAGCGAAAGGGAGAAGAGACAGGTCAGGGCCAGCAGGTGTTTCATGTCGCGCATCAAAGAGGAGCGGGCCGCAGATACAAGAATTCAGTTGACCGATACCTGCAAGGTGAAGACCCGCTCCCGGGTCGGGAAGCGGGCCTGCTTTCTACGACGGAATCAGAGCCGTCTGTTCGGAAAGAGGAATGATCATACCTTCAAATCGTAGCCTTTGCGTGGGTCGATGGTGATCCACTTGTTGGCTTCCTTGTGGTTGGTGAACTTGCCGGACTTGTCATCCCACTTGAGCTCTGTTCCGGGGAAGCGCAGGGCCACCGCGCCGAGGGCGAGGGAGGCCGACATGGGAGCAGCGTACATGAAGTTACTCCCCGGGGCGTTGATGTCGCCCTTCTTGGCGGCTTCGACCCACTCCCGGTGGTGGTCGGTTCCCCGGAGCTTGCGGTGTTCGCTCTGCCAGAGGGCGGATTCCTTTGCGATGGCGTCCTTGTCGAACTTGTTGCCCACCGCGATGGGGCGCGGGGTCCCGGCGTGGGATCCTCCCATGGCGGACATCTTGCTGCCCACGATCATGCAACCGTTACCACCCACGTTGAGCCTGGGATCGGCTCCGGTGGGAGGCTTGGGACGCTTGCCTCCGTCGTGCCAGGTCATCTTGATGCCCTTGGGGCAGACCTTGGTGGGGGGGAACTGGAAGGTGATCACCGACCACTTGGGATAGGCCACCCCCGCGGGGGCGGAGGCCTCCGCGGTGATGGAGGTGGGCAGCGTCAGGCCACAGGTCCAGAAGGCGGGGTCCATGTTGTGGCAGGCCATGTCGCCCATGGCTCCGGCCCCGAAGTCCCACCAGCCGCGCCAGGAGAAGGGAAGGAACCCCTTGCCGAAGGGGCGTTCCGCCATGGGGCCGATCCAGGAGTCCCAGTCGAGGCTGTCGGGGACGGGGGCCTCCGGGGGATACGTTGTCATTCCCTGGGGCCAGATGGGACGGTTGGACCAGGAGTGCAGTTCAAGCACTTCGCCGAAGGCGTTGTCGTCCATCATCTTCTTCCAGAGCTTGAGACCGGATCCGGCGTGGCCCTGGTTGCCCATCTGGGTCACTACCTTGTACTTCCTGGTGGCCTTGAGGAGAGCCATGCACTCGCCGTAGGTGCGGGCGAGAGGCTTCTGCACGTAGACGTGCTTGCCGAGTTTCATGGCCGCAAGGGCCGCAACCGCATGGATGTGGTCCGGGGTGGAGACCACCACCGCGTCGATCTCATCCTTGTGCTTGGCGAGCATCTCGCGGTAGTCGGAGTAGCGGGGAACATCCTTGTACTTGTTGAAGTGCCCCTGGGCGCGGCCCTTGTCGACGTCGCACATGGCGATCAGTTTTCCGCCGCTGGAAACCGTGTTATTGAGGTCACTGCTGCCTTTGCCGCCACAGCCGATCTGGGCGAAGCGCAGGGGTTTGCCCTTGTGGTGGTCGCCGTAGACGAGTTCGGCGGAACCGAGTGCAGCCGCGGCGGCGCTGGTGGCCCCGAGGAAGGCGCGGCGACTGGAATGAGTCTGATCTTGTGAATTGGACATGGATGGAAATACACCCTGTCGTTGGCAAACTTTCAAGAGGAAGAGTGAGTGACTGGTCCCGGAGGCAGGTTGTTTGCGGGGGGATCCCCGGAGCGCTATCGTTCCTTGCCAAGGGCGGATGGTCCCTTTATTGAAAGCGCTGCTGCAGTTCCCAGCCCTTATCATGACCCCCCCCCTTTCCGGAACCATTGCCCTTTTTGTTTTCAGTCATTCAGCCCTCGCGGACTGGCCCCAGTTCCGTGGACCAACTGGCCAGGGAGTGTCGGCTGCCAGGAATGTGCCCTCGAAATGGGGGCTCAGGGAGGGGGTGACCTGGAAGAGGAAACTCCCGGGCAAGGGGTGGTCTTCTCCCGTGATCGGAGAGAACAAGGTTATCATGACGGTTGCGCGGGAGGTTGGGGAGGAGGTCATCCTCGGCGTGGTGGCAGTCGATGCGCAGTCGGGTGAGATTGTGTGGAACCGCGATCTCTTTATTCCCGGTGCGGCCGAGGCGAAGAAGAGGCATTCCAAGAACGGCCTCGCCAGCGCGACGCCCTATCTGGAGGCCGGAGTCGTCTACGCACACTTCGGGCACATGGGAAGTGCGGCACTGAAGCTCACGACCGGGGAAGTGATCTGGAAACAGGAAGTAAAGTACCAGCCGGTGCATGGCACCGGTAGTTCGCCGGTAGTGGTGGATGGATTGATGGTCTTCAATGCTGACGGGGCTTCTGATCCCGTGATTGTGGCCCTTGATCGCAGGAAGGGTGAAGTGATCTGGAAGACCCCCCGCAGCCAGAAGGTGAAGAAGACCTTCTCCTTCGGGACTCCTCTGGTCCTTGAGATCGACGGCCGCACGCAGGTGATCAGTCAGGCCAGTGGGAAGGTGGCGGCCTACGATCCCAGGGACGGTCGTGAGATCTGGATGGTGCGCTACGGAGAAGGCTACTCAGTGGTGCCCCGGCCGGTCTTCGCCAATGGCCTGCTCTACGTGACAACCGGATTTGACCGCGCCTCCCTCCTCGCCATCCGTCCGCAGGGAGCGAAGGGGGATGTCACCGACACACATGTGGTCTTCAAGGAGACCCGCTATATTCCAAAGACTCCGAGTTTCGTGGAGAGTGGAGGTTATCTCTACCTGGTGGATGATACGGGTTCGCTCACCTGCCGCGACGCGGAGAGCGGCAAGATGAAATGGAGGGAGAAGATCCCGGGAAACTTTTCCTCTTCCCCCGTCCTGATCGGCAACAAGCTGTATCTGGCCACCGAGGATGGGGTGGCCTACGTGGCCGAGATCTCGCCCAAGGGGGGGAAGATCGTCTTTGAACTGGAAATGGAGGAGCGAATCTTTGCCTCCCCGGCTATCATGGACGGAGCCCTCTTCCTTCGTTCCGAGGAGCACCTGTGGAAGATTGGCCGTTAGCCTGACCCCGGACTACCCCGGTCTGGCTACGTTGCCAGGGGAGAGGAAATTGATGATGTCCAGGTGGTATTCCCAGGAGGATTGGCGTCATCTTTATCATCGGCGACCGCAACTATTCCAGCGGAGTGGGGTTTACATGGTTGTGACGATCAGGATACGTCGCAATGACCCTAGAACAGTAAGATGAATGCAACTAAAGGACTTTTATACCTCGCGATTGTTGGCCTGATGCTGGGAACCGGCACTACCGGATGGGCCCAGGCACCGGACAAGGCCCCCGCTGACCGGGCACCAGGGGATCGTGA
>DLRK01000086.1:0-3536 GCA_002501065.1 Akkermansiaceae bacterium UBA7890
CCTTGATTGAGTACTTTTTGCCGTACTCGCTGTTATAGTTAAGCAACATGTATGCCAAGAGATTGCACCCCCACCTTCCCCGGGCCTTCAGCCTCTAGGAAACCCGGCCTGAGAAAGCAATTTACTAGCAGTTACATCCCGATTCTACCATTATGTACCCGCGCCACGCCACCAACTCTGCAGCCATCGCACTTCCCGTTTCTTCCTTTTCCATGAAACCCGCTGACAGCTATTCTCCAGGCATTCCGAAAACACAAATCCCGGTTGTTCGGAGCGGGCGTCAAATGCAGAAAGCAAATGCGGTCCGGACTGGTTTGGCAGTGCTGACGGCAGTGGTATGTCCCTGTCTGGGAGAAACGCTGACGGTGGTCGAAGAGCCCGAACTGATCAAGGTGGTCAAGGAGGACCGCTCGATCCTTGTGTATCAGCGCACCCCGAACGAGTTCAAAACCTATATCAGCGAACTGCGGACCCCTGCGGGCCTGCAACTCCTGCTCGATTCACCCTCCGACCATATCCACCACCACGCACTCATGTTTGCAGTGAATGCGGACGGGCGGGAATTCTGGAGCGAACATCCAGGCAACGGGGGACAGCAAATCCCGAAATCAACCCGAGTTTCAACCGCCTCTGATCGGACCGGCGCAGTCATCGATCAAACGCTCGACTGGGTCGACCACGAGAAGACTCACCGGCTGGTTGAAGATCGCACTATCACCATCCAGGGTGCAACGGAAGGTGCCACGCTGCTGACCTGGCGTTCCCAGCTGCGTCCCGCTGTCGGAAGGGACTCGGTCGGGCTCACTGGAGCGCACTATTTCGGGCTAGGCATGCGGTTCATCCGCGAGTTCGACAACAAGGTGACGTTTGTTCATCCAAGAGACTCCGTGGGCAAAGTGTATCGGGGCAGCGAGCGATTGACCCCCGGACGATGGTGCGCAGCACAAGGCACGGTGGATGGCAAACCGGTGACGGCTGCCATGTTCGATCATCCGCTCAACCCCCGTTATCCCGCAACTTGGTTCACGATGAGCAAGCCGTTCGGTTACTTGTCGGCCACGCCCAACCTCGAGCAACAGCCGCGAACCATCCTGGCCGGTCAGACCTTCGACCTGCGCTATGGCGTGGCGCTGCTGGACGGTCACGTGGGCGCCGATGCCATCGAGCGGCTCTACGCAAAGTGGCTGTCGCTGGAACAACCTCTGGGGGAGCGCGTCAACATTGCGCTGGCCAAGCACGGCACGAAAGCCACAGCCTCCAGCGTCCACGGCCCGGACTACACTGCTTCCAAGGCGATTGACGGCAAGTACTCGGTACGGGAAACCGACAAATGGAACTCCGCCGCGAAGAACACCCCACATTACCTCAAATTGGATCTCGGTCGGTCACGGACAATCGATACGATTGTGGTGCGCCACGAAGGTGTCCTCCCTCTCCTGGATGCCCATAAGTTCAATAGCGCCGACTTTCGCCTTCAACATTCGAGCAAACCCAATGGTCCCTTCGCGGACCTGGTCGCCCCGATTCGCGACAACACCGACAATGTGACCCTTCATCGTTTCAAGCCCGTGCAAACGCGCTACCTCCGCCTGCTGATAGAAACTGCCGAACAGAAGGGAAACAGTCACGGACGTATCGCCGAGATGGAGGTCTGGGTTTCCTCCGCACGTTGACGCAGTCGAGCTGATCGGGCCGCCCTTGGCCACCGGGGCCTGATACTCGGATCTTACGGAGCCACGGCGGCGGCGCGGAGCATCTCGCGGGCACGGTTCTCGATCACGTCGAATCGGCCGGCGGCGATGTCCTCCGGCTCGAAGAGGCTCTTGACGAAACCTACCGCGAATGCCCCGGCTTCGAGATACTCGGCCACGTTCTCGAGCGTGACACCGCTGGTGGGCACGATCTTGAGGAAGGGGAGGGGACCGAGGATTTGCTGGACCATGGCAGGCCCAATGCCGGGAGCGGGAAAGAGCTTTTGCAGTTGGGCTCCCTGTCGGTGTGCCAGCAACATTTCGGTGGGAGTGCTGCAACCGGGCATGACGGCAACTCCCAGCGCCCCTGCTTCCTGGATGATGTCCGGATCCACTACGGGCGAGACCAGATAACACGCTCCGGCTTCGACTGCAGAGCGGGCCTGCTCAATGGTCAGGACCGTGCCCGCGCCGACCAGCAGGCCCTCCTTCCGCGAGTAGTCCCGGATGAGATCAAGCACTCCGGGGACGGTCATGGTGAATTCGATGATGCGGAAACCGGCCCGGACCGCGGCGTCCATGGCGTTTCGCGCAGCCTGGTCGTCGGAGGTCCGCAGGATGGCGGAAGCTCTTGCCTGCCGGAGTTGGGTGAGGAAATTCTCTGGATGCATATCAATGTATCGGCTCGCGAAGGGATTCTATCGACAGATGCGGGAATTTGTCGACTCCGCAAGATCCGGTGAGGTAATGTCTTATCAGATCGGAAGGCGAAGATGACCAAGCGAGAGGTAGTCAAATTGGCGTACGAATTCAAACGCCCACCCTACGTTCCCTGGCATTTCACCTTCACCGAGGAGGCCTGGGCCCGGCTGGTTGAGCACTTTGGAGGGGAAGAGGAAACCGAGTGCGCCCTCGACAACCATTACTTGAAGCTGGGGACGGACTTTGGTTTCTATGAACCCATCGGGAACGATCGATTCCGGGATACCTTCGGAGTTGTCTGGGACCGCACCGTGGACAGGGACATCGGTATGGTTGAGGGGCAACTCCTCCCCGAACCCAGCCTGAAGGGCTTCGAGATGCCGGACCCGCTGGACCGGCGCTACTTCGACGACATTCCTCAATTGATCGCACGATACCCGGACCGATTTCGCGTCTTCTTCATGGGTTTTACGCTCTTCGAGCGGGCCTGGACCCTGCGGGGAATGGAGAACCTTCTGATGGACTTCCACCTGCATCCCACCTTCGTTCGTGAGCTTTTCGAATCCCTGACGGACTACATCGTTGCGCAGGTGCAGGAAGCCTTGCGTTACGATATTGACTGTGTCCGGTTCGGCGACGACTGGGGTCAGCAGCGGGGATTGATCATGGGACCGCCGTGTTGGAAGGAGTTCATCTATCCCTGCCTTGAACGAATCTACAAGGTGGTGAAGGATGCCGGGAAATATGTGCTGATTCACTGTTGCGGAGACGTGGCTTGCCTCTTTGACGACCTGGTGGATATCGGAGTCAATTGCTTTAATCCCTTCCAGCCGGAAGTGATGGACGTGTGGTCGCTTGTACCGGAGTATCGCGGACGACTCGCCTTCTATGGAGGGCTCTCCTTACAGAACACTCTGCCCTTTGGAAGCGTCGAGGATGTGCGCGATGAATCGCGTCGTCTCCTCGCCCTGGGCGCGGAGGGTGGTTATGTGTTCTCCCCCTCCCACGACGTGGTCCGGAACGTCCCTCTGGAGAACATGCTGGCCTTCGTCGAGCAGGCCCAGGCCCAGGCGGGGTATCAGGGAGGCGGGATGGGCTCCGCGGTATGATGGTTCTGCACCCCCACCTTCCCCGGGCCTTCAG
>DLRK01000086.1:3813-4157 GCA_002501065.1 Akkermansiaceae bacterium UBA7890
ATGGGCTCCGCGGTATGATGGTTCCGGTGCCCTCTCTTGCCAGGAATATCCTGGCAAAATCGATCATCAGTTGTCCGGAATAACGTCGACGATGCCCACGTCGATATATTGCGGGTGGTGCTCGTTATGGCAATGCACGGCCATGACGTTGGTTCCTGCCCGGAGCGCCTTCCGTATCTTTTCATTCATGGGATACCAGCTATAGAAGTTGCTGGTGTGGGGAAGCTCCATAACAGGCTCCCCGTTGACATAGACCATTGCCGCTTCGTCATGGTGGATCAGGACGTACGGTGAAACGAATTCGGTGCTTTCCAATTCAAAGGTGCGACGAATCCAGATGTCGG
>DLRK01000016.1:0-26809 GCA_002501065.1 Akkermansiaceae bacterium UBA7890
GCAGACCCTCACCAACTACGCTGCCGACGAGTGGGTCACCGTGACCAGCACCTCCTGGGCACCGGAAGTGGCCGGCCAGGACTTTGGAGCCGATGCCTCATCCCCGACCGTCGATTCCGATGTCTCCAATGTCGGTGATCTCACCGCAGGCAACCTCAACATCGTCATGGGACAGGACGGCGACGGGGCCGGCTACAGCCTGCCCGCCTCCGGCCTTGATGACGTCTCGATCTGGAACCGTGCTCTCACCCGGGCCGAGCTGTGGGAGATTTATGCCGAGGGCCGCTCCAATGGAAAGCCGCTCAGCGAAATTGTCGCGACAAAGATCTGCCCGGCAACACTGCAGGCGACCCTGAGCTCAGCCGATCCCTACACAGTCGACCTTGCCTGGTTGACCCATCTGGACCTGGACTCCACTGGCATCGAGGTATCACTCGGCAATGATGTCATCGCCACGCTTGGTCCGGACGCCACCGCCTACAGTCACAATCCCGACCTGTCTGGTGAGACCGGCATGGTCGAGCTGATTTACACCGTGCGCATGACGGGTGGGGAGGACAGTGCCGGCTGTGATCCGATCACCGTCAGGGTGCTGGCAAACGCGGGATCACTGCTCGACGACCTCGTGCTCTACCTGCCGCTTGACAGCGACAGCAGCGATTACTCAGGGAAGCAAAACAATGGCAGTCTCAACGGCATCCCCAGCTTCAGCACCGGGCAGATCGGGAGTTCACTCACCCTGGAGGACGCCGCCAACCCGCACCACTACGTCGACCTGTCGAACCCGGCGGATCTGAACTTCGGCACCGACACCGACTTCACTGTCTCGGTATGGGTCAATAACCTTGGCGGATTCACGGATAACAGAGCCCTCGGCGGCTCGGCGAGCGATCCCGCCATCGCCTCAAACAAGGACTGGAATTCAGGGGGTAACATCGGATGGGTGATCGCGGCCGGCCCTGACGGCCGCTGGCAGTGGAACATCGGTGACGGTGGAGCACGCCGTGACTACGACGGCCCGGCAGGCCAGATCAATGACGGTGCGTGGCATCACCTGCTCGTCTCGCACGACCGTGACAACGTGGCCAGGCTCTATTATGACGGAGCTGAGGTTGCCAGCAGGGGCATCTCCGCCATCGGCAATCTCGATTCGGGCTATCCCACCGCGGTCGGCACGGACGGGACACTGGGCACCATCTGGGAAAACTGGTTTCCCGGGTCAATTGACGAGGTGGCGATCTGGCGACGCGTGGTCCTTCCCAATGAAGTTGCGGCCATCACTGCGGCTGGCGCAGCGGGCAGCCCCCTGATTGACACCGCGCTGAAACTGGTGATTACCGGTATCGATCGCTCCCCGCTCGACCCCTCCATGCTTCGGCTCACCTGGCCCGGCACCCCGGGGAAGGTCTATGACATTCTCATCAACCCCGACCTGTCCCTGGCCGTTTCCGACTGGGCCGGACTGGAGGGATCACAGGATATTCCCGCCGACCTCTCAGGCACCAACACCCTGGATATCGCCTTCCCCTTCCCCGGGAGGGGATTCGTCGCCCTGCGGGAGAAAAACGCTCCCCCGCTCTTCTTTGACGATCTTGAGTCGGGCGTGGGGGACTGGACCACGGAGGTCAACGATGACAACGGCAACACCCGGTGGGAATTCGGGACCCCTGTCGGCAGCACCGGACCGCTTGCAGGTGCTGATGATTCCGCCAATGCCTGGTGCACCAACCTCGGCGACTACGGGGCTGATTCCGATATCTCCCTTCGCTCACCTGCCATCGACCTGGCGGGCGTGAGCGGAGCGGAATTGTCCTTCGCGGTCTTCCGGGACGGGGATGGCTTCGGGGACACCGCGGTGGTGCGCTTCCTGCGTGCTGCCGACCAGATGCAACTCGGAGCGGACACGCACCTCGATATGAGCGTCCTCAACACCGACTATGCCACCATCACCATCCCCGTCGTGGCCGAGGCCCTCGCCGAGACGATCCTCGTGGAATGGAATTTCGTCAGTGACAGTAGTGCTGATTTCTTCAGTGGATTGTCGATCGACAACATCGGGGTGAGCGTCACGGAATAAGATCGGCAACTGACGTCCCGGGAGTTGACGCCGGGTTGTGCCGTCCCAGTCGCCGACTGAGGGAGATCAAGGCGATCACTCCTCATAGCCGAACTCGCGCACGAAGGGCGCAAGGACTTCGAGGTGCGGTTCGAAAAACTTCTCGTAGTGGCGCCAGCGTCCCACCGCGCCGGAGTAAACCGGCTTGGTGACGGCCTCGTAGGTCGGGGAGCGCACGTGCTTTTGACGAGCGTGTTCGTAGAACTTGAGCACCTTGTCGTCCCACGATAATCCGAGGAACTCAAGGAGGCGGCGTGCTTCGACCTCGAGGTCGGCCACATTGTCCTCGTAGCGCGTCTCCGTCCACCGGCAGGTCAACATTGGCCGGAGGGCGAGCCAGGATTTCATAACGGTGGCGTACTTCCGGCAGGTCTCTTCCAGGGTGAGGTAGCTCACACTCACGGAGTTCATGGGCAGGGCCTGCATGAAACAGCTCAGGCAGACATCGCGCGGATCGCGCAGCGCAAAGATGATGCGAACCTCAGGGAAGACACGGGCGATGACCGGGATCAGCAGGGTCAGCTCGGGGTTCTTGTCGAGCAGGATTCGGGTCCCGATCGGTTCCCGTAGAAACGCCTCGCTCAGCTGGAAGTAGCGCTCGCGAGCATCCGCCATCTGTTCGTCCGGCAGGCCATCAAGCATCTCCGGGACCGACAGCTCAGTGGGGGAGCGGCGTGCCAGGGCCATGTAGACATCATCCGACATGATCTGAGTCTCGTCGGAACTGACGAGGTGCTCGTGCGAATCCAGGACCTGCTCGATGAGGGTGGTGCCGGAGCGGGCGTGTCCACAAAGCAGCGCGATTGTCCTTCCCTCCCCAGACGATGCGACCTCCGCAGAATTCCACCGCTGGAAGTGATCGGGGGTGATCGTTTCCATCAGGCGCTGATTGCGAGCCAGGACGTTTCCGGCCTGGGCCCGGGCAAGTTTGGTCGGGGCCCGGCCGCGGTGCCACTGCTTGCCCTCGACCAGAGCCTCCATTGCTCCATCGTAGTCTCCTTCCTTGTCGAGGATTGCCCCGAGCGTATAGGACGCCTCCCAGTGATGATCGGAGGCCGGCATCGCGAGCAGGTCACGGAGAAACGATTCCGCCCGGGTGGGATCACCACTGCGTCGCGCGAGCTTGGCCTGCACGAGACGGGCCTTCGGATGGTCGGGCTCGGCCGCGAGGGCACACTCGATATGAGCGCCTGCCTCGTCAAGACGGTGCAGGCGCTCGCAGATGGTGGCCAGTTCGACCGACGCCCGGGCCGAGTCACCCCCGGCCTCGAGAGCCTTGCACAGATAGTCCTCGGCCCGGTCGAACTGCGAGAAGGAGTGGTAAATTTCGCCCACCATCCCGAGGCATGCTGGATTCGCGCCGCTAAGCTTGAGAGCTTTTTCCAGACACTGTTCGGCGCGCGGATAGTCGTAGCGCAGACCATAAGACTTTCCGAGGTCGAGCAAGGGCTCGACCTGGCCTGGCCGCTTGCGCTGATCCTGCTCAAAGAGCTTGAGGGCGGCGTCGTAATCGCCAGCATCCCAGGCCCGCACCGCGCGTTGATTAAGGGCCCGGCTGTTGCGCATGCTCGCCTTCACCGGCGCCACAATGCGCGACATCGCCTGGCGAGCACCCTCCTGCCGGCGCTTGACCCGCGCCTTGCGCTTGTCTTTTCCCTTATGTTTCTTCCGAGAGGACGACATCACAGGAGCTTAGGGGCAAGCCCGTCAGCACGCCAAGTCTCCCGCGGAGAAATCAACGATCAGGACGTCTTGCGGCGCCGCCGCAAAAGGAGTCCGCCACTCAACGCGAAGAGCATTGAGATCGACGGCTCAGGAGTTGAGGTGAGACCGGCGTCGTCCCATGCCGCATCCCCCGCTCCCCACATTGCGATCCCGATCGGGTGGCCATCTTCCGCAGCGGTCGCGGTATAGCTGAGGGTCGCTAATCCCCACGTCCCTCCGCCCGTGACCCAGTCGCCAGTCCCATTGACACCGATCGACCATCCCTCATTGGTTCCGGAGGCGGCCCCGGTTCCGTTCGGTTGGGTCAGGCTGTCCACAGTACCGTCGCTGATCCATCTCGCGCGGACCAATTCCGATCCTTCGGTGAATGTCCCGGCGGGAACCGCGTCGCCGTCGAAGAGGTACAACCAGGTCCGGTCTGAATCGTCAACAGCGTCGCCATCCCCGCTCAAGTAGATTGAAAACGTATAGGTGCGGCCGGCCACGAAGGTGTCGGTGAGTACCTGTGAAGTGTACTGGCTGATAGCATGCAAGGCGACATCGCCGGTGCGGGGCATTGGGCGCTTGGCACTGGTCCCTGTGACATAGGCCGTGCTGTAAAACCAATTGGCGTTTTGTGTCCATGCGGCTGTAGTCGCATAACTATAACCGCCTCCCCCGGCCACCGCCGCTCCGAAGCTCGGCTCGCCGACGCTGTGAACGATGGTGGAGGCATGCACCGCGTGGGCAAACGCCATCCCGATGATCCCCAGGGAGGCAAACTTGAAGAAGTTGGGTGCTTTCAGCCGCATGACAAGCGGTATCCTGTCTGGTCCTCTGAGGGCCTGCAAGGGGAATTTTGCCTGAATGAATGAGCTTTTCAGCGTTTTTCACCCAGGATCGGCCTGATTGGACGATACAGGATTTGCCTGTCTGTCGATCGGGGATCAGATCTGATGACAGTTGCCACGGATCGTGCCGGCAACGATTCTGTGCATGCCCATCTTTTCCAGGCGATTGATGGTCGGCATTTCCTGAAGAGTTTCAGGGGCCTTTATTGTGGTAGCCCGGGTAGCCGATCCATCCATTTGTAACGATTCGTTCTGTATCCGGCAGGTGCATTGCGACGGAGAGCATCGTCGGGTCCGGGGCCAGAACATCCTTGGAAAGCAGGTTGGGGTGGATATCAAGGTGCGCTGACAGGTTCCTGCCCTGACAAGCATGTGGATCAGAACGAGTCCGTTGAAAATTGATCGAAGCATGAAGCCCCTGCACCCGCTCCTGTTCGTTCTTTGCCTGCATCCCGTGGCAGAGGGGAAAGATCTCAAACCGGGGACGAACCGGGTGGAATTCATGCACGACAAGGAGTTGCGCCAGATGTTGGTGCGAGTGCCCGGGGATTACGATGCCTCAAGAAAGTATCCGGTGGTGTTCGGGTTTCACGGGGCCGGCGGTCCCATGGAGGGATATCACCGCCAGTTGGAAGGGTTGGTGAGAAATCACGGCTATATCAGTGTCAGTCCCCAGGGTCTCAGTAATGCAAAGCGTAACCGGAGAGGGGTGACGGCCTGGAATGGATTCAGTAATCATCGTTTCAGTAGTAGTGATGACGTTGGCTTGGTGGTCAAAACCGTTGAGTATCTGGACAGGAATGCGTCCATCGACCGGACCCGCCTTTATGCCACGGGAGGATCAAGCGGAGCCATTTTCTGTTTTCGCCTGGCCATGGAGACGGATCTCTTCGCGGCGATCGCTCCGATGCGCGGAGCGATGATCAACAGGCCGCCGCTGCCCAGGGGTCGTCCGAGGTTGTCAATTCTGCTGGTCTGTGGGGCGGAAGACGCCCTCTTCACCGGGGAGTCCAAGGTTCCGGGAGAAGTGTTTTATCCGGCCCGGAAGACCATGGAGCTCTGGGCGACCAATCATGGTGCCAGGACTGAATCTGTGGTGCTGGAAAAAACCGGGCAGATCACGCTGACCCGTTACTCACCGGAGAAAGCCGACTATGAACTGCTGCTTTATGCGGTGAAGGGGAGTGGGCATCGACTGTCCAGGGTCCAAATGACCACCGCAATCGACTACATGGCTGGCTTCTTCTCCCGCCATGCCAGGCTAGAACCCAAGGCTCAATGAATCTCCCTGATCCTCAGAGCATGAGGGCGGGCGAAGGGAAATAATCAGGCGGATCTCCTGGTCTGCTGGTCTCCGCAAAATGGGGCGGGGGCGATCGTCGGGATCCGGGACCTGAATCCCGGAGCGCCGGTAGGGGACTGCCGTTCATCCGCAAACAGTGAATCCAGATCCTATCGGCATGACGATTGGGTTACGGCAGCCAAAAGGATGAAAATGGGAGGTTGCGAGAACGGTTTGGGAGAGGAGGGCTCTGTGCCCTTGACCCCCCAGTTACAGGAAAAATGAAGAAAAATAGAATCGTTGTACAGTTTAAGCGTCTCGTAATGGTCCTTTTGATCGGTTGCGTGGCGGGAATTCCAGGTTTTGCTGCGGCCGACACGGCCTTGAATATTTCCGGGCCCGATTCGGTGGCCCATCATCCCTTCACGGTCCTGGTGCCGGGTGCCATCAAGGCCGAGATCTCCTGGACCGGTGATAGCAGTGAGTTGCGGGCCCGGCTCCTGGGTCGGGAACCGGGAGTGTATGCCGAGATCAGGGGAAAATCGCCCCTCGTCCTGGCCTACGACGTAAAGGACGAGAATGTCCGGCGCGGGGTCAACTGGCGCCTCGTGATCGACGACCCCGCGGGGGGCGGCGACGCGAGAATCTCGCTCAAGCTCGACATGCCGGAGGACCGGGAGGCCCGGGCAGATTTTGACCGCCGGAAAATTATTCTTCGTTCCGGGGAGTTTCTACCCTCGGCGGATCTGCAGAAGGAATTCATGAATCGGCTTGAACGGTCCAACGGGGCCGGGGTGCATGGCCTGATCGTTCTCAGGCGAGCGGTCACCCGGCAGGACATCAAGATCCTCGAACGAAAAGGGGTTCGGCGGCAGAGTTTTCTCAGCAAGCGACATTCGGTGGGACTGATTGAGCATGGGTTCCGTCCTGGCGATCCACAGGTCGCTGAGATGCTGAAAGCAATCGTGCCCTTGGAACCTCAGGACAAGGTTGATCCGGATCTCTGGGTCGGGAACTATAGGCACTTTGAGATTCTGGAGAACGGAGTGCCGCAGGGAATTAACCGGGCGCTGAACCGGGATGGCTCCCTGAACCTGCGTGTAAAATTTTATCCGGACACCCGGGAGCAGAACATCAGGGAGGAATTGGGACAACTTACCCAGAAGTTCTCTCCCAAGTCAGACAACCTGTGGCAAGTGACAATTGCATCGGATAAATTGCAGGTTCTTGCAGACAAGGAGCAAGTCGAGTGGATTGAAGCTGGAGAGAAGCCACTCTTGCTTCTTAACGATACCACCCGTGCCGCGATCAATGTAGATCCATTACAGGATGCCACCGTCAATGCTGGGGCAAATACGATTGCCTATGCAGGGTTGACGGGGGCCGGCATCACAATCGGGATTCATGACAGTGGAGTTGATGCGGGGCACAACGATTTGAATGTCATTCGGGATGTGTCCGGGTCGGCTTCGCATGGCACCCACGTCGCTGGGATTGCAGCCGGAAGCGGTATTCAGAGTGCTCTGATCGATGATTTCGGAAATCCGAACGGCGGGACTGCCTTCCAGTACCGGGGGATGGCTCCCAACGCATCGATCGTCGATTGGGCTGGGTTGATTGATGCGGCCAACACGCTGGATTCGATCACCAATGACTCCCTGGATCTCGTCAACCATTCTCATGTCCTGTCCTTTGGCGGGAACTATGATGCCGACTGCGCCCTTATCGATCAACTGGTTCGTGGGGAAGCCACTTCAGGCGGAACTCCCGTCCCAAGGCGGCCTCGGATTTTTGCGGCAGGCAACAATGGGTCATCCCCACAGTATGGTTGGATATTCGGCTATTTCTCTACCCTGAACCAGGCAAAGAACTGTGTGATGGTGGGCAGCTGGGATGCTGGCACCGGGTTTCTGAGTAATTTCAGCAGTATGGGCCCGGCTTTTGATGGCCGCCTTGTTCCGGATGTGCTGGCCCCGGGATCCAATGTCATCTCATGCCATACATCGAATAGATACGTTTCCAAGTCGGGCACATCGATGGCTTCGCCCGCGGTTGCAGGGGTTCACGGACTGCTGCTTGAGGCATGGCAGAATACCTACAATGTGCCTCTCGGATTGACGGTGGATTCAAATCCGCCCCTGCCATCGACTCTGCGGGCTATCCTGATCCAGACCGCGACTGATATTGTCAGCAATGATGTGCGCAACCAAGTGCATGGCGAGATTGATTCCGATAGCAATGCGGGAAACGGAAATGATGGAAGCGGAAGAGTTTCTGCTACCGTTGGACCGGATTTTTCCACGGGTTTTGGGATGATTGATGCCCAGGCAGCAGTGAATCTGTTGGAAAATGCACGGATGGACGGGGGAGTCCCGATTCCAAATCAAATTGTGCAGGACACGGTCAATCAGGGAGCGATGGAGGAGTTTGAGTTCGTGGTGGAGGCCGCTGGTCCGGTGCGGATTACTCTGGCCTGGGATGATATCGAGGCGGCAGTACAGCTTCCTGGTACCAGTCCGTGTCTGATCAATGATCTTGATCTGGAGTTGGTCTCACCGCAGGGAGATGTCTTCTATCCCTGGCAGTTGGGACAAACGATCCTCGACAGTGTTGGTAATCCAATCGCGGATGAAGACCAGCTGCCGGGAACCGCTATCCAGGTGCAGATCCCCATTTCCCCGAATCTCCTGTCGGGGAGTGACTACATTCCTGCCAGCGCCATCACGGGGACTGGTGTCTGGGTTGCCGGAACCGGCAAAGACCACCTCAATAACGTGGAGCAGGTCTCCATTCCGAACGCCATGGCAGGTCGTTGGACCGCGCGCGTGATCGGGTTTGATATCCCTACTGGCGCCCAGGACTTTTCCCTCGTAGGGATGCCTTATCCGGACCTGCCGGAACTGGTTGGTTCCAATGAAGAGAAAGTCGGGATCCCCGGCCTCAGCACTGATTTCACTTTTGACTGGAGCGTCAGCAATATCGGGACGGCCGCGACCGGTGGATCCTTTGAATACACGGTCCTGCTCTCCGCGGATTTCCAGCTTGGCGGAGATGTGCCGTTGACCATCCAGAGTGACTCTGTTGCCCCGGATGGGACGATCGGGGCCCTCGGGGCGGGAGATTCAGCGGCCATCACCACCACGGTCCAGATCACCCCGGCGCAGGCCTCGGCCCTGCTGGGAATTTCTTCCGGATCGGTCACGGTGGCGGACCTGGTGGAGAACGATGTCTTTCTTCTTGTCTACTATGACTCCGCGGGCTCCATCCCGGAACATGACGAAGTGAATATTATCCCGGTGCAGGTCGCTCGGCTGGTGGACGTGGTCCTGGTGATGGACCGGAGTGGCAGCATGGGGGCCGAGGTTCCCGTCTCCAACGGAACCCAGACCAAGCTCGAGCAACTGAAGAAGTCCACCAAGTTGTTCCTCGACCTCATGCGTACAAATGAGGGGGATCGTCTGGGTGAAGTGAGTTTCGCCTCCACCGAATCGATTGATTTCGACGAGCCTGGTGCCATTGAAATGGTGACGGAATTGACCTCGGGACCCGGAGGGAACCTCAATACCGCCAAAAGTGAGGTGGATGCCCTGTCGGCCGGGGGTGCAACGAACATCCGGGATGCCCTGCAGACCGGGCTGGACCTTCTCCCGCCGGGATCTGATCGCCGCAAGGTGCTGGTCTTTCTCTCCGACGGGATGAAGACGGCGGGTGGTGACCCGACCGAGTCAGCCTTCCTGAACCAGTTCTCCGCCGAGGATGTGAACGTCTTCTCGGTAGGATTTGGAACGGAAGGCGGATCCGGCCTGGCCGGCCTGGATCTCAATCTCCTCTCGACCCTCTCGACCCAGGGACCGGATGGACTCTTCCACGTGGCGGAGAATTCCACCCAGCTGGACAAGTTCTTCATTGAGGCGCTTGGAGGCGCGATTGAAAGTGAACTGGTTGTCGACCCCGAGGGCGATCTCGCTCCCGGCCAGTCGGTGGAAGTTGACGCCGGACTGGGATCCAAGGATCTCACCGCGACCTTCATCGCCACCTGGGACGATCCTGCAGCCAGCCTGCAGCTGACCCTGCGTTCGCCGACGGGTCTTCTTATCACGGAAGGAAATGCCGCCAGTTTCGGCGACAAGGTCCAGTTTACGCGCCAGCCCGGCTACGTGTTTGCCAGGATCAAACCACCGCTTCCTTCGGGGCCGTCCAGTTCGCACGCGGGCACCTGGAGCATGATCATCCGGAACGGGGGGAGAATCACAACCCATTACATGGCTAACGTACTGGCCGATTCCACGGCTCACTTTTCGCTGGCTACCCCACTCCCGGCGGGAAGAACGTCCTATGAACCGGGCGATCATATCGAGTTCTCCGCCCTCCTGCGGGGAGCCGCTCCGGGGGCCTTGAGACAGGCTGTGATCAAGGTGCAGCCGTTTGTTCCGGCTATCGGGATCGGGGAGGTGTTCTCCTCCAAGGCCCTGACTGCGGAGGATCTCGCTAATGTGCCCCTCGCGATCAACAAGGAACCGCTCTCGGTTCTTGAGCGAATGGGGATGGCGTATCAGCTGAAATACGGGGAACCTCCGGTTTCGAAGCTGCCTGCGGCGCCCTTCACCCTGTCGTTGGAGGATCTGATGAAGGACTCTGCGCTGTTCCAGGGCGCCTTCCCGGCCCCGGTTCCCGGCGAATACAGTTTCCTGATCCGGGCCAGCGTGCTCGACGAGAATTGCGAGCCCATCAACCGGGAAATCCTGCATACCGTGTGGGTGGCTCCGAAGCCGGATCCGGGCACCACCGAGGTGGTGATTGATGCCCAGCCTCCCACCTACCTGGTGAAGGTGACGCCCCGCGACCGGGTCCAGGGCCATGTCGGTCCGGGGTATGCCGATCGGTTTGAACTTGTCGGCAAGGGCGTGAGACAAATCGGCCCCGTGCAGGACATGCTGGATGGAACCTACCTGATTGCGCTCGTTCGTGAAACACGGGAGGGTGCCGCCCTTGAGATTTCCTTCCAAGGAGTGGCATTGGCCCCGATCGTCTTCGACCAGGGGACGGGGCCTTCCGATCCCGTCAGCACCCCGGCGGGCCAGCGGGTGGGGGTGGCCCTTGGCTCCAACCTTGCACTTGAGTTTGGGGAAGTGCTGGAGGCGGGTCAGTCAACCCTGACATTGAATGAAGGACCGGATTCCCTTAAGGGGCTCCTCGGGGCCGCGCCGTTGGCCTTCGAGGTTTCGACTACTGCCAACTTCGGATCCAGCGACGTGGACGTGATGGTGGGATATGAGGAAAGCCACTACGCCGACGAGAGGAATCTGATCCTTGTGCAGAAGCAGGGGGACGCCTGGATCGAGATCACGACTGACCTGGACGTGACGTCCAATGTGGTTCGTGGGCGCACCAGTTTGCTCTCTGAGTTCGCGGTCCTGGAGATGGTCCAGGTGGAGGAAGCCGGTCAACTGTCCCTCGGGCGGAATGGCGCGGGTGAAATGGAGATCACTACTCCCGGAGGAAGATTCTATTACCTTCAGTATGCTGAAGATCTGAACTCTCCCTGGGAGAGAATATCCCCGGCGTTCAATGGAATCCTCATGGACCATGATCCCGGTCGACTCGGACGGAAAAGCGGGTTTTACCGACTGGAGGTCCGCCAACCGTCGGCGTCCAATCCATAAGGGGTGTTTATGCGCCTTTGAACGGGGTTGTTTCTGGATGTGCAGACGCAGGTCTCTCGTGAATGAACACACTCCGTGAACTGACTATCCTGCTCCTTCTCTCCGGCTTTGCTGATGGCTCGACCGCGAGGAGGAGCAGGCCAACCCCTCTCCTTCGAGGCAAGGCACCGATGCTTCAGGGCTGGAAGTTGGAGGGTTTGGGAAGAGGGCTGTCCGGATCGTTCGCTCCGGGAGTGCCGGCTGGAACTCCAAGGGGCACCGGGCGGATACGTTCGGAAGTGATTCGAACCACCACGTTGTAACCACTGCCTTCCTGCCCGGTTCCCAGAATGACACTGTGTCCCTCCTCGGTGTACCAGAGGTGGGAGCCCAGGATGGCACCGTCCTGAAGCTCTTCGACACCGGGAAACCCGGCGGCCTGCACCGGTCGACCATGCAATTTGCCGAGGAGGTCGATGAGTTCGGACCAGTTGCCACGCAGGGAGGTGATATACTGGCCCTTGCTGACGGGTTGAGTCTGGAGGCTCACTTCACGAAGCCCCCCGCTTTTGTGCCAGTCGAAGAATAGGAAGCAGTGCAGTCCGCCGATGGTGGCCTTGGTCTTGTAGATCCCATTGAGTCCGGTGCGACCGAGGAAGATTCCGTCGCCGGCGGAGGTGACGAGGGGACTGACCTTGAGTTTCTTCTCCACCGTATTGCGGTTGTCGCCGAACTCGAGCTGGTCGAATGCGGCGCCCTTGGGGGGTGGGGCGTCGGCGGCGAGATCCTTGGGAGCGACATTGCTGCGCACCCAGGTCTGGTCCTCGGTGTGCAGCTTCCTGATGCTCAGGGTGATGATCCGTCCATCGCGGCGCTTGAGGGTGACGCGTGCGCCGTCGCTGGAGAGATACTCGGCCTGGAAGCTCCTGGTGCCCTCCAGGTTGCGCCATGCACGCATGGCAGCCGGGGCTGCCATGCTGGAGGCCAGGACAAGGAGAAGGAGAAGGGGTCGCATGAGCTGTTGGAATGATTCTAGCAGTCTCCCCGGGAGGTGGCCAGTGATTGGTTTGGGCACGGAGGGATCGCATATCCGGGTCGATGCTGAAGGCGCTCGCCGGGTGGGGTGTTTTCCAGGCCAGGATTTCGAGCGGACTGACGACGAAAAAAAAGACCCGGCCGGAGCCGGGTCTCTATTATTTGGGTTTTGCTGGGAAAGGTTTCTGTCGTTACCGGCTTTGGCGGCGGGCATGGCTGAAGTAGGTCTCATAGCCGAGTTCGGGCGGGAACTCAGACAGTCCGTCGTGCGGGTTCATTTCGACGCGCCAATCGGTTCCGCACTTCTTGTAGGGCGGCTTGAAAGTGCCTTTATAGGTAGGGCAGTAGAAGGTGACGAGCTCGTAGAAACCGTAGCCCATGCGCTTGAGGGTGCGCTGGCCCCCATCGACGATTCCGTAGGATCCACCGGACTTGCGACCGCTTCCAGTGCCGCGACGGAAGAACTGCTCAGGAATCTCGACCGCTCCGTAGAGGATGTTGGAGAGGGCACGACCGAGCTTGCGAGAGGAGTTATACTGTGCTCCCGGAGGCGCTTGGATGTCGGCGTAGGCGGCGCCGGACAAGGCAAAGAGGGAGGCGATCAGGATCAGTTTTCTCATTACGGGGAACAGTTTGAGCGAGGAACGCAGGGACTGGCAAGCGGTTATTAGCTAATTATGGATGAGACGGAACCCGGCTGCAGCCGACGGGTCGGCGGCCTTGTGGTCCTGCTGGCAGAATCGAGGCAAAAGTCCTACCCGCATGGAGTAGCAGGGCTTTATTTGTCCTCGCCGGGGAGATCCCGACGTGGTTCCCAGGGGAGAGTGCCGCGGTCCGGATTTTGGGGGTAGAGGAGGCGGAGGAAGGCCTTGAGATCGGGTTTGAGCGGGCGCAGGGCACTGCGGAGGTCATTGGCTGTCTCAAGATGTCCCTGCTCCGAAAGGGCTTGAGCCTGCACTTCGATCTGATTGCGGTAGGTCTTCTGTCGTTCCTTGATCCTGGTGTCGTATTTGTTCTCAAGTTGTGTGAGCGTCCCGGCCGTGCGCTCATGGATGGCGATAAAGGCCCTGGGCCCGTCAGCAGGGAGGGCAGGCAGGAGCTGGTCCTTCTCGGAGGCTTCAACGAGATCTTTTTCGAGGCTCTCCCAGATCGCAAGTTTCTCGCGTCGGGCCGCTGTGTTCTGACCCGGTTGGCGGAGTGCATTCCTCGTTGCGGATTTCTGGGTCCGGATCAAGTTCTTGAGGCTGCGGACATACTGCTCAATCAGTTTATTTCTGTCCCAGTCAAAGGCGCTCAGATCGGATCCCACGATCTGCTGGGTTTTGCGGTTGATGGCGGCCAGCCACGGGTCGGCGGCAAATCCCCTGGCAACTTCTCCGGCACTGACATCAGCCGGTGAACTCCATTCCAGGAGAATGCCGGGGGCCTTTTTCCTGGAACCATCCACCATGGTCCATCTGCCGGTTCCGGTTTCGCCCGCGCCCTGCAGGAGGATGCGATTGAACAGGGGATGGGTGTTGACGTTCTCCGGGAAGCCGACGCTATGCCAGGCTTCCCGGCTGACCCATTTCCAGGGTTGGCCAGCCTGCCCACGGAATCCTCCCAACCAGAGCCCCTGACCCGTACCAAGATAGATCCAGAAGTTCTCACAGATCCAGCGGTGTTCTTCGGCACTGGAGGGGACGGCGAGATAGGCTCCGTGAATGGCAGACAGGTCGAGCGCTTCATCCCAGGTCACCATGTCTCCCCGGAGCGCGTAGAAGTGGGAGTTCCCAAAGGTGCGGGTGCCAATGGGGAGACCCTCTCCCCGGAGGAGGGATTCCCTGGATCCCGACAGGGCGAGGGTCTTGACCCGTTTGAGCTGTTCGCGCTCGGTACCCGGGTTGGTGCCGTCGTCCCTCCACTCCAGCAGGACGTCACATTTTCGTTTGGTGTTGGCAGGCATGATGATGCCATTTTCGTTGAGGGCGAGGTAGCGGTCTTCCGGAGTGCCCACCGACTTGGTGGTGGGCATGAGCGTGCCATCGAGCCACTGCCAGCGATCGTGTGCTCCTTTGCCGGCCCCGATCCAGACTGGATAACGCAGGTCGAACTGATCGCGGATCCATTGGCGTTCTCCGCGGTCGGTGAGGATCGCCAGGTGGGCACCATGAGCTTCCGCAAATGCCCTGGCGTTCTGCCAGGTCATGGAGCGATCCCAGAGGGCGTAGGTGCTGTCGTTGCGCCAGATTGCCGCCGGCGGCAGTTCATTGCGCTGGCCGGCATGGAGGGCAGTCTTCAGGCGAGGGAGGGAGTCGCGGAGGCGCTCACGGGGAACGGGGGGCCTGGTCCGGGGCTTGAGCTTGGGTTTCCGGGCAGCGTCCTGTCTGTCGCGGTCCCGGTCGATGGGATCACGACGCTCGGCAACCTTACGGTCCCGGTCCGGGTCGGAGGGGGCTGGAGAGATTCCTTCCTCCACCTCCTGACCGAAGTTTGAGGCCAACTTGAGGATCACCGAGAGGGCCACGAGGGCGAGAGCGATCTTGGTAATGATCCCCCAGGGGATTTCGATGGATCGGTCAGGTCTGATGTTGGCGGACGGGAGCGGTGTCCGGGGACGCTCGGGAATGCGGGTGACGGGAGCCTCCGGGCGTTTGATGGTGGGTCGCAGCCTTGCGGTTTGGCGGAGGTCATTGGCCAGGTTCTCCACTGAGGAGATGCGTGCTCCGGGATCGGGACTGGTGGCCTTCTTGATCAGGGTGTCCAGGACCAGGGGAGTCTTGCGGATGGTGGAAGGTGCGGGGGGGGTGTCACCCTGTGGAGTCGTGCCGGTGAGGAGTCGGTAGAGGATGCGGCCGAGCGAATAGACGTCGCAGTGTGCGACACAGTCTTTTCCGGAGAGTAATTCCGGAGCGACGTAGTCGCGGTTGCTTTCATCAATGGACTCAAGTGGTCCGGAAGCGGGTTCAAGGGTGATGGAGAGGTTGAGGTTCTCGTCAATCAGCACCTTGCGGGGGGCGAGTCCACCGTAAGCCAGGCCCCGCTGGTGCGCGGGAGCGGTCTTCTCACAAAGAGAGATGATCAGTTCGACAGCTTGCTTGTGATCGATTGGACCGGAGCTCGTGGCGCCGGCAAGGGTCACGCTGGCACCGGGTTGAGTATCGGACGATTGCGCGTCGGAATCCATGGAAGCTTACATTTCGGAGGTCTGGAATCCTGCCGATCAGAGAAGGATAGTCATTTCCCGGCAAAAAGGAAAAGGGGTAATCGGAATTATGGGCTGTCGAGATGTCCGGTGGTGGGGGCGGACGATGTCTTTTCATGAGGGAGGGTATCCATCCTCCCCGCCTGCCAGGGTGAAGATCAATCGTCAAGCGGCAGACCAGGCCGCCCTATTCCCCGTCGGCATTTACCGCAGGCGGTTCTCCACTTTCGCCCTCCGCCGGTGCTTCTTCATCCGGGGAGAGGAGTTTCTGGACTTCTTCCTGAAGGGGAGTCACCTGGCTAAGGGGAATCTGGGGATCCTTCACGATGAAGATCTCACCCGAGTAACGGTGCTGGTAGATGCGGAGGAGCCCGCTACGGGTTTTCTGAGAGTCCGTTTCGATAAGGATCTTTTTCCTCTCGAGCATGACTGCCAGAATGTAACGGGTGTTTTCGGTGTGAGCTTCATCCTGCTCGATCAGGCTGGTGAGGAGAGCTTCAGGATCGTCCCTGTCGATGATCTCGACCTTGGCTTCCACTTCGGGAGGCCGGTAGACGGTACGCCAGAAGGAGAAGGGTTGCTCTGATTGCTCGCCACGCGCGTCCCAGGCCTCCTGGGAGAAATCCAGTCGCAGGTAGCCATCGGACTCCGGGTCAGGGAGGAGAGCTGTAAAGAAGGTCTCCCCCTCGGTGAAGGGCTTCTCGGTGACGGAGCAATGATGCGCACGAGACTTGATGTGCCAGGAGTCGGCGAGGGGCATGAGAGGAATGAAAGTGACCGGCTTAGTCACGGTGGGACTGAGCCGTGACGGCAGTGAAGGGGAAAGTGGGCGCTGTGGAAAGTGAAAGTGAGGAGGAGAATCAATCTCCGTTACTCAAGGGAGTGTGACTGAGGATAGTCTGATAGATGGGGCGGCCCTGCAGGCGGCGCCAGAAGAGGAGCAGGGCAATGGAGGTGAAGAGGAGATTGGTGGCCCAGGCAGCGAGGGCGGGGGAGAGGTGACCGGCATCCCCGAGGGTGAGAAAGGTCTTGGAGCAGAGGAGCATGGCTCCAATGAGCAAGGCGGCGATGGCCACCCCGCCTGCGGTGCCGCGACGGCTGAAGACAATGCCGAGAGGGGCTGAGAGAAGGACGACCACCAGGCAGATCCACGGTTGGGCCCAGCGGTAATACCACTGGGTGAGGTAAGATCGGCGTGGAGCCCATTCATCTCCCCCGTATTGCTGGAGCCAGCTTCGGAGTTCGGGGATCCCGAGGTAATCTTCCTGCAGGCCGGGGGTGACGATCTGCCAGGGGGTTTCGGGAAAGTCGTGGACGAGGTAGGGATTGGGTAGATCGGTATCGAATTTTTCAGCGAGGGTGCCGTCCTCCAACCGGGAGCGGAGATCGAGGCGAATGGCGTCGTTGAAAGCCCATTTCTTGGAGCCGGGTGACCAGGTGGCCGACTTGGCGTAAAGAACGGAGGTGGGTCCGTCTTCGTCCTTGCTACGGACCACCACGTCCAGGATGAGATCTTTCGGGGTGTAGTTGTAGGGGAAACTTCCCACCAACCAGGAGCGGTGGGCGATCCGTTCAGCGTCGCGGTGTACGTAGAGCACATTTCGCGCCTGGCTCTTCGAACCGGACTTGGCGAATTCGATGAGGGCCTCCCGGTAGCCTTCGCCCCACGGGGCCCAATGGTAGTTGAGCAGGAGGCAGGCGAGGCTGAGGAAGAGACCGACTGTGCCGAGAGGGGCGATCACGCGGGCGACACTGCGCCCGGTCTGGATCATGGCGATGATCTCCCGGTTGTGTGACAGCCGACCGAGTGAGTAAAGCAGGCCGAGGAGGAGGCCGAAGGGGATCAGGAGGACGAAGACGGGGGGCAGGGTGACCAGATAATACTGCAACAGGAAGGAGATGGTGTTCTCCGCCTTCTGGAACTTGTCGATGTTGTCGTTGATGTCGATGAGGACATAGATGACGAGGAGAGCGAAAGAGCAGATGCCGACGGCGCCGAGCATCTGGCGGGTGAGGTAGCGGTCGAGGGCCCCCGCGAAGGCGTAGCAGAGCGCGGCGATGGCGGGGAGGAAGCAGAGCGAGCCCAGGAGCACAGGGCGAAGATTCAGGGTGGTCCGGTCGCTGTCCGGAAATCCGAGGAGGTGAATGTTCACGGCCTGGATCTCCCGCGGGACGAGCGCGAGGGCCGCGAGAGTGCCCAGCACCGCTAGAATGACGCAGGGAAGAAACTTGGAAAGCGGAGAGGGGATTGCTACTGGTTATTGGTTATTGGTTGTTGGGGAGACTGAAGTTAAAACGGGCTGGAGGTCGAGAAGAGAGATGGGGAGAGACTGTAAATGCCGCATGATCGGGGCGCACAATGACAAATTCGCTACTGCCTTATGATCCTGCCAGGTGAAGCGGAGAGCGGCTTTTCCCTGGAGGTCGAGATGAGGGAGGCCTTCTCAGGGGAGGGGCTTTTGGCCGATTCGCCGGATTTTGAGTACCGTCCCGAGCAGCAGGAAATGGCCGAGGCGGTGGGTCGCGCACTGGAGAGCGAAGGTTCACTGGTCGTCGAGGCGGGAACGGGAGTGGGGAAATCGCTGGCCTACCTCCTGCCTGCCATGATCCATGGACTGGAGGAGGGGCGCAAGGCGGTCTTTTCGACCCATACCATCAATCTTCAGGAGCAGCTCATGAAGAAGGATCTGCCGCTCGTGCGTAAGCTGATCGGAAGGCCTTTCCACGCCGCGCTTCTCAAAGGACGGGGCAACTACCTTTGCCCCGCCCGCCTCAAGCGCGCCCGCATGAATTGCGGTGACCTGTTCAGCAGCAGTGAGTCGGACGAATTGGAGACTATATGGAAGTGGTATGAAACGACGCAGGATGGCACCCTGAGTGACCTGGACTTTCAACCATCCCCGAAAGTCTGGCAACTGGTCTGTAGCGAGGCGGAAATCTGCACCACCCGCAGCTGTGGACTACGGGGCGATTGTTTTTTTCAGGAAGCGCGCAAGGAAGCCGTTGAGGCTGAGGCGGTTGTAGTGAACCACACCCTGTTCTTCTCCCTTCTCGACATGGAGGCCCTGATGGAGCATGGCGGCTACTTGTTTCCGAACGACTTTGTGGTCTTCGATGAGGCTCATACCCTTGAGAGTGTGGCATCGAATCAGCTCGGGCTGCGTCTGAGCCAGGCCGGATTACGCTTCGATCTCCAGCGCCTCTATAATCCGCGCTCCAGAAAGGGATTGCTGCGAACCCTGGGGGTGGGAAAAGCCATGACCGGGGTCGAACGGGCCCTCTCTGAAGCGGAGGATTTCTTTGGTTTGTTGGGAGAGGTCAGCGAATTCGGTGAGTGGGGGCGGGAATTCCGGGTGCGCGAACCGGAGATCGTGCCCAACACTCTGGCGGCTCCGTTGCGGGAACTCTGGGCCGATCTGGACTCTCTCGCGGATAAGACCGAAAATGAGACGACTCGCGCCGAGATTCAGGAAAGCGCGCGGCGATTGCGGGAGGCTCACGCAACCCTGGAGGTCTTTCTTGAGCAGGAGGACGAGGGTTGCGTCTACTGGGTGGAGGCTGGCGGAGCGGATCGCAGTTCCTACGCCATGAGGGCCGCCCCGGTCGATGTGGCCGGGCGCCTGCGGCCGATTCTGTTTTCGGAGGGCAGGACCGCAATCCTGACCAGCGCGACCCTGGGCACAGGTGATCCCGGGTTGAGCTATTTCCGGCGGCGGATCGGGGCGGAGGAGGTGGAAGCACTCCGGATTGGCAGCCCCTTTGATTACCGCGAGCAGATGAAGATACACGTGGTGAAGGCCATGCCCGATCCTCAGGCCCCGCAGTATGAGGAGGCCCTCGTGGGGTGGATTGAACATTTCCTTCACCGCAGTGACGGCCGGGCCTTCGTGCTCTTTACCAGTTATCGCAGCCTGCAGATGGCCGCCGATGCCCTGGAAGACGTTTGTCATGAGCAGGACTGGCGACTCCTCGTGCAGGGCAGCCGTTATCCCCGGCACCGCCTCCTGCAGGAGTTCCGCGATGACGAGCGGAGCGTCCTGCTGGGAACCGACAGCTTCTGGACCGGGGTGGATGTGCCGGGCAGGTCCCTCTCGAATGTGATTGTGACCCGCTTGCCTTTTGCGGTTCCGGATCATCCCCTGACCGCCGCTCGACTTGAGCAGATTGAAGCGCAGGGCGGCAACCCGTTCATGGACTATTCCGTTCCGGAAGCGGTGCTCAAACTGCGACAGGGTGTAGGGCGTCTCATTCGTTCGAGTCGGGATCGCGGCCTGGTGGCAATCCTGGACAACCGGGTGGTGACCCGGCGCTACGGGCGGGCCTTTCTCGACGCTTTGCCGGAAGCGCCGATAGAGATCATCAGCCAGTCTCCGGGGAGTGCTTGAGCAAGATCCCGGACAGCGGTCCCGGAGTGCAGGGGAGCCGACGGTTCCCGCCGCCGCAGGTCTGATCCTCCCGGGCAGTCGTTCAGCGCAGGACCGAGATCGCTTCCCGCAGCAGGGGGGCAGGCCATTGTCCGGGAGCGGTGGTCTCCTCCCCGAGATAACCGTAATTGAGGACCGAGCCAAGGGTGGCAGCCAACAGGCGCGAGCTGGGTCCGAGGGGCCCCATCCCCATGAGAGCCAGTGGCAGGGGGGGATTCTCAAGGGCCTCTGCGATGCGTTGCAGATCGGCAGGGCAATCCAGCCAGAAGGCGCATTTTGCCACGCTGGCACCGGCTGCCGCCATTGCCGCGATGGTTTCCTGCAGTTCACTCCGCGAAGGGCATCGCTCGAAGTCGTGCCAGCTGGCAATCCGGATCAGGTTCCGGTCCTTTGCTTCCTCCCAGAGGGCATTCATCTCAGGCAGAGATTGTAGTTCGAGATCGAGAAGGGTGCCCAGCGGGAGGAAGCCGGTGAGGATCTCGCTACGCTGGGGGCAGGAAAGATCGTTCAATCCTCCCTCATCCGGGTGACGAGCAGTGAGCAGGAGAGGGTGGGAGACACGCTGTTTTTCAGCAAATTGGCGGATCTCCTGTCCGGATCCAAGAGCATCAAGCCGCAATTCGACGAGATGGCAGTCTGCCACCCCGATGGGGTGTTTAATAACCCTGGGATTTCCCACGGTTCCCACGACGAGAGGCTGGTGGCTTTGAATTGCTGTGGACAGATCCTCCATGGATTGCTCCGGAACGAGGACCGTTGTGGGGTGCCCGGTCCCCGGTTGCAAGAGTGGTTTGTTCCAGTCTCGGGCGTAACCATGTAACTACGTGAATCCTCCTGGATCCTTACGCAGAATTCTTCTGGTCAAAAGGGTGAGGCGTTTTTAGGTTTCCGCAACGGTGCGCCCATCATGAAGTCATTCAAAGCCCTGCCCCATCTCGTTCTTCTTTCATTGCCTCTGGCCGTCTTTGCGGTAGCTCCCGTGGCCCTCTCGCAGACGGTCAAGAAGATCGAGGCGTCCGATCCCACTTTTGAGGATCTGCAATCTCCCAGCGTGGGTGGCAATACCGGCAAGAAGGCATGGAAATCCAAGGACTGGCTGGAAGTCGAGGTGAAGGTGAAACTCGAACCGGGCCGTGCGGCTCCGCGTGACGGTTACGTCGACCGTCTCACTGTGCGCTGGTATGTGGCGGTTGATAACAAGATCGACAAGGCTGGTCAGAAGTACTTCCTGATGGAGAAGGAAGTGACGCACGTGAACGTTCCGCTTGACGAGGACTTCTATCTCTCCTGTTACCTCTCGCCCGCCACCATCAAGCGTCTGACCGGAAGTGACCGGGCCGGCAAGAACTCGATCACGGCGGTGGGTGGAGAAATAAGTGTGGTGGGTGCTGCCGCTCCCGCCCGTTTCACTTCGCAGGGCAGTATCAGCAAGCCATGGTGGCAGTCGCCCACCATGCAGCGGACCAACAAGTATCCCCTGCTCAACAAGAACGAGACTCCGTTCAAGTTCCTCTGGTGGGACCGCTATCTCGAGATCGAGACCGAGCCCCGGTAATGCAATTGGTCGTTACCCTGGACCCGAGTGCGCTGATCCTGCCCTTCTCAATTCAATAACACTATTCCAACTACGGGTTGTCCCGTAATTACCTCCTCCAATTACACGATGGCTGACGCAGAGAGTACCGTTGCCCTTAGCATAGGATCGCAACGCATATCCATGGCGGTTTTTGATCCCGCCAAATCTGGTGGGCTGATCCTCAAGTCCTATGGTTCGCAGAGCATTCTGGCGGATCCCTCTCAGGAGATGATGCGTCTCCCGCAAATCACCCTGGCCGTCAAGGAGCTGGCCACCGCCCTGAAGGTGCAGAAGGAAAAGGTCCGCTACTCCATGTCGGGACAGTCGGTCTTTACCCGCTTCATGAAGCTGCCGGCGCTCCAGGAGGATAATATTGAAGAACTGGTCAAGTTTGAGGCTCAGCAGCACGTCCCCTTTCCCATCGAGGAGGTGATCTGGGACTGGGCCATGCTGGACTCGACGGGTCCGGAAAAGGAAGTGGCCCTCGTTGCGATCAAGCGTGACGCCCTGACCGAGATCAATGCTACGGTGGCGGAGGCGGGGATTGGGACCAGGGAGGTCGATGCCGCGCCCATGGCCCTCTACAACGCCTTCCGTTACAATTATCCGGAAGAGGACGCCCCCATTCTCCTCATGGATGTCGGGGCCAAGGCCACCAACCTGGTCTATATCGAAGGGACGCGGCTTTTCACCCGCAGTATTGCAGTCGGCGCGGCCTCCGTTACCACCGCGATCGCCAAGGAATACAATATCTCCTTTGCTGAGGCCGAGAGCCAGAAGATCACCAACGGGGTAGTCTCCCTCGGCGGTCGCCACACCAATCAGCTTGACGAGGCAACCGCTCAGCTTGCCACTGTGATTCGCAACTCACTGAACCGTCTGCCGGCGGAGGTGGCGCGGACCAACAGCTATTACCGCAGCCAGCAGGAGGGGAACATGCCCACCAAGGTTTTCCTGGCAGGAGGTGGTGCGGACCTGCCCTACCTCCCGGATTTCCTCGAAGAGAAGCTGCGGGTGCCCATCGAGCTTTTCAATCCGCTCCAGCGTATCTCGATCGGCAAGGCCATCGATGTTGAGCGCCTCGGGAAGGAAGCCCACATGGTGGGCGAACTGGTTGGTCTTGCCCTGCGGGGAGTGGACCAGACGCCCATCAGGATCGATCTCGTCCCGGATGTGGTGGCCTCCCAACGGGCCACTGCCGAGCGCAAGCCCTTCCTCATCGCAGCCGCTGTCATCGTGATGGCCGGGTTTGCGGCCTGGGCCATGAACAAGTCCGTCCTTGCCGCTGAAGCGGAGGGAATGGCAGAGAAACTGGGAGCAACGAAAATCGAATTGGCTGAACCGGGGGGCAAGATTGACCAGCAGTCCGGGCGCCAGTCCGACCTGCAGGACCTCGCGGATGCCTACGCCGGGCAGCAGGAGTCGCGGGTGAAGTGGATCAAGGTGCTGGGCAAGGTGAAGGACTACTTCAATGATCAGGACGTCTGGATCACCGACTTCGAAGCGATGGGTCTCTACAAGGCCGGGGACGACAAGTCCGGCGAGGCGCGCGCGGGACAGAATTTCGCCAAGGCCCCCTACGGGACAAGCGTCCTGCAGGATCTGAAGGACTCAGGGGCGCCTGCCCCTTCTACCAGAGGAAGTCGACGGAAGAAGGAGCCTGCGATTCTGAAACCGCCCCAGGAGTCCATCAACGTGATTCGGCTCACCGGCTTCTGGAAGGGGGAAGAACCGACCGCGGTGAGCAAGATTGTGGGCAAGATCAGGGACGACCAGGGTAAGGAGGACGCGGTGTTCGTGTTGAAGAAAAACCCTGCCGATCCCAATAGCAAGAACCTTGCCGACGAGGAGATCCTTCCCCTCCTGAACAGCTCCATCACCGACAAGAACAAGCTGGCGGAGCAGTTCGTCATGATCCTGCCCCTCAAGAACCCCATTTCAATCAAGTAACACACGGGCAACCGCAACCACAAAACCCGGACAGATCCCATGGGAGATTGGATAAAAAACAACAAGTTTGAAGCGCTGCTGCTTCTTGGCGTGATCATCGTGGCAGTTGGGGCATTCCTCTTTGGAAGTGGAAAGGATCGGCTCTACGAGGAGGCGAAAGGCACCTACGGGCAACACAGGCAGTCAGTGATGGGGTTGGAAGGAAAGAAGCCCTATCCCACTCATGAAAACGCCACGGAGTTTGAGTTGCAGATCGATGCTTACGAGGAAGTCGTGGATGACCTGCAGGAGAAGATGCTGGTTTATCGGCCCGAGGCCCTGACAAAGATACCGCCGCCCCAGTTCATCGAGAAACTGAACGCCGCGCGCAGCGAGGTCACCCGCGCGTTTGATTCCCGCCGTGTCGAGTACCCCGGGGACAAGTTCTATCTTGGTTTCGAGAATTACACCGGGGGATTGCCCAAGGACGGAGCCACCGCTCAACTCGGTTATCAGCTTGGTGCCATGAAGGCCCTTTTCGGGGTCATGGCTGATGCGGGGGCGAGTGCGTTGCTCAATGTGCACCGTGCCCAGCTCCCGGTTGAAAAGGACAAGGTTGAAGAGGCCCCCAAGGGTCGGAGGAAAAAATCATCAACCAAGGAGCCACCCTACCACCGGCTTCCGGTAGAGGTGACTTTCCGCTCCACCGAGACAGTGATGCGGAAGATCATTTCCGACCTGGCCAGTCACGAGGACTACTATTTCGTGGTGCGCAGCATCCGGATCCAGAATGAAAAGCGTGACCAGGCTCCAGCGAAGGATGACGTAAAATTCGAAGCTCCCGCAGAGGAAGCGGGCGAGCCTTTCGCCGATGAATTTGGGGACGCTCTGCCGCCGGACGATTCCGGCGAACCTGCTGATCCTGCACTACCGGGTGATCCCGTGGCCCCGGGTGATCCCGACCCTGCCGTTGAAGCGGCAGAAGGGAGGCGCATCCTCGGTCAGGTCCTCGGGGCCGAACAGGTCAACGTTCTGCTTGAGGTCGACGTGGTTCTCTTCAAGGCCAAGGATGAAGGGAAACGTCCCTGAAGTAGCCTGTCCCAGTCCGGAGCTCTCCCGTATTTTCTCATCGAATCCCCAGCATTCTCTAACAGACAAATTAACGAACTGATTTCATGGCAAACCTTTCCGAAAGCTACGACAAGGCCGCTCTCATCGTTTCCCTGCTTCTCGCCCTGGGGCTCGGGGCAATGGTCCTGATGGCTAAAGGGAAGGTTGAGGAGGACTTTCCAGCTGCGACCGGGGGAGTCAGGTTGAAGGCGCCCGAGAATCCCAACGAAAAAAATTACAAGGCAGCTACTTCTGAAATCGGGAGCAAGGTCACTCTGGAGGGACCTGTCACTTCAAAGGGGCGCAAGATCGAAAACTTCGTTGGAACGCCGCTGTTCCTCAAGGAGGACGTCACGACCCCGATAGACCTGGGGGATCCTTCCTATAAGGAGATGGTGCATGATCCCATTCCGAACCAGTGGTGGCTTGATCACCGGATTGATCCGGGTTGGGATAACTCTCCCAGCCTCGACCAGGATGGTGACGGTTTTGCCAATCGTGAGGAATTTGATGCCAAGACCGATCCCAATGATCCCAAGAGCTTCCCCTCCCTCATCGCGAAGTTGCAGTGTGTGCGGTTGAAGAAGCGGGCGTTCATGCTGACCTACTCCTCTGACAGCACGGTGGGAAAAATTAAGGATTCGGATACTTTCAAGTTCAACCACGAGGAGATCGTGAACAACAGGAAAGTCAGAACCTCTTCGCAGGGAGAGCTTAGGCCCGGGAAGGGCCCGGAGAACTCCAACGTATTCGACAAGGGTGGGGCCCAGATGCGCTACGAATTCAAGAAAATCGAGCAACGGACCTTTGAGAATCCCGGAACAGGGGTCATGCAAACCGCCAATTTCGCTACCCTGGAGGATGTGGGCGCAGCGAAAAAGGGCGATATTATCGAACTCAAGAAGGGGTCACGCAACGGGGTGATCGTCAAGGACTGGACGGCAGTGCTTGTCCTGGCGGCGATCGGGGAGGAGGCCAAGGAGCTCCAGATTGAAGAGCGCAGCCGTTTTGCCCTGCCGTTTGACCCGAATGCAGTCAAAAAACCCTATACATTCGCCGGAGTCAGCGATGCTGGGGCTGCCATTGTCGAGTGGAAAGAGGATGGGGAGACCAAATCCATGGATCTCCAACCCGTCACCCCCGCAAATTGAACCCCATTCGTCAACTCTGAGATGTTACTCTTTCTGGACTATCCAAGAGAAAAAAAGCTTCACAAAGAAACTGGAACTGACAAGAACTCGCCTATCACACCATGCAAATAGCGAAGCACTTAACTAATCGCACGGCTCGCGTACTCACCCTGTCCCTCGGCCTTCTCACCCTCGCGCCAACTGTCGTCTTCTCCCAAAGCGACCTGGCCAAGCGAGAGATGATGCGTCGAGCAGAGAAAGTGCGACAGGCGGAAGAACTTCTTGAGTCGGGCCGCGAGGCCTACCAGAAGGGAGACTACGAAACCGCCGTCACGAGTTATAACGAAGCCTTGGGCATCCTCCCGGGAGGGTTTGCCACCGCGGAACGTCGCCGCGCTCTGGAAGCTCACCTTGCCGATGCCACCGTGGCACTTTCGCAGCAATACCGTCGCACCGGTAAGTATGTGGAGGCGCGGGAGAAGTTGAACCAGGTTCTTTCCATCGATCCCAACAACCAGCGGGCTCACCAGGAGATTGAATACCTTGATGATCCCATCCGGACCAACCCGGCGCTCTCCTATGACCACACCACCAACGTGGATAAGGTGCGGCGCTTTCTCTATACCGCAGAAGGCTTCAAGAATCTCGGACTCTATGATGATGCTATCCGCGAGTATCAGAAGGCATTGCAGGTAGATCCCTACAACTCTGCCGCGCGGCGGGGGATGGAGGGTATCCACCAACTGAAGTCCGATCACTACCGTTCGGCATATGATGAAGCGCGTGCCCGCATGCTGGCTGAAGTAGACGCGGCCTGGGAGATGGC
>DLRK01000016.1:27206-43199 GCA_002501065.1 Akkermansiaceae bacterium UBA7890
GTGAACATCGAGTTCAAGCTCAAGAATATGCTTATCCCGGTGGTCGACTTCGATGACACCACCGTGGAGGAGGCGATCGATTTCCTCCGTCAGCGCGCCCAGGAACTCGACAAGTGGGAACTCGATCCGATCAAGAAGGGGATCAACTTCGTGATCCGCAAGCCGCGTATCGGCGGGGGGGTGCCCGATGCCGAACTGGACGTGGAAGGCGGTCTCGGCGCCATTGATCCGGGTTCGGCCCGGGTGAAGGAGCTCAAACTGCGCAATGTTCCGCTCGCCAGTGTGCTCCAGTATATCTGTGAGCAGGCCCGCCTGCGCTACAAGGTTGACGATTTTGCGGTGACCCTTCTTCCAATTGGTTCGGCGGAGGGCGAGGATGTCCTCACCCGCAAGTGGAAAGTGCCGCCCACTTTCCTCAACGACATTGGAACGGGTGGTGGCGACGGTGACGGTGGTGGTGAAGTAGATCCCTTTGCCGCTGATGAAGGTCTTGGTAATCGCTCGCTTGCACCGCGTCGTCCCCTCCTGGAGATCCTTAAGGAAGCCGGCATCGACTTCCCTCCCGGATCCTCTGCCCAGTATATCGCGAGCACCTCTACGCTCATTGTAAGTAATACTCCACAGAACCTCGACCTCGTGGACCAGCTGGTGGAGGATATTCTCGGGGGCACGCCCAAGATGATCAGGATCACCACCAAGTTCGTGGAGGTTTCCCAGGAGAACTCCGACGAGCTGAGCTTTGACTGGATCGTGACTCCCTTCGGTCTTGGCGGAGTGATTTCCGAGGAGCTCTTTGCAGGCGGTGGCACCCAGGGCAACGGGCAGGTCCGCACCGGTGCCGACTTCATCAGTCCGGTGGCCTTTACCAATATTCCGGGTATCCCGGCGGCCAGTAATCAGGCCGTGAACAATATTGTGACAGCATCGAATCGAAGCGGGGATACTGCGGTGACCCGCAACAACGTTGATGCGATCCTCAACAACCCGAACCGGAGCGCTCAGGTTAATCGTCCCGCTCCGGGCATCCTGAGTCTCACCGGTCTCTTCAACAGCGGCCAGGTCCAGATGATCATGAGGGGTCTGGCCCAGAAGAAGGGCACTGATATCATGACCGCACCCAGTGTAACGGCCCGTCCGGGACAGAAGGCCACCATCGAGATCATCCGGGAGTTCATTTACCCCACCGAGTATGAGCCGCCGGAACTGCCCAACCAGGTTGGCGGTGGCTTTGGTGGTAACAACGGAGGTGGCTTCGGTGTTGGTGGCGGTGGTGGTGGTGCCGGAGGCTTTCCGGTTACCCCGGCCACTCCCACAGCCTTCGAGACCCGCAACACGGGTGTCACCCTGGAGATCGAGCCCAACCTCGGTCCCAATGAGTACGTTATCGACCTGCGCTTTGCCCCGGAGATCGTCGAGTTTGAGGGCTTCATCAACTACGGCAGCCCGATCACCTCACCAGCCACGGACGCTTTCGGGAATCCGGTCACCGTGACCATTACCGAGAACCGTATCGAGATGCCCGTCTTCTCCAGTCGCCGGGTCAGCACCGGTATCACCATTTACGACGGTCACACCGTGGCCGTCGGTGGTCTGATGCGTGAGGATGTGCAGGATGTGGAGGACGGTGTGCCCGTGCTAAGCGACATTCCACTTATCGGTCGCCTCTTCCAGAGCGATGCCCAGAGCCACATCAAGAGCAACCTGATCATCTTCGTGACCGCCAACATCATTGATGCCGCTGGTAAGAACTACCGCAAGCCCAACGAGGTGGATCCCAGTGGGAATCCGGTTGATCCGATCAGCACCGACCTTGGCGGCGGTGGTGACGGGGTGCTTCCGCCGCTTTAGTCCCGAGCCAGCGAATCATTTTCAAGAGCCCGGCAGTTTCAACTGTCGGGCTTTTTTTCGGGCTCCGGTGAGCGCTCGCCATATCCCGCAGTTTCAGATTTCAGAATTCAGAGAGTATGCTGAAATCTTGAACACAGAGATCGGAAATCCTCCCATGCACTTCTTTGCGCTGACGGGTGGTGTGGCCACCGGAAAATCCACCTTTGGGCGGATCCTGCAGAAACTCGTTCCTGCAGCAGTCCTCTTCGATTGTGATGCATCTGTGAGCCGCCTGCTGGCGAATGAGGAACTTGGAGCTGAAATCGTTGCCGCCCTTGGCAGGGAGGTAGGGGGAGAGGGTCCGGGGGGGGTGGACCGCACCCGGTTGCGTGAGCTGGTTTTTCGTGACCGGGAGGGTCGCAAGCTGTTGGAGAGCATTCTGCATCCCCGGGTGCGGGAGGAATGTCTTGAGTTACATCGTGAAACTGCTACCAGTGGCCTGTCGCCCTTGTTCGTCGCGGACGTTCCGCTCCTCTTCGAAAGCGGATTCGACTTTGGATACGAGCGCTCTCTTCTGGTCGCCACCACCCGTGAGACCCAGCTGGTTCGCCTCAAATCCCGCAACGGATACGACGACACCCTTGTGGAGGCCATTCTTGCCGCCCAACTCCCCATCATGGAGAAGGTGAGGCGTGCGGATGTGGTTTTCTGGAACGAAGGACCGGAGGAGGTTCTTCGCCACCAGATCTCCCGCTTCCTTTTGACCCTTGATCTTGATCCCGATCCCGATTCGATGGCTGCCAAGAAGAAAAGCCCCAGGAAAAAGACTGCCGCCAAGAAGGCTGCCAGTAAAACGAAGGGTAGTGCCAGGAAGAAGGGCACCGCTCTCAAGTCCGCCAAGAAGGCGGTCCCGAAGAAGAGTGCCCGGTCTGCGGAAGAAGGGAAGGACGAGGAGCAGCAGGCAAGGGAACTTGAAGTGGTGGTGGAGAGCGCGGAGGAAGCCGTGGCAGGAGGGATGGAATCCGGGGATGCCGGTGTTTCTCCGCCGCGGGAAGAAAAGCAGTCCGGGGAGACCATTCCGAAACCCGAGCCGGAACCTTCCTACGATGTTCCCGAGGGCATCGATGTGAACGAGTTTCGGGAGCATTCGCTCGCCTCTCTTCTGGAGACTGCGGCCGAGTATCCCATCAAGACCAACAGCGCGGCCGGAAAGAGCGCGCTGATCTTCGAATTGCTCTCTTTCTATGCCAAGCATGGCACAATTCTTGAAGCGGAAGGCATCCTGGAGCAGGCCAAGGAGAATTATGCCATGTTGCGTGATCCCAAGCGCAGCTTCCGCACTTCACCCGATGACTTCTACATCGGAGGGAATCTCCTCAAGCAGCACGGACTGCGGGCCGGCCAGCACATCAGAGTCAGGCTGCGTGCTCCCCGCGATCGCGACAAGTATCTTTCCGCTCTCGAAGTCCTCACCGTGGAGGGAGCGCCGGCGGAAGAGTTCAATGCCCCCAAGCCCTTTGATCAGTTGACCTCGCTCTTTCCGGAAGACCGGTTCGTGCTGGAGCGTCCCTCCGCCATGGCAGTAAGGCTCATTGATATCGTGGCTCCTCTCGGGAAGGGACAGCGGGGACTGATTGTGGCGCCTCCCCGGGGTGGGAAGACCATCCTCCTGAAGGAGATCGCCAAGTCCATCGCAGCCAATCATCCGGAGACCAAGCTCATCATTCTTCTCCTTGATGAGCGTCCCGAGGAAGTGACGGATTTCGAGGAGACGGTGGATGCTGAAGTCTTCAGCTCCACCTTCGATGAACCCTCCAAGCGTCACGCCCAGGTTTCAGACCTGGTTCTCGAACGAGCCCGGAGGCTGGTCGAACTGGGGCAGGATGTGGTCATCCTCCTCGACAGCCTGACCCGGCTGGCTCGCGGCTACAACAATTCGCAGCGGGGAGGAGGACCCGTCGGCACCGGGGGGCTCAGTCCCAATGCCCTGCAGAAGTCACGCAAGTTTTTCGGGGCCGCCCGGAACGTGGAAGAGGGGGGGAGTCTCACGATCGTGGCAACCTGTCTCGTCGAGACCGAGAGTCGCATGGATGACATCATCTTCGAGGAGCTCAAGGGGACCGGTAACATGGAGATCCTCCTTGATCGCGAACTTGCCGAGAGCCGTATTTATCCAGCCATTCATATTCCACAGAGTGGAACCCGCAACGATGACCGGCTTTACCACCCGGACGAAATGGAGAAGGTTATCGAGATCCGGCGGGCCCTCACCACCCTCCCGATCGGGGAGGCCCTGGAGACCCTGCTCAGGCAACTGGCCAAGAATTCGAGCAACGCGGAACTCCTCATGCGGGGTATGATTTAAAGTCAATTTTCAGGCCCTTGTGGCCCGGGGCCACAAATGCAGCATGGTTGACACCCCCTGCCACTACATTGCGGGTACAGTGTTTTCGAAAATCTGCTTGCAGATGTGAGGATATGCACCGAAAAAGAGGTCGTTCCCATGCCTACGAACACACCCAAGTCCCTTCTCGCGGCCGCGCTGCTCTTCGCGCCCGCTCTTTCTCCGGCTGAGACGCTCTCCTTCGTGAACACGAAGGAGTGGCGGCAGGTTGGGCTCGAGACGCTTCTCTACCTGGGCGGCGAGACCAATATGTTCTTTGTTGATGGGTTCTGGGAACTCTCGGGATGCGGACATCCTTCTCTCTCAATTATCGGTCCGAATCTCTTCTGTCCCCTGGGAACTACCGGGTTTATTGCGCAGGGCGATATCGATGGCGATGGAGTGAACGACCAGGGGTCGTTCTGGTCCGTTCAATCCATAACGCCGGCGTCGGCAGTGGAGCCTTTCCGGTCGGACCTCTTCAGACTGGTCTCCGCGCCTCCTTCCGGATTCACCCAGATTCTTCGCGGAACGGATGGGGATGTTTCTGCTATCTTTGATGTGCAGGACTACAGTGTAGTAGTCTGGTATGACGTGCTGGGTGGGATTGTGGATGACTTCGAGGTGACCCAGTATCAGGCCTTGCGCTCCTATGGACCCGGCAAACAGGAATTGGATCGGCACTACTGGGACGTCCCCTGGGGACCATACAAGTTTGCCCTGCCCGCCCTTGTTCCGAGCAGCTCTCCACTGGAACCCGGGGAACTTGTTTATCCAGTGGATCATCTGGTCACTCCCGACGCCTATTCTGGACGTGGCATGGTTCCGCAGGGATGGCGGAATATCAACGAGGAATGGGGTCTGGAGGGCTCGCTGGAATTCGACCCTCGCACGTTTTATGACTTCAAGTGGGGTGGACTGAGCGGGAACAACACGTTGGAGTCGGACGTTCTCCTCTACTCGATGCGTGGCAATCAGTATATCAATGGGAATGGCATCGAGGCTACTGCGTATGCACAGGATACGATCGCTCGGGGCACGGTCACTGGTCTCTCCTGCTTTAACACCATCACGACGAACCTCAATCTGGATAACACCCTGGAACAGGGAAAGATCTACGAACTGACCTTCACTACCGGCCGTCTGGCAGGCACGGAAGATGGGATTCAGTATCCGGTCACCAGTTTCGGGGACTCGGGGGATATCTCGGTCTTAAGGGTAGTGGCCCGGGACGAGGGGTATACCTGGGAGGAGGCAAAGGATGCTGCAGAATCGGCAGGCGGGAGGTTGGCCGTCCTCAATACCCAGGGGAAGATTGATTTCGTTAATGAGCAGTTGCTCGTGGCTGGCCTGGACACTGCGGAAGGGGAGTGGCCTTCGATGTGGATCGGGTTGAGCGATAGCGCGGAGGAAGGTGAATGGCAGTGGGTCACAGGGGAACCGCTGACGGACGAGAATTGGAGTTCCGGCAGCCCTGCAGGAGAGATCATCTTTGAGGACGACTTTGAAGACGACGAGGGCTGGGCCCCGGAAGTGAATGACGCGTTAGGTAATACCGAGTGGGTGCGGGTCGAACTCGTCGATGACGACGGAGCCTCAAACACCGTGTGGACCACGAACGAGGAATTTTACGGACCAGAATCCGATATCTCACTGCTCTCACCACCCCTCGACTTCACCGACTTCCCGGGAGGGGAGTTGACCTTCCAGGCGATCCGGGATGCGGACGCTGCCGAGGACATTGCGTTTGTCCGCTTCATTCAAAACGCTGATGAGCAACTGGGGCCTACTCTTGTTATCGACATGACCGTCTTCGACGCCGCATTCGTGACTTTGGCCGCTCAGGTCCCACCCGAGGTCATTGGCGAGAATGATGTCCAGATCGAATTCACCTTCAGAAGTGATGCCAGCGAAGATTTCTTCTCAGGGCTCACAATCGATAATATCGTCGTGCGGGTTCAGGACGGATCGGTGATCGAAAACTCTCGTGATCATGCCCATATCCCGGAAGGTCAGGTTATTGATGACGATCTCGTGGTTACCGGATCGGTGCCGGAGTGGGTTGATGAAGATGGTTCCGAGAAGTTGAATGCCTTCCTCCTTGAGATCCCCCTTCTTAACAGCAATGAGATCGTGCTTCCGAGTGTGAATGATTTAACCGGTGGCGTGGTTACCGGGAGCGTCGTTGCCGCGGACGAATTCACTCTGGAGACCAATCGCAGCCTGGGGGATCCAGAGTGTCTGGTAGCGGGGCAGACCTACCGCCTTGAGATTACCAGTGGGGCACTCGCCGGCGAAGAGCGGTTTCCTGTTACCTTATGGGACGGATTTAACCTGTCGACCGAAGGTGCTGTCGATGTGAATGGCCAGCCTGAACCCCCGCTCCCCTTCGGTGAAGAGCTCATCGGCACCAGGTTCGTCCTCACCCCGGAGAATGTGGAGGCAATATTCACGGTGGAATACGTTGGTCGTCACTTTCTGGAGGCCAGCGATGCTTTCGGTGATCCCTCCGACTTCTCCCTCCTCGTGCGCGGGGGTGATTATCGCATCGAGATTCTCACCGGTGAACTGGCAGGGACCTCGGACAGCGTTCGGAACTGGGGATTTCCCACCAACGCCTACCTTGAGACGGAAACGGACTTGTTCGGAAAGCTGCAACCAGAGGACACCTTCAGGATCGACCTGCTCCAGCCACCCCGGATCAGCATTTCGATGGGAGATGAATTCACTATCGGCCAGACTTTCGAAGACTGGATCCAGGACAAATATGATGCAGGAGAAGTATTGGCCGTTTCGGCAGAGATTCTTGAGGCCGATCCTCTCTTTGGGGGCTATGGGATCCTCGCCATACCTGAACTCGTGGTGGACGCTGGCCTCTTTGGTCCCCTGTATGCCGTTGCACGGGAGAAAGCGATTGTCTTTCCTCCCTATCCGATTGAGACACCAGTCGGCGACCGGAATCAGTTCATTCTGGGAACCCTGGACAATCACTATGAACTGGGGCCCTTCTTTTTCAATCCTGGCGACTCGGTGGACGCTACCTTGAATATTAATCGTTCCAGTATGAGTAGCCAAACGACAGTGGATGCGGGGTCCTACATGCTGTCTTTCCAGGTGAAGTTCATTGATACCTATGAGGGCTTTGCGATTCTTGGAGGTCTTGCGGGTGATGAGGGTTTCCCCTTCGCCACTCCCAGTTCGGAGCGGGCTCCTGATTATGATTTCGACGGGGATGGTGCTTCCAACCTGCTTGAATACGCACTGCAGAGCGATGTGGCAGATGCCCAGACCAGGCCGGTATTCCAATACGCTCTCGACGAAGAGGCGGGGAGCTGTACGGCCAGCTTGACGAAACGCCCCTTCACGGGAACCAGCCTTGCCTACGCCTTTGAATACAGCACGGATCTGCGCACTTGGACGACCATCTCGGAAAACGATCCCATCTTTGAAATCGTACAGGATAATGAGACAACCTTGGAGGTCTCCAATCTGGCGGCCTTTCCGGGACAGCTGGCAGCTCCCGCCTGCTTCCTGCGGGTAAGGGTTGAAATCCGGTAGAGGCCCTTGCCAGCGCCCCTCGAACATTCTGAACTGGCACGACCTGTGGGTCGTGCCATTCTGTTATGGGAACAGGCTTTGCGAGCGGTGGTCTTCGTGTTGAAATACAGCGTGTCCGGGAGATCCCGAACAACTGCCGCGGAATGATTACCACCAGCGTCGAACTCTCCGGACTGGTGGACAACCTGCCGTCCAACGGATCTCCCTTCGCGGGGATCGATCTGGAGGCGGATAATCTGCATCGTTATGCGGAACAGTTGTGCCTTATTCAAATTTCCACCGGGGAGGAGGTGGTTCTGGTTGATCCCCTTGAGGTGGACGATCTCGATCCGCTGCGGGATTATCTGGCTGCCAACAGCATCTGGATGCACGGGGCGGATTTCGACATGACGTTGTTCCGCCGGGAGTTCGGAATGTTGCCGGGGATGATCTACGATACTCAGATTGCCGCCCGCCTTCTGGGGATTCTCCGCTTCAGCTATGCCAACCTCGTGGAGCAGTTCTTTGACGTCAAGCTCTGCAAGGCTTCCCAGAAGGAGAACTGGGGGCAGCGGCCGCTGCCTGCGAAGATGTGTGAATACGCCAGTAACGATGTGCGCTATCTCCTGCCCCTGGCGGACAAGCTGGAAGATGATCTGCGGACACGGGGACGCTTCGACTGGTTTGTGGAGAGTTGTCGATCCGCCATGGATCGCGTCATGGAGCGCGACATGGAACGTGAGGATCCCTGGCGTATTCGCGGTGCGGGCAAACTGGACAGCCAGGCCTTGGGCATGCTTCGTGCGGTCTGGAACTGGCGCGATGGGGAGGCACGGGAGTGGGATCGCCCTCCCTTCATGGTGGTGCGAAACCAGCAGTTGATCATGTGGGCGGAGTCACTGGCACGGGGGGAGAAGCTGGAAACACCGCGAAATGTGAAGGGTGGTCGCGCCAGGCGCCTGAAGGAGGCCATCGAGGAGGCCCGCCAGATTCCCCGGTCGGAGTGGCCGGAGCGCCGGAAGGGGACCGGGCGACGCTGGGACAGAGGCCAGGAGAAGCGGTATGAGGTTCTGGCCAGAAAGCGTGACAAGGCTGCCGAGTCCCTGGAAATCGAGTCGTCGGTGATCGCTTCACGGGCCGCTCTCGAGCAAATCGCCTTGGAGGACGATCCCACCGAACACCTTCTGGGCTGGCAAAGGGCCCTTCTGGAGTTGTAGACTGGTTCAGACAGGTGGTTTCGGCAGGGCAGCAGCAGGAGAGGACCGGGAAAGTTTCCCTGCAATCACCCGTCGGGGTGTCTCTCCGTTTTCGATGTTCCTCCTGCCAGATGCTGCTGGAAGTAGCTGCCGAGTTGGCGGGAGTCAGTGGTCCCTGTCCGGGATGCCGCAGGATGATTACTGCGCCGCAGGCATCTCCACGAGCCCGTCAGCCGGAACCATGCCCGATCGACTCGTCACCAGGCGAGTCCGGTCAGGGAGAGGAGAGGCCAGGGGTGAAGGAGAGTGAAATGTCTGCCGTGGAACAGCCTTCCCTGCCGCAGGAGGAGCTCTCCGGGGAGCGATCTTCGGCTCTCTCAGAGCAGGGAACCGGACGTGTTCGAAAGGTGAAGCGAAGGCGTAAAAGGAGGAAACAACAGGCCAAGGTGCGGCACGAGGTCCGGAGCGGGACTGATCACCCCATTGATCCAGTCACGATACTTGGGGAGAGCTACCGGGAAAAGAGGCAGCGCAAGGCCATAATCAAGCTCGTGCTGGCGTTTTTACTGACTCTTGCGGCTGTCATTTCGATCATCAGGATCACCCAGAAGGGGGTGGCTGGACATCCCCCCGGAGGGGAGGAAGAGGTTATTGAAAACCTGTCCCGCTGAGCCCGTTTCCGGCCCCCATTTTAACGGCCTGAGCGGGTCAAAAAAAATTGCTCCAGAGGGCCATTCCAAGGCGAAAGAATCTTGTTTCAACCCCGGTTCTGGACCATCTTTGAGGCACCTATGCCGAACGCTGAATCGGAGGCCGAAGAGCCGGGAATCACGGTCTCCAAAGAGGAGGTATACGACGCTTCCAAGATCGATAAACTGGAGGGACTGGAAGCGGTTCGAAAGCGTCCAGGGATGTACATCGGAGACCCCGATGAGCGCGGTTTGCACCACCTCGTCTTTGAGGTGCTGGATAACTCCATCGACGAGCACCTGGCGGGATTCTGTGATCGTATCAAGGTCACAATTCACGTCGACGGATCAGTGTCAATCTCGGACGATGGGCGGGGAATTCCGGTCGATATTCATCCCAAGTTCAAGATCCCCGCAGTGGAACTGGTTCTCACCGACCTGCATGCGGGCGGAAAATTCGGGCAGGGAGCCTACAAATATTCGGGTGGCCTGCACGGGGTGGGGGCCAAGTGCGTGAATGCGCTCTCGGACTGGTTCAAGGCGGAAGTCAGGCGTGAAGGGAAGGTGCATTCCATCACCTTCGAACGCGGGAAGACCACCGAACCGCTCCAGGTCATCGGGGAGGTGGATCCGGATCTGACCGGCACGACCGTCACCTTCTTTCCCGATGCCACCATCTTTGTCGACACCATTGAGTTCAAGTTCAACCGACTGGGGACCCGGTTGCGCGAACTGGCCTTCCTGAATCCGGGGTTGACCATTGATCTCGCTGACGAGCGCCCTGAGAGCGCTGACGCAACGACTTTTTTCTACGCCCGTGGAATCGAGGAATTTGTCATCCAGCTCGGGGAAAACAAGACCCTCGTTCATCCCGATCCCATTGCCCTGCGGGGGAAGCGGAAGATCGAGGTGGATTACGACGGGAAGGTGACCAAGGACGACGTCTTTGTGGATGTCGTGCTGCAATACAACGACAGCTATAACGACCAGATACTGTGTTTTGCCAACTCCATTTCCAATGCCGACGGAGGCACCCATCTGACCGGTTTCCGAACCGCCCTCACCCGATCCATCAACCACTACGCCAAGGGGAACAAGATTCTCAAGGAGAAGGATCCCTCCCTGACCGGTGATGACGTGCGGGAAGGACTGGTAGCGGTGATCTCGGTAAAACTGCCTGACCCTCGTTTCAGTTCGCAGACCAAGGACAAGTTGGTCAATACCGAGATTGAAGGAGTTGTAAGCTCCATCGTCTATGAGGGGCTGCAGACCTACTTCGATGAGAATCCTTCCATCGCCAAGACCGTGATCGAGAAGGCCGCCAATGCGGCGCGGGCGCGGGAGGCGGCGCGCAAGGCGCGGGAGACCGTTCGCAAATCGGCGCTCTCGGGCGGTGGACTGCCCGGAAAACTGGCAGACTGTTCCGAGCGGGATCCGGCCAGGAGTGAACTGTATATCGTGGAGGGTGATTCTGCCGGAGGCTCGGCCAAGCAGGGCCGTGATCGACGGACCCAGGCCATCCTGCCCCTGCGGGGCAAACTCATCAACGTGGAGAAGGCCCGCCTGCATAAGGCGCTTCAGAACAAGGAAATCCAGAGCATGATCACCGCCATCGGGGCGGGTATCGGGGACGGTGACCAGGAAGGCGCCTTCAACATCGAGAAGGTGCGCTACCACAAGGTCATCATCATGACCGATGCCGACGTGGACGGATCCCACATCCGCACCCTCCTGCTCACCTTCTTCTGTCGCCAGATGCCGGAACTGGTGAAGCACGGGTTTCTCTATATCGCCCAACCTCCTCTCTACCTTGTGACGCGCAAGAAGCGAAAGGAGTATGTGCAGGACGATGGGGAGTTGAACAAGATCCTCATTGACCTGGGTGCCGATGACGTTCAGTTGCGACCGGCGGGTGGAGGGGCAGTCATCGAGGCGGATTCGCTCAAGGAAATTCTCGACACGCTCTCCGTTCTCTCCCGCTACGCGAGCAGTATCGAGGGTAACGGAGGAAACTTCGCCGACTACCTGGCCGCCCGGGAGGAAGGGCATCTCCCTGAATACATGGTGCGGGTGCGGGAAGGAAACGAGGAAACCATTCACTACTTTTCCAGTGAGTCCGCCCTGCGCGTTTTTTCAGACGCCAATCGTGACCTGCGGCTCTTTGGGGAGCTTTCCGCGGAGGAGGAAGAGGAAATCGCGGCCTCAAACGGTAACACGATCTCGCGGCGGGCGGTCCGCTACGAACTGCACGAGAGCCACGCCGTGGCCAAGCTCCTTGAGCGTCTTGAGGAGGGGGGGATCAACACGGGAAACTTCTTTTCCATGGACCAGCCACTCTACGAGATCGTGGAAGGAGAAGGGGAGAAGGAAACGGTGGCTCCACTCTTTTCCGTCCCGGAAATCCTCGACAGGGTGCTCGAGATCGGGCGCCGCGGTGTGAGCATCAAACGCTTCAAGGGCCTTGGTGAAATGAATGCCAAGGAACTGTACAGCACAACGATGGATCCGGACACCCGTCAGCTCCTGCGGGTCCGCCTGGATGAGGACAACCATCTTGAGGCCGACCGCATGCTCGATACCCTGATGGGCGACGTGGTCGAGCCGCGCAAACGCTTTATCGAGGATAATGCACTGAATGTCCGGAACCTGGACGTGTAGAAGATCTCAGCAGGCAGTAGAATTTCATGTCATCAGAAGACGATATCAAGCCGATCAACGTCGCCGACGAGCTCTCCAAGTCCTTCCTGGACTACTCGATGTCGGTGATCGTTTCGCGTGCCCTGCCCGATGTCAGGGACGGGTTGAAGCCGTCCCAGCGTCGCATCCTTTATGCGATGAACGACCTGGCCCTGGCGCCCAACAAGGCCCACCGGAAATGCGCCAAGATCTGTGGCGACACTTCGGGTAACTACCACCCTCACGGGGAAGCGGTGATCTATCCCACTCTTGTCAACATGGCCCAGGACTGGTCCATGAGAGAGATCCTGGTGGATGGGCAGGGGAATTTCGGATCTCCCGAAGCTGATCCGCCAGCCGCCATGCGGTATACCGAGGCGCGCCTGACGCATCTGGGGATGGCCATGATGGCCGACCTGGATAAACGGACGGTCGACTTCGTTCCCAATTACGACGAAACCAGCACGGAACCGACGGTTTTTCCGGCGGCTTTTCCCAATCTCCTGGTTAATGGAGGGACCGGAATCGCGGTGGGGATGGCCACGAACCTACCGCCCCACAACCTGGGGGAGATCGTGGATGCCCTCTGTGCCCAGATCGACAATCCCGAGATCACGTTGCCCGAATTAATGCAGCATGTGAAGGGGCCCGACTTTCCGGTGGCTTGCGAGATTCGCGGAGTGAAGGGAATTGAGAGCTACTTCGCTACGGGTCGCGGGTCGGTCAAGATGCGAGGCAAGATGGAGGTGGACGAAAAGGAGAACGGCACCGCCATCATCACGATTACGGAAGTGCCGTATGGCGTGAACCGCGCCACCCTCCAACAGCGGATCGCGGAACTGGTGAACCAGAAGATCCTGACCGGGATTTCGGGGATGCGGGATCTCACCGACGAAAATACGCGTATTGAGATCACCCTGAAGCGAGACGCCCGGCCCCAGGTTCTGGTCAACCAGATCTACAAACTCACCGCGATGGAGACATCGTTCAGCGTGAACATGCTCGCCATTCACGAGCGTCGGCCGAAGCTGCTTTCGTTGAAAGAGGCGCTCGATTGTTACATCGAGCACCGGCGGGAGGTGGTGGTTCGCCGCACGCGCTACCTGCTTGAAAAAGCCGAAGACCGCGCGGAAACCCTGGAAGCACTCCTCCTGGCCCTGGGGTGCCTGGACGATTTCATCAAGATGATCCGCAGCTCGAAAAGCCGCGACGAAGCGCGTGAAAAGGTGCGGGGCTATACCTTCAAGCGGGAGGCGGCCGAAAGCCTGGGCGTGCTCATTCGCGATCAACCGAGCCTGCAGGGCGACGACTATGTGTTCACCGACCGGCAGGTGAATGCCATCCTTGAGCTGCGCCTCTATCAATTGGTGGCGCTTGAACGTGAAAAGATCAAGAATGACTACGACGGGGTCATCGAGGAGATCAAGGACCTCATGGATATCCTGGCCAAGGAGGCGCGGGTGCTTGGGATCATCAAGGACGAGCTCCTGGAGGTGAAGGAAAAGTATGGAAATCCGCGCAAGTGCGAGATCCTTCCGGATGAAGGCGAGATCGCGATCGAGGATCTCATTGCCAATGAGGGCATGATCTGCACGCTCAGCCACCGTGGCTATGTGAAGAGGACGTCTGCCAGCGAATATCGCCTGCAGGGCCGCGGTGGAAAGGGAGTCCGGGGAATGGAAACGCGTGGTTCCAACGAGGATGACGATGACTTCGTGGAGCACCTCTTCAGCGCGCAGGCACACGATTACCTGATGTTCTTCACAAATACGGGACGGGTTTACGTGGAGCGGGTCTACGAGCTTCCGGAGGGCTCCCGGGCCTCCAAGGGGCGAAGCATCAAGAACGTGCTCAACCTGCAGCCTGAGGAGTCCATCGCGGCCATGCTGCGTCTCGAACGTCGCCTCGACGAGGAAGGCGACGATGTCACTTTTGGCCAGGACGCGGGCTTTGTGCTTTTCGCCACCCGCAGGGGCAAGGTGAAGAAAACCGGCCTCTACGACTTCCGCAACTTCCGCAAGGACGGCATCATTGCAATCAAGCTTGATGAGGGCAACGAACTCATCGATGTGCGTCTCACTAACGGCAGCGATGAGATCGTGCTGGTGACGAGTAATGGTCTCAGCCTGCGCTTTCGGGAGGAACAGGCGCGTCCCATGGGGCGCACTGCCGCGGGGGTGGCCGGAATCAAGCCGGTGGGCAATGATGTGCTGGTGGGGTTGGCCCTGGTGAGTGACCAGAGCACTCTCCTGGTCGCCTCCGAGAATGGGATTGGCAAGCGAACTTCCTTTGGTGAATACCGGGCTCAGACGCGTGGTGGAAAGGGGATCATCACCATGAAGGTAACCGGGAAGACCGGGCAGGTGGTGGGCGCAGTGGCGGTGGAGGAAGACGACGAACTGATGCTCATGACCACAGGCGGGCAGAGCATCCGGATTCGTTGTTCGGAGGTGCGGGAAACCGGACGGAATGCACAGGGGGTCAAACTGGTCACCCTGCGGGGTGACGAGAAGTTGCAGGACATCGCGAAGGTAGTGGCCGGGGAGGGCGATGAGGAAGAGAGTGAGGACAGCGGGGAGGATGCTCCGCCAGATGCCGACCAGGAAGAATAGAGAATACTGTTGCCCTTGTGCCCGGGAAGGAGGGACAGGCCTTATGGTTGTAAGATTTTGGCAATTGAAGGATTACGTGTTAGTGTTTCCCGGCATCGCGTTAAATTTGGCAGATTGCCATTGTGGTGCTCCGGTGCTTCAATCCCGCGCTACCAGATCATGAATACCCATCGTTCCGTTCCTGGATTCCTTGCCGCCGCAGTGGCCATTTCGTTCTTTGGCAGTCCCATCCTGCAGGCCCAGAACGAGAGAAAGCGTGATCGGGCCCTCCGTATTCTTGCGGTGGGGCAGGAACCACCCTGGCGTGAGGTGATCCAGGGGGGGCGTCGAGTGCAGGTTGCCCCTCCTCTGGGCGCTCTTCCTCCGGGTCGGCTCCAACTCTCCAACGCCCAGGGAATCGAGTTGGGTGAAGCGCTAGCGGTGAAACTCAATCAGATCTCGAGTGTGATGTCGGTCAATCCGGGTAACCACCCGCTGCACGCGGTGGGGAACGTGGGCCTGGAACCGAAACCCTGGTATAATCTCAAGTTTCCCAACATGGCGGCTGGGTTGGCTATTCTCTGGCGGGATCCCGCCAAGGGAAAATGGACCGATGGCTGCAAGGGGATGGTGCTGCGTGACGACCTCACCGGTTTTCCCGCGGGACGAATTCGGATCGTCAACGTGTCGAGGTATTCACTCGGGTTGAAGTTCGGAACGGAGAAGGGGTTGCTCAAGCCGGGTCAGATCCTGTTGCGTGCAGGGAAGTCGGGCTCCTTCAGCAAGGTGCCGCTGGAGCTTTCGGTGAAGGATAAGAGTGGACGCTGGGTGCGCGTCATTTCCCAGGAGATCAATCAGGGACCCGAGCACCGGACGTATGTGGTCCTTTATACCAATGACGGGGAGGCGCCCACCCGCCCGGTTGGCGCGGTGGTCCTGCGGGAGACCGCCCGGAGTCCGGTGGTCAAGAGCGGGCGCTAGGGTGCTTTACGCTGGAGGATTACACCGGATGGGCCAGGGCTGGAGTTTCTGAGGCAAATGGAATATCGGGAGGAAACTCCCCGGGTTCCTGTAAATTTCACCGCGCCACTATT
>DLRK01000081.1 GCA_002501065.1 Akkermansiaceae bacterium UBA7890
GGTGCTGATGTATCACATGGTCTGTTGCCACCGTCCCGGCACCCGGTTCAACAAGCTCCGGGTTCCGCCGGATGAATTTCGAAAACAAGTAAGCTGGCTCCGCAGGAAAGAGTTTGTCTTTCTCCACGCCAGCGAGTTGCTCGCTACCTCTCCTCCCATGCCGGCAGTCTGCCTCACCTTCGACGATGGCTACCGTGACAACCTCCTTGAGGCCGACCGGATCCTGGCCGAATTTGAGGGAAAGGCCACCCTGTATCTCGTCACCGAACGCGAGGGTTCCTGGTCGAGCAAGAAGAAGGCACATCATCCGGATGATGAACTTGCCTCGGAGCCAAAGCTCAGTGACGACGAAGTTCGTGAATTACTTGCCACCGGACGCTGGGAACTGGGCGGACACACCACCACCCATGCCAATCTCAGTAAGATTTCGACCGAAGATGCCCGGAGGGAAGTCTCGGCAGCCCGGCAGGACTTTGCAGAGCGCTTCGGCGTGATTCCTTCAACCTTCGCCTATCCCTTCGGAATTTACCAGCCGCGCCATTGCAGGATGGTGGAGGAGGCTGGCTATTGCGCGGCCGTGACCGTGGAACCGGGAGTGATGGGAGCCCCTCCTCTTTCTCCCTACGAGATCCCGCGGGTGAAAATATCCGGGAAGGAAGGAATGCCGGGGTTCATGCTGCGCATGCGCGGTGGTAAGCGCGGCCTGAACAAGTGAGTGATGGATGCTTTGAAACTGGAAAACCTTGAGCCTTTCGGTGTCGGAGGGCGGCGCGAATGTTATGTGCACCCGGAAAATGCATCAAGATGCGTCAAAGTGCTGCGAACGGATGATCGTCGAACCATCCGCCTGTCAGCGAAGAGACGATGGGTCCCTCCCCGTTGGAGGCGGGAGTATGACAACAATGCGGATGAAGCCAGGGAACTCCACCGGGTTCATCTTCGCATTGGAGACGTCATGGCCGCGCATCTCCCCCTTTGCCATGGTTTTGAGGAAACCGACCTGGGTCCCGGACTAGTGCTTGACCTTGTCCGCGATTACGATGGAAGGATTTCCCGTTCAATCAGGGAGTTGGCCTCCACTGGTGTTGACCCCGGGCGGCTTGAGGCGGCTTATAAGGAGTTTTCCGGATTTCTCCTGTCCCATCGCATCCTGACCCGAAATCTGCATGATCATAACCTTGTCGCGAAGGACCTGGGCAATGACCGGTGGCGTCTGATGCTGATCGATGGAGTGGGCGATCCGGCGTGGCTGCCCCTGGCCCGTTGGATTCCTTTCTTGGGGCGACGAAAAGTCGCCAAGCGGCTGGCCAGAGCATGGCCTCGGATCGTTTCGTTTGCGAAGTCCGGCGGAGTCACAGATGAGTTGCGGGAGGAGAGCAGTTGGGATCAGGGTTTCCTGCGACACCGCGGAGAATGATCTGTGCTTCGGTCGGTCGGGCAGATAAGATCGCGACGCGCTGAAGTGAGACGACAGTGGACCGAGACCCTGAAACGGTGGATTCGCCCCGCCATGTTCCGGGCGCTATCCCCCCGACCACATTTTCACTGTCCCATATGCGACTATCGCGGTCCGTTCAAGGACAAGAGAATCGTGAAAGCACCTCCCCTGCTTCGCCTTCATTCAAAGTGTCCCCGTTGTGCCTCTGCCGAAAGGCACCGCATGACACATCTGGTGCTTGAAGAGTTCTTTCAAGGGTGGCCTCCCGCTGGAAAATCAGTTCTGCATATCGCCCCTGAAGAGTGCCTCCGGAAATTGCTCTCTGCCCGCTTTCAAACCTGCCACAGTGCCGACCTCCTCAAAAAAAATGTCGATTTCCAGGAGGACCTCCAGGATCTCAGCTTTCCGGATTCCTCTTATGACGCCCTGCTTGTTTCCCGGGTCCTGACTGTTCCCCCGAACCTCGCCGCCTGCCTTGATGAGATCCGGCGCATCCTGAAGCCCGGGGGAGTGGCAATCATTGCGGAATCCTACACTCGCTCGAGGACTGAGGAGTTCGGGGAGTGGAGAAATGACCGTTCCCGGATCATAGGCCTGGACCTTATCGAAGAAATCTCTTCCCGCTTCGGAAAGGTGGAGCACTATTTTTCCGGGCGCTACCCCGGGGAGTATCGACTTGATAATCTGATGCGGGGGGAAGGGTTGCCCGTTGATGATTACCCGGATCCTGTCCGGATTCCCGGGAAGGGATTCCAGGATCTTGTCGTCATTGCCCACGTCTAGTTTTACGATGAAATCTCTCAAGCGATGGGTTCGAAGGAGGCGCGAAATCGCCGCCATCGCCCCACGCTGTCGCGAATTGGAGGATGAAATCGGCAAGGCTCTGGGCGAATCCGTCCGACTTGTTCCGGCCCCGATGAAAGGAGGCTACGATGAGATCTTGACCGTGGAAGGATGCCGGCGCCTGGGGATCCTCCGGCTCAATAACCCCAGCAAGGATCAGCAGGATCCTATTGGCCCTCTCGACCCGGGCATCCCTCTGGACGACCGCGGACGAATTGAGCGCGAGTGGCATGCCTACTCGATGCTCTTTCCTCTTGGTCTTTCTCCCGAACCTCTTGTGCGGGGCCCTGATTTCATGGTTTGTTCCTGGTTGCCGTGGGACCGGGCTTCGCGACGACTTCTAGCGGATTCCGGGAAGATCTGGTCCCTGCTGGAAACCGTTCTCCCCGCGATCGCCTCCATGCACGGGGCCGGATTGACTCACCTGGACCTGAATCTCGGCAATGTTCTCTTTGATCCCTGCTCCGCGAGGACTTGTCTGATCGATTTTGAGTTCGGACCGGCCTCGTGGATTCGAGAGGACCAACAAAAGGCCTTCGATTACCTGCGCCTGATCGAAGACTGCACAAAACCCCGGAGAGGCGGGGCGAACCTCAAGTCTGACCTGAGGCGTCTGGGAACCCTGCTGAGTGCCAATGTTCCTGCCGAGGCCCGGTCAGCGGGGTTGGATTTTGTTTTTTCCAGGCTTCAACGCCTTGCACGCGAAGATGCAGTATGCGACGTCCTGCGGGAAGTCTTCCCGGGGCTTCCTCAGGACAGCTCCCCGAGGACCTGATCGAGGGTCTGAGAGGAGTTCTTGAGCGAGCCCGTGTTGTTGAAAGCCAGGTAATCGGTTGGACATCGCAGTGCGTGCGCCTGCCACATGTCCCTGTCGTAACTTTCATGTCCCTTCTCGGTGACTTCCTCCTTGCGCAGTCTGATCGCCGCATAGTCCGCCATCACATGCACTACGGGGATGCGCTTTCCGCATAGGCGGCTCAGGAAAAAGAGACGGGAGAAGCCCGGACGATCACTTTTCCGGTTGAGGTACATGAAATCAAGGAGCCCCCGGTCGATCAGGGTGATGCCCCGCTTCCATCGGAGAAGTTTTATGCGTAATCCCAGGCAGGCACGCAGGTAAACCAGTGGAGCGAAGAGTTCATCAAATCGTTCACGTGACTGAAAAGTGAATGGACGAATGAAGATCACCGCAAGTTTGTAGAGCCACGACTTCCGGTAGAGATGCTTCCCTGTAAAGACCCTGGTATACCGTTTCTCGAGCTCCGTAAGCGACCACGAGAGGGAGGTCTTGCCCGCGCCATCACATCCCATCACCGAGATCGCCTTCACGGTCCGTGGATAAGAGAGGAACCCTTCCTCATGAATACCAAGCAGAGACATCTTTCGCGCCGGCGATTCTCCGAAGGCTTCCCTCAGGATCCCGGCGCTGTGCTCCTTCGCCTCCCCCGGAATGATTCCCAGTTCCTCCACCCTCTCCAGTTCGAGTGCGAATTCCGGACACCGCTGCCGGTAATCGGCCAGGGATTTGCGATACTTGTCCTCTTTCAGATCCTTTTTCTTGGCCAGCAGATGCTGCAGGTAGAGGGCCACCTCCAGTCTCAGGGGAAGGCGTTGAATGCCGGTTCCTGACAACAGTCCGACACAGTTCTCCAGGGTCAGGGTGCGGCCTTCATCCAGTTGTGGGAGACGAATCCAGAGATCCAGTTTCAGGCACGCGGAACCTTCCGGGGAAAAGAGGGAAAGTTCGGCCTTCCGGTTCAGGCGGCGCCGGACATGCCCATGGCACCATCCGTTCCTGGTCCACTCAAAGACCGATTTCAGCAGAAGCTCAAGTGACTCGGGAGAAGTCAGGAAATCGACGTCATCACCATTCACATCCTCACTGCTGATCAAGTCCCCCCGCAACTGAAGCAGCGTCCATGACCCTTCCTTGATCCCCCTGATGCAATTGTCCAGCAATGCCATCTCACCACTTCGATCTTAGGATCTAAAATACTCTGTTTGGGAATTCTCGATACCGTTTCTCCGGTTCGGAAGGAAACGGAAGAGGACCGGGATCGACGAATGTGCCGGGTGTTGCCCCCGCGCAAGTGTGCGGCCTTCCCTGTCACTGCCAAGATTAAACTGCATCGAGATAAAGCGAGAGTGTAGAGGAGAGCATTCGATCCAGGGTGAAATCGCCAGGGGCTTGGATTGGCGGGACGTTCTCTGCAAAATCATGAATCAACTGCACGACCCTGCCCAGGTCTCCCTTCTGCACCTGTCCTTCAGGAAAGCAGCTGCGCAGTATTTCTCCCACTCCTCCGTGCTGGTAGCCTATCACGGGCGTGCCCAGTGACAGCGCTTCAAGAGTGGTTCGGCCGAAGGACTCCGGGCTCTGCGACAGCGAAACCACGACGCTGGATTCGGTAAGCACTTCGCGCATGTCCCCGCGTTGGCCTATGAAGGTGACCCGCTTGCCAAGGTTCATTTCGGAGAGTCGGTGCTGGAGTTCCTTCAGATAGGACTGTTTTCGCGGGTGGGTTCCCCCCGCCACCACGCCGTGGAATTCGGTTGGTAGTTTCCCCATGATGTCAAAGAGATCCTCGTGGCCCTTCAGGCGGGTCATGCGCCCGGGAAGAGTCACCAGTTTCCTGCCCTGCAGTTCGGGAAAATCCTCCTTCCACTTCGATCTCCAATGGTCGTCAGGCTCATGGCCAGGGTTGTAGATCTCTGGATCCACGCCACGGGGAATGACGTGAATGTTCTTCCCGGGACAACCGGGATAGTGCCGGAGCACATGCTCCCTGATGCAATCGGAAACAGCAATGACCCGCTCTGCCATTGTCATTACCCGCGAGTAGGCATTCACCGAATTGAAGCCGTGGACCGTGCTGATCAGGACCGGCTGCAGGTCACGGTCCATCCGTTTCCGGGCGAGATAGCCGATCCATGCGGGCAGACGGGAACGCAGGTGGAGGATCGATGGGCGTTCCGCGGCCAGAACCCGTCGTAAAGCCCGGACCTGCAGAAGAGCCTTTGGCGACTTATGATGCACGGGCATCCGGATGTGACGTGCTCCGGCCGCTTCCAACGCCTCCACCATGCTGCCACCGTTGGAAATCACCACCGATTCATGCCCGCGCTCCACCAGGTATCCTGCCAGCTCAAGCGTGCCGCGTTCCACTCCGCCGCTATTGAGTTCGGGAAGGATCTGCAGGACTTTCATGCGAGAGCGGGGAAGCGTTGCAGGACTTCACGCGCGCAGCGCGATGCTTCGTGCAGGACGGCTGGAGGAGCGGGGAGCTCATGTGGCGCCCTGGTATCAGGGAAACAGGTCCAGCCTTCCGCGATCAGCCGGTCGACGCTGCGCGCCACCCGGCTGCGTTTTGATTTTCGCGGCATGGGCAGGAGACCTACTCTGGCTTGCGCGGTGAGAGCCTCGTAGATCATGGACATGCTGTCCTCGGTGACCCAGACCTCCCGGGCCGCCAGCAGGGCGTCGAGAAGCCAGTCGTCCGGACACTCGTTTGATGAATGGAACTGCAGGTCAAGGTTGTCCAGGTGTCCGCGAAACTCCTCCGGAGTCCGTCGCGAGTCGGTGAGATCCCAGGTCAGTCCGGGGCGGTCCGCCAGGATTTTCCTGATGATCGTGATCAGGGGTTCTGCCTCAAACCCGTGATGTCTGGAGGGGCCTCCAACCAGGATGAGTCCGCGGTCCTGCTTGGGGAGGGCTTCGATCGGGACGCGGTTGAGCATGCCCTTGGTGGGAACCACATTGGGATTCGGAGGCCTGCCAAGATCGTGTTCGGGAATGAAGCAAAGATCGAAAAATACCGTTGGGATGGTTGGCTTCATGATGACCACTGAGGGGCAGTCGAAGCGCCGGGCCGCGGCGAGAAGGGCAAGGTGGGTGCGATGGCCTGTGCCGATGACCAGGGAGGCACGTTCTTCACTCTGCCGCAATCCACCCATGGAAGGGCCTGCTTCATGAATTCGAAATGGAGCCAGAGCCTGGAGATTCTCCGCCAGGGCGCGGGTTTGATTTTCGTGACCAATCCTGCCATCGGTGACGAGCCAGAGGAGCGGAGCCTCAGGGTTGGAACCGGGATTCTCGATGGTTCGGGAGTTAGACATACGTCCATTGCAGGGGTGGATCGTGCATGCCGAGAGATCTGGCCAATCCGAGCCAGCGGTCTTCCGGGGAAAGACTCTCCTCAATCGGGATGGAGTGCCAGTTTTCCCTGGATTGCATGGCA
>DLRK01000186.1 GCA_002501065.1 Akkermansiaceae bacterium UBA7890
CCCTTGCCCACAAAGAAGACCTCGGAGTTCGCCAGGTAGGCGGAAAGGTAAAGGGGGCCGATAGCGCTGTCGATGAGGCCGCCATGAGCCGTTCGGGACTCAATCTCTGCAATCCAAGTCTCAGTTGGCCATCTGAAGCCGAATGAACTGGCGGGGCTGATTGTCGAGCGGGGTAGTCGAGCGGAAGGTCCGCGTGCGGGTGCCATCACCGTTGTCGATGGGCGCTCCCACTTCGAGCATAAAGCCCGGCCCCGTCATCCAGTTGACCAAGTCATCAGAGCGCTGCACGGTATAGGTCACTCCCGAGGCACCTGCCCACTCCGTGTAGGTCAGGGAGAGATAGAACGCTCCTCCGTCCTCCACGATACCACCCTCCGGGAGCATGTTCCGATTGAGGTAGTCGTCCGGGGCGGTCCCCAGTGCAAATTCGAAGAAATTACTCCGACCATCCTGGTCGAGGTCGGCGTCGGGACCCGAGATAAGCGGATCAGCCAGCTCGGCGGCGGTGAAATTGAGCGCTCGCCAGCCGAGGAAGGTGAGCGCGGTCCAGACCCCGTCGGGCGTTCCGTGAATACCGTGAGAAGCGCGCCAGTTGGCGGCCACGTCGTGATCGGGATTGGTGAGCGGATCGATGAGTTCGAGGCTGTAGCCGTCGCCATCCCCTGCCTCCGGCCAGGGCGCTTTGTCATTGTAGGTGAAGGATCGGATGACTGCATCGTTGGCCCCGAGGATCTCGATGCGCTCTCCGTCGTTGCTCAAATTGCCGTTGTACTCTCCGGCGATCACACTGGGTGAGACGCCGGGATAACGCACCCGAAACGCATCCCGGTGTTCGACCAAGAGCACGTTTTCGCCGGGATCTAGCCCGATCAACGGGTTAAGATGAAAATCGAAAGCAATCCCATCAGTAAAGCGCACCTCGTTGAGGTGAATGGGCGCGTTGGAAATGTTGCGCAGTTCTACAAACTCAAAGTCAACCCGGCTGTAAATGTCACCGGGATCCTCCGTGACGCTTGGCGTGGACGGCCGGTAACTGAACTCAGTCACTGCCAGGTTGGTGTCATCGGCGGGCTCTCCGATAGTGTAGGCCACCGCGTTGAGGGGCGACCACTGCCCACCCTGCAGGACCCGCGCATTGAGAACGGTGGTCTCGTTAACGGTCAGTTGCGAGGGGTTGGTGGGCAAGGTCAGGCCCAGGCTGAAATCGAAGGTCAGATCAGAACTGGATCCCAGAATCTGGTGAACCTCCACCGCCAACGTGTTTTCGCCATTCACCAGGAGGACGACCGGAACATCGTTCTTGGTGTACCAGTCGTGCTCTCCGGGCGAACGCTGTCCTTCCAGGGCCGGCGTTTCGGAATTGATCGCGCCGCCCGGCATGTTGGAGCGCCAGGCCTCGGTTCCGTTCAGGTAAACCACCGCGCCGTCGTCGCGTTTCAATTCCATGAAGATGGCGGAAACCTCAGTGGCGTCGGCCACCGTGAACTTGCGACGGAAATAGGTCGTCATGTGCTTGTCCCCCGAATCCGGTCCGAAACTGACCACCGTCTGTTCGTCGGAGTCGCCGTAGCCGAGTTCGGCAGGCTCCTCCGCCCAGCCCGCGTCACGGAAGGCGGGCATGCGCCAGGCAGTTCCCTGGTCGCTTCCATCGTCGAGATACTTCCAGTCGGTGCTGCGGGCGATGGCGGTGGTGGTGGTCGAAGATCCGTTGTAGGCCTGAGCCACGGGATTCACCGCTCCCCCGGGGAGACGCGGATCGCTCCCGTCGGCGGTGACATAAATCGTTCCCGCCGGCGAATTGATGATGGGTGAGAAGCCCACGTTCACCGAACCCCCGTGAGGAGTGAATTCCGGAGCATCCACCGGATACCAGCCCCGGGCGCGAAACTGGTCTAGCAGGACGGCGGTGCGCTGCGGCCAGAAGACATCCCGCATATAGTCCCACTCGGTGGTCCACTCTCCGTCGCGATCCCAGGGCAGGCGGGTGGCCGAACTCGGCTGCCAGCGCGCGGTCTCTGGAATGATCGCTTCATAGAGCTCGTTCATGCGGTAATCGTGGTAGGGACGGGGTCCATTCGGGGTCAGGACACCCCCGTGAAAGCAGTGCTTGTAAATCCGGTCGCGAAAGAAGACGCGGAAATCGTCGTGGTTCATCAGGGCGTTGAAGATTCCGTCCGGGGCATTTCGCCCCAGATTATTCTCGTTCACGTCGTAAAGCATCACGTCACAATCCCAGGAATAGAACCGCCACCCCCCCAAACCAGGATCCTTCGGTCCCGCCGCCATCCAATTGTGCGAGGAGCTCCAATCCCAGTCGTTGCCGCAGTAGTAGTAGAGGAGCTGGTTGTCGGCGAGATGGGCCCAGTTGATCCAGTCTCTGGACCGCTGACCGCCCGCCGAAGCCGCGCTCTTCACCCGCGACCAGGTCGCGCTCCAGGAATCTCCCCCGCCGTGGTTGCTCCCGTTCCGGGCGGAGTTGGTGTAGTGGTAATCCTCCGGATCTCCCCCGTAATACTTGTCCATGTAGTGATGCATCGGGCGCTCGTGGATATGGTAGATCCCGTGATAGACCCCGTTGAGATAGCAGTGGGCCCAGCGGCCGTGCAGCGACTGATGACCCATCACCATCTCCATGTCACTCACCCAGCGGTTGCGGACGTACTGCGCATCACCACGGAAGGTGTTTCCCGGGTTGCTCGGATGCGCCATCCAGAAGAAGTTGTCATGCGATCCGCTGCGAAGCTGAATGACGTCGAATATCTCGCTCGCCCCCTGGGTATAGGGATGGTTCGCAAAGAGCGGATAGCGGAGCTTGGGGACCCCATACTGACTGCGGAAGTAACAACGGAAGTTGTTCTTGGGTGATCCGGTGCTGGCCCCTCCTACGAGCTTGATCCCGCAATCGATCTGGAATCCCGGTTCACTCCCGTCGTTACTGATCAATTCGATGGAGGTCTCGCCCTCCGAGCTCCCGATCCCGCTCGGCTTGATGATCGAGATGGCAGGCAGGGCATTGAGCCCGTCGTCCATCAGCGGGCCATACACCGGGTGATCCTTGATCGAAGAGAGGAAGCGACTCTGTCCCACCACGCCGTCGGTCTGCGGTCTCTGCGCCCCATTGATGAAAATATAGGTGTGAGTTGCTACCGGCATGAGGGCCGCACTGGCATGCACCGCAATGGCTCGAACCCGGCGCGTTCCCCGTGTGTTGCTGCCTGTCTCCGGCTGAATGGTGAGGGAGCTGGTGTAGATGCTCCCACTGGAAGCGGTCGGCTTTGATCCATTGGTGGTGTAGCGGATCTGTGATCCCGGAATGGTCGGAGTGAGGGTCAACCGAAAGGAACCGCGGTAGTATCCGCGCTCCTGACTGAAGGTCACCTCGTTGAGAATCTGCTCAGCAATCTCGCTATTTGCCGCCCCGGGGGTGGGCGACTGGAAGAACCCGAGCGCAGTCGCGTTGGGATTGGGCCCGTAGGAGACATCCACGAACTGGTCGCCGAAGTCGCTCTGGTCCGCAATGGTCACTCCGTCCGGTCGGACCAGGGCAAGATACTCTCCCCCGCTGTCGAGCTGGAAGCTGGTGTGCAGGGGATCGCCATTGCTTGGCCTGCGGTCCTTCCCGGAGGCGAAGATCACGAGATACTGGTTCGCCGCGATGGCGATGGCCGGAAATTGCCACTTGGTAAGATCGTTGGGATCGTCTGTGAGATACCAGCCATTCATGCTGGCCGCACCGGTCTGCTCGTTGAAGATTTCAAACCAGTCGCTTTCTTCGTTGTCTTCGTCGACATGACTCCCGCCATTGCTGGCCATGATCTCATTGATGCGTAACGAGGGCTCCGAGATATCGAGAACAAAACTCTGCTCCACACTCAGTCCGGAGAGGTCGGTGCTGCGAACCCGGAAAGTCACCCGGGCTCCCCCACCCGGCAGGCGATCAGCCACTCGCACCCATTGCTGATCGATGCTGAAGAGATCGTTGTCGCCGTCTCCGGCACCGGAGACCAGAGCGTAGGTGAAGGCATCGAGCGCATTCGGGTCAGTGGTGCTGAGCTGCCCCACGGGCGTGTCGATGATTGCCCCGGAACTGATCGAGTTAGCGCTGAAGGCGATGTCGAGGGGAGCCAATTCCTGCACCAGTCTCAGCACAAATTCCTGCTCCAGAAATCGCGCGGGATCCTCCGCATCCGTCGTTCGCACCCGCACGTTGTAACTTGTCCCGGGACCGTCACCTGCGAAGTCGTGAAGCCCGGGAACGATGGCGTCGTCCAGGATCTCGAACTTGTCGTTATCGGCCGCGGCTCCCTCGAGCGAATAGATGTGAGTCGCGTTGCGCTTGAGATCGGTGGTGCTCAGGGATCCCACTGCGACGGTCTGGGTATCGAAGAAGGTGTTGCTCGAAAGGGTCAGGCTTTCTGGCGTGGGCGGAATCGTGATCTCCGCGATGGTGAAGGCCTGCAGAATGGGATTGTTGTCCGATCCCATCGCCCCCTGCCCTCCGATATTCTGCTGCATCTCCACATTCAAGGTGGTGTCACCGGCAGCCAGGTTGAAGGGCACGATGTAGGCAAAGCCATTGCTGGGGCTCCACGAACCCTCCCCTTCCGAACTGAAGTCGTCGACCGCCAGTTGCCCTTCGATCCCGATATCCCAGCGCCGATCCCGATTGGCCCCTTCATTGAAGAGCATCTGGAGCTCATACTCGATGCCCGGGGTGAGGCCGGTCACCGTGACACTCACCGGATTGGGCGCCGGCGTCCAGCGGATGTCCTGCATGATCTCCTCCAGATTGGCCACGGAGCTTGCATCCGCTCCGGAGTAATCCGGGCGGTTTGTCCAGCCGTCGATGGAATGGCTGGCGGTGACCGTGACATTGGGCAGATCACTCTTGTCCGTTTCGAAGAGGACGCCGTTCACCAGGCGATCCGAGTCGCCGAAAACATCGATGGCCACCACTACTCGGCTGGGATCCAAGTCCAGATCGTCGGGTCCGCTGAATTCTCGAATCTCTCCGAGGTGGGCGATCGTATCAGCCCTGAGGCCGCCAGGACCGATCAGGCAGAGCGAGAGGATAACATGGACCAGGCTGGGTCTTCTTAGGATCGAGGACATGTCAGTGGGGGTGACTCTCCGGGGATGCCGTTGATAATAGAACAACAGGGAACTCAAAGAGATTCCTTGAAATCCTCTTCAGGTAAAGGGGTTTCTCCGGTTCCAGCCTCCCCCCGGGCATGGCGGCCTCCTGCTATTCTTCGGTCACCGTCAGGAGGGCATTCACGGTGGCGTCCTCGACCACCTGCTTCTTGCCGGAGGGCCATTGCACCGTCACCCGTTCGACCGAGCCGGCCTCGCCCAGTCCGAAGTAGAGGGGAATCACGCTATGGGAAAGGTAGCCGGAAACTCCGTCGTGGACCTGGGTGTAGGAGTTGCCGCCGGCCTCCACCGTCACCACCGCTCCCAGTCCGTCCCTGTTTGATCCTCCCGCCGCGGCCGTGCCTGCCAGGCGCACTTGCAACCACTTGATGGCTTTCTTCTCCGCCAGGTTGCTGAGCAGGACCATGGGGCCGTCGTGAAACTCGTTGGTCACGATGTCGAGGTCGCCATCCTGGTCGAGATCGAAGATCGCCGACGCCCGCGTCCCCAGGGAACCCCACACTTCGACCGGCTCGGTAAGATTGTGGGTGCTCACCAGGGCGTGATCCCTGTCCTCCCCCGTGGGATCGAGCACAAACCACGGCTTGGCGGTGCGCCCGCTGCGACGCGGCTCCACCCCCAGGATGAATTCGCTATCCTCAAATCGCACCCCGCCGTCGTTGAGGAGGAGACTGTTCACGCCGTAACGGAATGGGAAGTTCATGCTGGAGGCGATGAAGACATCCATGAAGCCGTCCGCGTTCAGATCTCCCGCGCTCAATCCCCACGGCCAGTAGTTTTCCGCGCCGATCTTGTCGGAAACCTCTTCGAATTCCCCCCCTCCCGTGCCCCGGAAGAACGTGTTGCCGTAGATACTCATGCCACCACTGCGCAACATCTCTTCGTCCCAGAGCATTTCGCTTTTCAGTTTTTCGCGGTTGGGGCCGACTTTCTGGCTCATGTCGGAGTGCATGTCGGTGATGTAGACATCCTGGTGACCGTCGTTGTCGAAGTCGAAGATCTGGATCCCCATCGCGCCCCACGAGGTCTTTGGGAAAACCTCGCGGCTCTTCATGACGAACTTCTCCCCGCCCACGTTCTCATAGAGCTGATCGTGGCCCTGCATGGAGAGCACATAGAGGTCGGGCCAGCCGTCCTCGTTGTAGTCGAAGGGGGCTGCATTGCCGGTCCAGCTCTCATCGAGCAGTCCCATCTTCCCGGAGACGTCCACGAATGTGTTCCCGCCTTCATTGTGGTAGAGAATGCTGCGCTCGCCCCGCCCTTCCCTGGTGTGTCCCTCGAAGGCGTCGCTCAGACCGACGCAGTAGCCGCCTTTCCCCCGCTCATCGGTGGTGTAGACCCCGACGTTGCAAAGGAAGAGATCGAGTAATCCGTCCTTGTCGTAATCGAAGAACACTCCACCCGAGGAGTGCCCCACGTAACCCAGGCCCGCCGCCCCGGTCCTGTTCGTGAAACTCCCCGCCCCGTCATTCTCGAAGAAGTAATTCCCCCCCCGCACGGTAGTGGCGAAAAGGTCGGGGTCGCCATCGTTGTCGGTGTCCGCAAAGGAAGCGGTCACTCCGATCCTGTCCGCCAGCGCGATGGCGGGCGTGGTGATGTTGCGAAACTTCCCCCCCCCCAGGTTGCGCCACAGCCCGTTCGAACCAATCTGGGTGGTGAAGTAGATGTCGAGCAATCCGTCGCCATCCACATCGGCCACCGCGATTCCGTTTCCGTGATCGTAGTGCACCGCCTTGTGGTACTTGCCGGCGTCGTCCACAATCCGGTTCAGGAAAGTAATCCCGCTCGACTCCACCTCGTCACTGAACTTGAAGTCGTGAAAAGCGCCGATGCGCCCCGCCCCCGCCACTTGCAACTCCTGCCGGCTTTGCATCCAGGGCGGCGAAACGATCTCCTCAGGGAAAGGAAACTTCTTGTAGCTTATTTCCGGCTTCCCCACTCCCGCCGGGACGGGCTCGGCCAGGATTTTCTCCAGATCGGACGTGAGCCTGGCCAATCCCTCCTGCTTCAATCCGTCATACGATCCCCGCAGCCGCCCGACGCGATCGACCAGGGCAAATTTCGAACTGTGCAGGATGGGCATCTCGCTGTTCCTGGCATCCTCGGCCACTTCAAATTGAAAACCATTCGCACTGAGGTTCCAGAGATCCCCCCGCGATCCTGTTAGAAACTTCCACTGGCTCGTGTCCGCCCCGTGCGCCGCCGCGTATTCCGCGAGGACAGAGGCCGTGTCGTAGTCGGGATCCACCGTGAACGTCACCAGACGGATGTCCTTCCACAGATCATGCTTCTTCAACTGCTCCTGCAACCTGCTCTTCTCCCCAGTCTGCAGTGGGCAAGTTCCCGCACAGCGGGTGAAAATGAAATCGGCAATCCATACCTTGCCCTGAAGGTCCGCAGAGCCAAATGATACACCACTCTGATCGGTGAGCACAAACTCCGGCAAGGCGGCCACCACTCCCACCGCTTCATCCTCTTTTGCTGGGTTATTCACACCCTTCTTCTCCCCACAACCTGCAAAAAACACTAAAAAACAGGCGCCAGACAATTGCACCGCTTTGCTGAACCTGACGAGAGGAGCCCCTTTCATAGGGACACTCTAACAGACATATCCTCGCATAGTCCATTCATTCGCAAGAAGACAGCCGATTGGCCTTGTGCCATAAAACCAGTCTTTCTTCTTGTCCCTCACTCATTTGTTCCCAAAATGCCTGTTATCCATAAACCCACTGTCAGCACTATGAAGAAACTATGTTCTGCCGTCGCCTTGGCGGCCGTCCTCGGCCTCGGCACCAGCTCGGCCTTCACCGTCATCACAGGATCCGTCAATGAATTTGGCAGTGCTGACGACCTGAATCTTGACTCCAGCCTCTCCGTCATTGCGGTCGATCTTTTTGGAAATGGCGACTCCACCGTGAACGGAGTGAACTTCCTCACCGACCGCGCTGGACTCGGGGCCGGCGTGGGCGCCGAAGGGGTCGTAACCAATGGTGGCGTCACCCATACCACCAACCTTTTCAACCAGATTGACAACTGGACAGGCGCTCCCCTTTTTACCGGCACGGATGCCGGGACCCTTGCGGGAATCATGCAGGACATTCGCTGGGCCAATGGGGGTGCTGGCCAGACCATCAGTATCGGCGTAGGCGGCTTGACACCAAATACGCCCTACAATGTTCTCCTGCTCTTCAACGAGGGCGCTAACCGCGATCGCCACTTTGACATCGGCGTAAATGGCCTGCTGGCGGTAGATGACATGACCTCCGAAGGCAACGGTGTCTGGACCAATAGCAACAGCTTCTCCTACAACGGGACCTTCAGTTCGACTAATGCTGGCGGACTTGACATTGTCCTGGGTCGAGAGCCTTTGCCTGGTGATCCAAACAACACTGCCTTCACCGGCGCGGATAACAACGCCATCCTGCAGGGGGTCGTCATCAGCCGCATCCCCGAGCCAAGCTCCAGCGCGCTCCTCGGTCTTGGGCTCATCGGTCTGCTCGCCCGTCGAAGGCGCTAGGAGCACTTCGAAATGATTTCTGCAGAAAGCCGCGATTCCTCGCGGCTTTCTTATTTTGCCCCCGGGGGGTAGCGGAAGGGCTTCCCCTTGGGTGGGCATTGCGCAAGAATCCCGACTCGCACATTCTGAGTCCACGATGCGTGCCGTCGATTTCTTCCTCATTCTCTTCCTGCTCGCCGCTGCGGTGAGTTGCGATTCGGAGGACCGGGCGCAGGCCACCAACGAATCCTCCGCGGAGAGCGAGAAACCGAAGCCCCCTGCAGCCGTCCCCACCCGGAACGCAGAGATTCCCTTCGCCCCCATCGGACTGGTCGATCAGACCCTCCACCGGGAACCCTCCAGAGATGCCTGGCAGGGGGAGGTCTTCAATGACCTGGCCTCGGCCCAGCTCAAGGCCCTGGGAAAAATCCTGGTCCACCCCGCGAAGCTCTCCCTGGAAAATCTGCAAAAGCTGATTCACAGGGATTTTCGTCCTTCCGAACTTCGGCCAGGGGGGTTGGTGGTGGTCCACCAGGACGCCGCCTTTGTGGTGAAACGCCCCGCCGCGGACCAGCGTCCCCGTGCCCGACCCTTCCTTGAAGGGATCCGCCAACTGGTCACCCCTTTTGCAGAAGCCCGCGAGCTACGCACCGAGTTCAAGATCTACTCGGTTGCTCTCGATGCAGGAGAACCGGTGAGCAACTCCTGGTTTCAGATCAGTGGTCGAACGCCCGGAGGCACCCTGACCATGCGCGCCAAGTGGCGTTGCCACTGGAACTGGCCGTCGCCGGATGAGCCTCCCACCCTGAAAGCGATCGCAATCTCGGAATTCGAGCAGACCGAAAGCCTGGGCGGACCGCTCCTTAGCGACGTTACCAAGACGGTCTTCCGGGGCCTTCCCGAATTTCCGAAGCAATTCAATCACGGGATGGACTACTGGGCCTCCCGGCTTGAATCCCGTTATGGAATCGGTCTCTCCGGCTGGCATGGGCTGGCAGTGGGCGACGTGAATGGGGACGGCCTGGACGATCTCTATGTTTGCGAACCGGGAGGGCTTCCCAATCGCCTCTACATCTCGAGACCGGATGGCACCGTCATCGACGCCTCCGCCCTCTCGGGCACCGACTTTCGGCTGCAGACCCAGTGCGCTCTTTTCCTCGACCTCGACAACGATGGTGACCAGGACCTCACCCTCGCCACCACTCTGGGCGTGATCTTCATGGAGAACGACGGCCGAGGGGGGTTTGTGGTGAAGGGGAGCAAGCTCATACCGGAAGCAGCCCCCCTGGGATTGGCCGCGGCCGACTTCGATCTTGATGGCGATCTCGATCTCTATGTCGGGTGCTATTCCCTCCGGCGGTCCAACGAGGAAGAGGGACAGATCCTGGGGCGTCCCATCCCCTATCACGATGCCAACAATGGCGGGCGCAACGTCCTCTTCCGTAACGATCGCAGCTGGCGATTCACCGACGCCACTCGTGAACTCGGACTCGACCAGAACAACCGCCGCTTCACCCTGGCTGCCTCCTGGGATGACTACGATGACGATGGCGACCCGGATCTCTACGTCGCCAATGACTACGGCCGAAACAACCTCTACCGCAACGACCGTGACGGGAATGGTGATTCGAAATTCGTCGATGTGGCCAAAAAGGCCGGAGTGGAAGACATCTCGGCTGGCATGTCCGTGACCTGGGGCGATGCCGACGGCGATGGCGACCGCGATCTCTACGTGAGCAACATGTGGTCCAGCGCCGGCAATCGCGTGGCCTACCAGCGTAATTTCCAGACTGAGGCCGGAGAGACCGCCCGCGAGGAGTTTCAGCGTCACGCCCGCGGCAATTCGCTTTTCCTCAACAAGGGCGACGGAACTTTCGCCGATGCCAGTCTCACGGCGGGAGTGGCGATGGGCCGCTGGGCCTGGGGCTCCCTCTTCGCCGACCTGAACAACGACGGGCGCAACGACCTCCTGGTGGCCAACGGGTTCATCACCCAGCCTGACGACACAGGCGACTTGTGAAGTTTCTACTGGCGTCAGGTCGTGGCGCAGTCTCCCCTCGATGCTGTTTCGCCCATCGATATTTCGGGCTATCTCCAGAACTGGAGTGCCCTCTCCGCCATGATCGGCCGGGGGCGTTCCTTCAGCGGCTTCGAACGCCACTGCTGTTTCCTGAATACAGGTCCGTCCTCCGGCAACGAATTGGGCCGCTTCGCCGATATCTCGGCCGCCAGTGGATTCGATCTCATCGATGACGGTCGTGCCCTCGCCCGGGTCGACTGGGACCGCGACGGTGATCTCGATTTCTGGCTCACCAACCGGGGTGCTCCCCGGCTGCGGCTCCTCAAGAATAACCTCACCAGATCCGCAAACTCCTCCTGGCTCACGATCAGCCTGCAGGGAAGGACCTGCAATCGAGATGCCATCGGCGCGGTGCTCGAATTCACTATTGCTGGCCGCAAGCAGACCCGCGTCCTACGAGCCGGGGAGGGATTTCAAAGCCAGTCTTCAAAGCGGATCCATTTCGGGCTGGGTGCCCTTCCCAGGGGGGAGAAGGGTCAGCTCACCGTCCACTGGCCCGGGAGCGGAATCGAAACCATCCGGGACCTCCTCCCGGGCAATCACTATCACCTGAAACAGGGATCGCCCCCGAGGCCGGACGCCTCTTCCCCGCCGGATCTCGTTGCAGGATCATTCCCCGCCTCCGCGCCAACAGAGCAAGCTCGCGTCGTTCTCACCCAGCGGGTTCCCACTCCAGTTCTCGGATACGTCGACTTCTCCGGTGCGCTGCAGAAATACGATCCCAGCGACACCGGTGGAAGGCCCACCCTGATCAATCTCTGGGCCAGTTGGTGCACGCCCTGTGTCGCCGAACTGGAAGACTTTTCCGATCACCATGCTTCTCTCAAGGCGAAGAATCTGCGGACGCTCGCGCTCACCATCGAGGCCGTCAGCGATGACGGAAGCAAACCCGATCTCGGCGATGCCAAGAAGCTGGTCAGGAAGTCGAAGTTCCCTTTCCAGGTTGGAGTGACAGACGCCAACGGCCTTCGTCTCCTCACCGTCCTCCACAGCAAGATCTTTTCCCGGGAACGTCCGCTCCCCCTTCCCACCAGCTTCCTCGTCGACAAGCATGGACAACTCGCCGTCATCTACCGCGGGCCGGTCAAACTGGCGCAGCTTCTCTCCGACCTCGACCTGCTCGAAGCTGCCCCCGTGGTCGTTTTCAAGGCTGCCTTTCCGTTTCCCTCCAGCGACGACCTCGATCTCTTCCCGCTGGGCGAACTTGATTTTGCCAGGGCCTATCAGGACGGAGGCGACCTTGAAGGCGCCCGCCGGCATGCCCACCGGGCCATCGCGGCCGAACCAACGAATAATCCCGTCCTGGACGACGCCAACCGTGCCCGCGCCTGGTACTTCCTCGGCAGCCTGGAGCAGAGTACCCGCCAATGGGTCGCTGCCGCCGAAGCCTTTGGCAAGTCGGTGGAGCACGCCCCCACCCAACCCCTCCTCAAGGTCGCTCACGGCGCCGTCCTCTGGCAAAGCGGAGCAAGAGAAGCGGCCCGGAAGGCCTTCGCTGAGGCTGCCCGGGCCAAAGCCAATGACATCAATCTCCTCAATGCCCTGGGTAAGGCACACCTTCAGATCGAACAGCCTGGAGAGGCCGTAATTTACCTGCAGCAGGCTCAGGCCCTCGCTCCGGAAAACCTCACTATCGCGCTCACCCTGGCCCTCGCGCACGAAAAAGCCGGGAACCCCTCCGCCGCCGTGGCCGAGTACCGCCGCCGCCTGCAATCCCATCCCGATTCGGCCAACATCAAGAACAACTTGGCTTACCTCCTCGCCACTTGCTCCGACCCTGCCGTGCGCGATCCCGAGGAAGCCCTCGCCCTCGCCACCCAGGCCAATGCCGCAGCCAATTCGAGCAACCCCGGACTCCTCGACACCCTGGCCACCGCCCAGGCCGAAACGGGAGCACTCTCCGAAGCGCTCACTTCCCTCCAGCGGGCGATCAAGCTCGCCCAGGAAACGGGAAAGACCAGATTAGCTCAGGAGCTTCGCAAAAAGCGTGGCGATTATGCCACCCGACAGAATGCCCCGTGACCATTCACTGCCCGGAAATGATCGAAATCCTAAGACATCCAAATCATCCGGAGAACTTACTGGGAATTCCCTTTACGCCGATCGATGAAATTTCGTCCTATCGGGGGAACCACTAAAAATCCCATGAGAAAACCCATTCTCGATATTGGCATAACCGCAATTGCGCTCTTCCTCAGTGTGCAGAATCTCACGGCCTTCAATGTCATCGAAGGCACGGTGACAGAGATTGCCGGTCCCGATGACCTCCTTTTGGATCCCGGGTCAGCGGTCATCGCCATCGATAGTTTCGGAAATGCGGACACGGACGTCAACGGGGTCACCTTCTTCACCGACCGCGTGGGTCTCGGTGCAGCCGTGATCGCCGAAGGAGCGGTCGAGAGCGATGGGGTCACGGTCACCACCAGCGTTTTCAACCAGATTGACAACTGGGCCGGTGGGCCGACTTTCACCGGTGGCACTCCTGGATCGGCAGCCAACCTCAGCGAAGTCTTGCGGGATATTCGATGGGCCAATGCCGGCGCCAACCAGGCGATTAATATTCAAATTGCCGGGCTCACTGCCGGAAACAAGTACAGCGTTCAACTCCTCTTCAACGAGGGTGCCGATCGCGACCGCCGCTGGGACATCGCGGTTAATGGTGCGCTGGTGGTCGACGATTTTGGTTCCGAGGGCGGCGATAGCGTCTGGTCCCCTGCCAACAGCTTCGCCTACGCAGGTGAGTTCGATGCTTCTCTTGCCGGCACCATCGACGTCGTCATGGGTCGCGAACCGTTTTCGGCCGATCCCAATAATACGGCCTCCCTTGGTGCCGACAACAACGCCATCCTGCAGGGAATCATCGTCCACAGTTCCTGCCCGCCCACCGCCGCCGAAGACATCCTGCTCGCCTATGTCGATGCGGACGGGGGGGTCCCACCCGGGGCGGCCATCGGCGAGCAGGTGGCCACCCTGAGTTCAGTGGACTGCAATGGCGGATCCCACACCTATGCCCTGGTGGCGGGTGCGGGGGACAACGATAATAGCAAATTCACCATCGCTGGAGACCAGTTGAAGGCCAATGCCGATCTCTCCGGAGAAGTGGGTAACAGCCTCTCGATCCTGGTGGAGAGCACTGACGACACTGCCATGACCTTCGCCAAGCAACTCGACATCCTCGTCCTCGGCGATACCGACGGCGACACCCTGGTGGACTCCTGGGAACTCAGCCCGAACTGGACCAATCCGGTCGCGGGGCTCAGTGATCTCACCGGACTCCTGAACGGACCGGGAGCGGGAGCGGGCACCGGCGACTTCGATGGGGACGGCTCGTCCGACTCCGAGGAGGAGGAGAACGGTACCGATCCCACCAATTCCGACTCCGATGGCGACGGACTCCTCGACGGAGCAGAGACAAATACGGGGACCTTTGTAGACGCCAACAACACTGGCACGGACCCCCTCAACACCGACACCGACGGTGACACTGTCAGCGACGGCGATGAGGTCACCGGTGCCAACGGCTTCAACGTCGCTACCGATCCGCACAACCAGGACAGCGACGGCGACGGCCTCAACGATGGCGAGGAAACCACCGAAGGAGCGGACGGATTCATTACCAATCCGGCGGACCGCGACACCGATGGGGATCAGCTTCAGGATGCCAGCGATTCCCACCCCACCGATCCCACGCTCCCCGAGAAAGGCGATTTCTTCGCAATCGAATACTTCGGACCCGATGACCTCTTTGTCTCGGGCGATTCCGATCTCGATCCCGGCAAGGTTGTCATTGCAGTCAACATCTTCGGCAACAACGACTCCGATGTGAACGGTGTGACCTTCTTCACCGACCGCTCCGGCCTCGGTGCCGCGGTCACCAATGAAGGAGTGGTCACCTCGGACGGCGTGACCGTGACTTCCAGTTCGACCCACACCATCGACGGTTGGAGTCTTCCCGCGCCCAGCTTCACCGGCGGCACCCCCGGCTCCGCGAGCAATTTGAGCGAAATCATGGCCGACATCAGATGGTCGGCAGCCCCCAATCCCCTTCCTGTCGACATCGATGGTCTCGAACCCGGCCAGGAGTACATCGTCGATCTGCTGACTTACGAGGGCGCGAATCGCACCCGCTTCTGGGACATCAGTGTCAATGGGATCCTGGAATTCGACAACTACTCGTCCGAGGGCGACACCAACCTCGGCCATACCTGGGGCCCCGACAAGGCGCATGGACTTCGCGGAACAGTGAAGGCCACCCCGCAGGGCAGCATCAACATCATCATGCAGCAGGAACTTGGTGGTGATCCGCCCTTGCCGAACGACAACAACCCCATCCTCCAGGCCGTGATCGTCAGAAAGGGTGGACCGGCATTGAAGGACCGAATGTGGGTTGAGCGCGA
>DLRK01000089.1:0-311 GCA_002501065.1 Akkermansiaceae bacterium UBA7890
CGGATAACAGCCGGTCATGAGGCTGGACCGCGAGGGCGTGCAGACTGAGCAGGTGGAATAAAAGTCGGTAAGCCGCATGCCTTCCCCGGCCATCTGGTCGAGCACCGGGGTGGCATGGGTCTTGGAGCCGAATGGACCGATGTCCGCGTAACCAAGGTCGTCACAGAAGACCACGATGATGTTTGGCTTCTGTTCAGCGGCCTGCGCAAAGGGCGAGGACAGCAGGCAGGCGAGCAGGCAGGGGAAGATTTGTTTTTTCATATGCGATGAAGTTCCAGGCGATGTCCTTGTGGGAACGGTTGTGGGAACGG
>DLRK01000089.1:655-4700 GCA_002501065.1 Akkermansiaceae bacterium UBA7890
AACGGTTGTGGGAACGGTTGTGGGGACAGGTCTTGGGGTCGGGAGGCTGATCGCTTGGGGGACTGGGAGCGATCTGACCGGGGGCCGGGCAGGTTACTCGTAGCGCCACTTCATGATCCAGGGATCTTCCGTCCGTTTCTGCATGGCCTTGAGTTTGTCCTGATAGGCGATGAGGACCTTGGCGAATTCAGGATCGGCCGCGAGGTTTCGCGTTTCGGAGGGATCGGAAGAGATGTCGTAGAGTTCAAACCGGGGGCGGTTGATGTAGGAATCGACCGTGCGATTCCCGTATCTTGCCTTTGGTCCCGCGGCATACTGGGCCTGCCAGGTGGAAGCGGCCCAGAGATCAGAGGCGAAGGGGTAAGGCTGGCGCCAGGCAATGTTCCAGATGAGCTTGTAGCGGCGGTCCCGGACCACCCGCATGGGATAATACATCTGGATTTCGTGAAAGGTGTGGGAGGCCCCGATCTCGTCCCAGCCCTCAGGATTGATCTCTTCAAGAATGGGAACCCATGAGCGTCCGTGGTAGGCCTTGACCGGCTTGCCGGCATTTTCACCCGGGGGGACCCTGGGGACCTCGACCAGTTGCCCGGGCGCCCGCCGGTTCTTATCGTAGGCACCGGCCAGGTCGAGGATGGAGGGGGTGATGTCCACGTGACTGATCATGGCGTTGTTCACCACGCCGGACTTCCCGGCGTGGGGATGGCGGACGACAAAGGGTACCCGCAAACCCGCTTCATAGACGGTGGTCTTGCCGCCGGGAAAGGCCATGCCGTGGTCGGCGGTGTAGATGAGGACGGTGTTGTCCCACTGCCCGCTCTCTTTCAGGAGGGTCACCAGGTGGCCCAGTCCCTGGTCAATGCGGGAGCAGCTTTGATGATACTGTGCGATCTCTGCGCGGCATTCGGGGGTGTCGGGGAGAAACCCGGGTACTTTCACCTTGCCGGGATCGTAGAAGATTTCCGAGATCCCCTGATGGGCGCCCCGCTTGGGCCTGTTGCCGAAAAGGTCGGGCTTGAACTTCAGCGTGGAAGTGCGGTCGACCCCTCCGCCACGATGAGGATCGGAAGTGCAGAAATAGAGAAAGAAAGGCTGGTCCGATTTTTCTGCGAAGAGGTCGCGGCAGTTGTCCGCCATCATCCGCGCGTTGCGTCCGTTACCGGGCAGGCGCTGTTCGAAGTCGAAGACCGCGACAGGAGCGACATGATACTTCCCGATCTGCGCCGTGCGGTAGCCGGCCTGTTTCATCTGGAGGGGAAGACTGACGGCGGCCACGCCGGGGAAGGAGGCAAACTTGTGGAAGGCGTGGGTGTGGCCATACTGGCCGTTTCGATGGTTGTGTAATCCGGAGAGGATGACCGAGCGACTGGCGGAACAGGAGGCGGTGGTGGCGAAGGCGTGGGTGAAGCGCGTTCCTTCCGCAGCAAGGGCGTCGAGGTGCGGGGTCTGGATGTCGGTGCTCCCATAGCACCCTGCAATGGGGCTCTGGTCGTCGGTGACAAAGAGGATGATGTTGGGCCGGGAAGCGCCGGGCGCGGGAAAGGAGGCAAGGAGCGCAAGGAGCAGGGCGAAAGGGAAGGATCTCATCGTGAGGATGAGTAATCGGCAGGCGGGCGGTTCTTGCGAGGTAATAATTCTCGGCCGGGAATCGGGACCCTACCCGGTTCGAGCGGGGACCGAGAGCTGCCCCCAGGCCTTGGGGTCGCGGTAGCTGACAGTGCCCCCTTTGTCGACCCGGTAACCACAACGCCTGATCAGCTCGTCCCCGGGGGCGAAGTCGTCTCCGGTGGCCACGAGGCGTTCTTTCAGCTTGTCTTCCAGTTCGTCACGCAGGGCGCGGTGCGTGGCCGCGTTGATGAGATTGTGTTGCTGGAAGGGGTCTTCCTGAGTGTCGAAAAGCTCCCAGGGACCCTCAATGGTGCGGGTGTAGCTATAGCGCCTGGTCCGCAGGCCGCGATATTCCCGACCACCCTGGGCCCGGGTCCACTGGCCGAAGGGACTGGGGCAGGTGATCAGGGCGTGGTTGTCCTCAAGCTTGCGCTGGCCGCGGATGACATCGGAAAAATCTTCCCCCTCGACGCTCCCGGGAATCTGCACGCCCGCCAGGTTGAGGAGGGTGGGCATGATGTCCGGCGTGTTGATGGGCGCCTCGAGTCTGCGAGGTTTCACCTTGAGGGAGGAAGGACAGCGCACGAGGAACGGGACGCGGATGGACTCGTCCCAGGGCCGCTGCTTCTTCAGTTGTCCCCGCGAGTGCAACATGTCGCCGTGGTCCGAAGTGTAGACCAGAATGGTGTTCTCCAGCTGACCACTCTCCTTGAGGGCCTCGACAAGCCAGCCGACGCATTCGTCGAGCGCACTGCAGTGGGCGTAGTAGCCGGCGTAGGTGGACTGGGCCTGTTTGCCCAGGTGCGGAGGCACGTTCTGCCTCAGGGTGAGCTTGCGGCTGTCGTAGCGGTCAACCCACCTGGGGGGGGCGGTCCGGTAGGGAGCGTGAGGGGGCCCCCACGAGAGGAAGAGGCCGAATGGTTTTTGGTTCCGGGCAGGCTGGGTCGCGTGGTTCCTGATGTAGGCCACCGCGTCCCTGGTCTGGGCGTAGGCGTCGTAACCCTTCCACTCCTTGGACTCCTGCCCCGTTTTGTCGTAGTAGCGGGACTGGTTGTAGTTGTGCGTGCACTCCAGCACCTTCCAGTAGTCGAAGCCCTGGCGTCGTTCGGGGGGGATGTAAGCTGAACGACCAGTGCCATCGATATGCCACTTCCCGATATAGCCCGTGTCGTAGCCAGCTTCGCCCAGGGCCTGGGCGAAGGAGGTGGCCCTGGTGTTGAGACGGAGATCGTTGAGAAAGAGACCGTGGGAAAGGGGATACTGGCCGGTGAGAAGAGAGGCCCGGTGGGGACAGCAGACTGGAATTCCGGAAACCGCATTGGTGAAATTGACGCTCTGGTCGGCCAGGAGATCGATGTTGGGGGTGCGCACATCGGCGTTGCCCATGTAGCCGTGGTCCATCGTGCGCCACTGGTCGGAGAAGAGGTAGACGATGTTGGGGCGCTTGCCCGGGGTTTGGCCGGATTCTGCGCTGGAGGCCTGGCGGGCCACAGCGAGGGCACCGGCCGAACTGGATAGGAAATGGCGGCGTTTCATTTGCTGAAGAAGGAGGATCTTCCGGGTCGGCTTCGGTGCGCACCCCGGGGAGCCGTTACTTCTTCTTGCTGTTCCGCTCGATCGTCTTGATCTTACGGCGAAGTTGGCCCATCTCGACGCGGGTGGTAGAGATCTCGGCGTAGACGGCGTCGGCCTTGTCCCGCCAGTCCTTGGCTTCTTTCAGTTTCTTCTGGTTCACCTTGGGGTCCCCCCCGGCGCCGCCGATCCCCTTGAAGGCCTGGTCCTCGCTGTCGGAGGCTTTCTCCTGAAAGGCCTCCGCTTCCGGTCTGCGCTTGGCAATGAACTGCTCCAGCTCCGCGATCTTGGCCACCATGGCCTGAACCTCCGCGTTGTCTGAAGGGGGGGCAGCAGCGGCCTCAACGGGCTTGGTGGTCTTTGGCTTGGTGGTCTTCGGCTTGGTCGTCTTCGGGCGGGTGGTCTTCGGCTTGGTGGCAGTGGGGCGGGTGGCAGTGGTGGCCGGCAGTCCCGCATTAGCTCGCAAGGCCGCAATGGAGGCCCGCGCGCGTGCGGATTCGAGATTTTTTTCGCGTTCAAGGAGATCCTTGGCCCGGGAGGGATCGTAGCCGAAGCGGGCCTGGAATTCCTCGGGAAGCTCCGAGAACTTGATGCGGGCTGTTCCGTACTCATGGGTGATTTTCACTCCGACCTCGTCCACGCCTTTGATGACCACTTTCTTGTAGGTGCGGCCCCTGCTGGTAGTGAGGGCCGCGTGTTTTTCTCCCTTGGCCGATTCGCGTTCGGCGGCCGCTTTTGCCAGGCGCACCTGTTCTTCCTGCGCGGCCTTGCTGGCGGCTTCTTCGAGGGCCGCCAGTTCTTCCTCGCTGGGCCCGGCATCTTCGCTCTCTTCGGCGGAGGTCTCTTCAGCGGGGGCCTCTTCAGC
>DLRK01000089.1:5016-9382 GCA_002501065.1 Akkermansiaceae bacterium UBA7890
CAGCGGGGGCCTCTTCAGCGGGGGTCTCTTCGGCAGGCGCCGGGTCGGGCGGGGTCTCAGTCTGGGCCACCGCCAGAGCAAGCGAACTCAGGCAGGAAAGGAGAAAGACGAGGGATTTGCACATGCCCTGCGAAGTAAGGCCGGGATGGGGGTGTGTCCAGTTCCAATGCCGGACAGGAACAGGCATTTGTTTGGCGAAATTAATAAGTGCTCCCTTCCGGCATGGAAACTCGTGACGGGTTCCCAAGGACTCATTTCTTCCAGAGTCACCTCATGAGGGCTCTGGCGCTCCCTTTTGACTCGCCACCTGGGTGCCCCGGTGGTGCCCTGAAGAAAGGCGGCCTTTCCGGATGTCTTGCTCATGACCGATCAACCGCGCTTACCCTCCCTCGTGCTGTCATTGGTTCCGGTCGCGGTGGTGATGACGATTCTGGGCCTGGCCATTCCACTGCTGGGGGCCTCGCCGCACCTTCCCCTCATTGCCGGCAGTGTGGTGGTGGTGCTTATTGGTCGGAGACTTGGCTACAACTGGAAGACCCTGCAGGAGGGGATGGTCAAAGGCATCTCCATTGGCCTTCCCTCCATCCTGATCCTGCTTTCGATCGGGATTCTGATTGGAGCCTGGCTGGCGGGCGGGGTTGTTTCTCTGCTCGTTGCCTACGGATTGCGGCTCCTCTCGCCCGAAGTCTTCCTGGTTGCGTGCTGTCTGATCTGCGGGCTGGTTTCGGTGGTCACAGGCAGTTCGTGGACCACCGCGGCAACGATCGGGGTGGCCCTGATCGGAGTGGCGGAAGGCCTGGAGATCTCCAGGGCCATGACGGCTGGCGCGATTGTTTCGGGAGCCTATTTCGGCGACAAGCTCTCCCCGCTTTCCGATACCACCAATCTGGCGGCCGGGGTGGCGGAGGTTCCCCTCTTTGAGCATATCCGCCACATGCTCTGGACCACTGTGCCCAGCATGGTGATCGCCTTGGGGATCTATGCCCTGCTGGGAATGGGAGCCGGGGGCGAGACGAATGACGAGCACATCGGGCTTTTGCTGGAAACCATCGAAGAAAAGTTTCATCTCTCACCGGTGCTGCTTGTGGCTCCTCTCAGCGTGATTGTATGTCTCGTGTTTCGCATGCCGGCCGTGGGCGCCATCCTGGCAGGCGGCGCGGTGGGTGCGGTCCTGGCGCTCACCGTGCAGGGAGAGTCAGCCACCCGGCTCGTGGAGGTGCTGGAAGACGGCTACGAGCTGGAGTCGGGAGTGGCCAGCCTCGACGAACTTCTCTCGGGGGGCGGATTGAAGAGCATGTACTCGACGATCGGGTTGCTCCTTTGCGCGTTATCCTTCGGGGGGTTGATGGAGAGCACGGGGATGCTGCGAGTGATCGTGCAGACCGTCATGCGGTTTGCGATCAATACCGGGCGACTGGTGCTCGCCACCCTGGCGTCCTCGCTTGGAGTCAATCTTCTGGCCGCAGACCAGTACCTCTCCATCATTCTGCCGGGCCGGATGTACAAGGAGGCCTACGATGAGGCCGGACTGGAAGCCAGGAACCTTTCCCGATGTCTCGAGGACGCGGGAACGATGACCTCTCCGCTGATCCCCTGGAACACCTGCGGGGCCACCATGCTGGGAGCGCTCAAGGTGGGTCCGCACCTTTTTGCGCCCTTCGCGTTCTTCAATCTCCTTTGCCCGCTCGTCTCCGTTCTCCTGGGGTTCACCGGCTGGACCATGCATCGACGTCCGGAAGATCCGGAGAGCGGGCAGGGCTGATGGCGGGTGCCGTCTGCGCGGGATCGATTTCTTGCTGGTTGGGAAAGATCCGTGGTGTCACCTTTGGAATAGACCTGCCCCCAGATCCATGGTTCGCGCCCATTCCCCCTTCCTTGTGCTCGGTCTCGTGTGTGGCTTGAGTGAATTGCCTGCCCGGGGCGAAGTGATTCGCGATCCCTACATCCAGCTGACCACCCGCAGTTCGAGTGTCGTGGCCTGGCGGACCAACCAGGCCATTACCCCGATGGTGCGTTACGGCCCGGCCCCGGACAATCTCAACCAGGGTGTGCCGACCGGGGATATTATCATGCGCGTCAGCCCCGAGATGAAGGGGCTGCCGGAGGTGCCCCGGCTGGGGCAGACTACACCGGAGGGCGTCTATCAGTTTGAGGCGACGGTCAGTGGATTGACCGTCGATTCGAAATACTACTACGGGGTGTTTGACGGGGACACCCTTCTTGCGGGAGGAACGGAAGACTCTTTCTTTCACACCCAGCCCCGGGCGGAACCGGGCAGACCGCTGCGCTTCTGGGTGATGGGGGACACGGGGGACGGGGGGATGATTCAGAGGAACGTCTACGATGCCATGAAGGCGTACGTGGCAGCCGACGGGCGGCAGCTCGATGCCTTCGTCCATCTCGGGGACATGGCCTACGACGACGGGATAGACTCCATGTTTCAGGCCAACTTCTTTGATGTCTATGCGGGGACGATCTGCAACACGGTGACCTGGGCCACCATGGGGAACCACGAGGGGCACACCTCGGATGGTACGCTCGGGATCGGCCCTTATTACGACGCCTATGTTCTTCCCATGGACGGGGAAGCCGGAGGGGTCCCATCCGGCAGCGAGGCCTATTACTCCTTTGACTTCGGGCCCATTCACTTCGTCTGTCTCAACAGCCATGACGAGGCCCGGGGAGAGACGGACCGGATGGCGACCTGGCTCCGGCAGGATCTGGCCCAGAACGTCTCGGAGTGGCTTATCGCCTTCTGGCACCACCCTCCCTACTCAAAGGGCTCCCATCACAGCGACGTTGAGGACCAACTGGTAGAGATGCGTGAAGTGATGATGCCGATTCTGGAGGATCACGGGGTTGATATGGTCCTGGCCGGGCATTCGCACATTTACGAGCGCTCCATGCTGCTCGACCGGGCCTACGCCACGCCCACCGATTCCTTCGGGGTGATCCTGGATGATGGGGACGGGAATGCGGACGGAGACGGATCCTATCTCAAGAGTGCTCATCTCCATCCTCACGGGGGGACGGTGGCGGTTGTGTCCGGCCATGGCCACGGTTCGGATTTTTCCTTCGGGCTCTCCCCGGTCCACCGCATTTCCCTCATGGAGGGGGGATCGGTCCTCATGGATCTGGAAGGTGATACCATGAAGGTGACCATGCTGAATGAGGAAGCGGTGGTGCGGGATGAGTTCCAGCTCATCAAGCGCGGGGAAGTGGCGCCCCGGCTCCCCTTGAGCGATCCCTGGAGCCCCTTCGGTCCGGCTATTGTGGCCTCGGAGCGGACCCGCGGGAAAGTGCAGGCCCATCTGATCGCCCAGCCCAATGTCCCGGGCGCCACCGTGCACTACACCCTGGATGGCTCGGAACCCACCCCAGGCAGTCCAGCTTTTGGCGGGCCAATTGACATCGAGGCCCCGACGACAATCAAGGCGCTCAGCGTGTGGAGGGGGGGTGAACGACAGAGCCCGGTGACAACCAGGGAGGTGCAACCGGCCACGCCCGCTTCGCTTCGCTATGTTCGGATTCCACTGCTCCAGGCGGAAGACGATGCGGTGGAATCGGGGCTGGGAATAGTAGATCTTCATTCCTCAACGGTGGGAATCACCTCGCCGGAAGCCAGCTGGTTCGGTCTGCGGTTCCGGGATGTCCGGGTTCCCCGTGATGCCACCATTCTGTCCTCTTTCATCGTGATGAGGCCGGCACTGCTTGGAATGGATCCGGCGGAGTGGACCGTCTACGGGGATCTGAGCAACCCACCCCGGGCCTTCACGGAAGAGATCGGAGGATTGAGTGCCCGGCCACGAACGACCGCCAGTGCTCTCTGGAACGCCGCGCCCTGGACGGGAATCGGGTATCAGTTGAGCTCTCCGGAATTGGCGACCGTGGTGGAGGAGGTTGTTCACGGGGCAGAATGGACCGCGGGCGATTCGATCGGGTTGCTCATCTCCGGGGTCGGTGAGCGGGCAGCTGACAGTTTCGACGGGACGGCGGCAGGAGCTCCCGAGTTCTGGGTGGTTTACGATAAGCGTGACGCCCTCAGTGTCGCCGCCGACGGGGGACTGACGGCCCATGTGGTGATGACGCCGCAGGGGGAGCGCCGGCTTTTTGCGTCCTTCGAGATTCTGAACTCCGCCCAGGCGCGGGGATTCGTCTACACGGTCGAAGGGTCTCCCACGATGGAACCGGGTAGCTGGAAAGCACTCAACGCTTCATTTGCAGGAACACTGCAGGGCAGACGGACCGGATTTTCCCATCTCGCCTTTGAGATGAGCCGGCCGGACGGAGGAATCTTCGGGGAGAAGTACTTCCTCCGCATGCGCGTGGTCCGGCAGTGATCAATTCTCCAGCGGTTCCCCTGCTC
>DLRK01000211.1:0-157 GCA_002501065.1 Akkermansiaceae bacterium UBA7890
CTCCTTGTCGTAACGAATCGCGGCCCGTTGAAGGGCCTGATCGATCTTTCCCGTCTGCTCTCCAACCGCCACCATGTCGATCAGAAGGGAGGGAAAGATTTCTGCCCGGATCATCGACTTGGAGAGCGAACGGCCATCTCCCACCATCTCAATCATC
>DLRK01000211.1:507-9608 GCA_002501065.1 Akkermansiaceae bacterium UBA7890
AGGTGAATGTTCGGAGTAGCGTCCTTGGTCAGCTGGAGGGCTCGCAAGAGCGGCAATCCGTTGCCTACCAGATTGGCCATCGTCTCCAGAAACTGAACGAAAAAGCGGTGCTCCACCACCCGGCCGAAGAGGGGCAGGCGGAGCTTGATCCGATCCCATGCCGGTTTGTTGGACTCTGCATCCTTCCAGGCCTTGAAAAGAACGACCGCCGCCACCACGAGCAACAGCAGGACGGGCCACCATGTTGAAAAGAATCCGCTGAGCGCAATCAGGATTCTCGCCCCGACCGGCATTTCCGCACCCGGCGTACTTTCGAGCAGGTTGGTTAATTGCGGGATGAGCTTCGTCACGAAAATAATCGAGACCATGATTCCCGAAAACATGAGGAAGGCCGGATAGATCAACGCCAGGGTCACGCGCCCCTGCAGTTCCTGAAGGGTTTTGAGGTAGTGGGCCTGGCGCTTCAGGATGGTATCGAGGGCGCCACTGGCCTCCCCTGCCGCCGCCAGTGAACAATAAAGCGGACCAAAACTGGGACTCACCCGGTTAAGCGCATTTGAGAAGCTGTTTCCGTCCCGGACGATCTGGCGCAGCTTGATCGAAACGACCTTGAGATTTCCGAGTTCCTGGCGGCTCTCCATCGCTCGCAGAGCGGGTTCCAGCTGCAATCCAGCTGCCAGCATGTCACTGAGCTCCTCGGTGAAGAGGACCACATCAGATCGCTTGAGCTTGATGGGGCCCTCCGGAATCTCCTTCTCCGCCACGGGGGAACGTCCCCCGCCCGCTTTCGCCCCTGCGGTCGGGGCGGTCTCCTGTTTACGGTCGGTTCCCGCGCCGGTGTCGGTCACCTTCACCGGTTGCAGGCCCTGCAGATCCAGCTTGCGCAATGCTTCCCGGCGATCATTTGCTTCGATCTCACCGTTGGTGACCGCACCGTCCCGCAGGGCTTTGTAGGCAAAAAGTGGCATGGCGAATTATCCTTTCAGCTCGCCTACTCTACTCCTCCCCCGAGGTCCGAGCTGGTTACCGAAATCACTTCCTCGATGGTGGTTTCCCCCTGCATCACCTTGGCCCAGCCATATTCCCGCATCGGTTCATACCCTTCCTTGATCGCCAGGGCCTTCACTTCGCTGGCCGGGGCTGCATGCGCGATGAGGTCCTGCATGGGCAGGGTCAGCAGCACGATCTCGTATATGGCCAGGCGTCCCGAGAAACCCGTGTGGCGGCAATGATCACATCCAACCGCCTCATAGGGGGTTCCCTCTATACCAGGTGGGATTCCCAGTTCTCGTTTATCCTCCTCGGTCAGGGAGACTGGTCGCCGACAGCTCTGGCAGAGGCGTCGAACGAGACGCTGGGCAAGAAAGGCCCTTACCGCGGCGGACAGAAGGAATGGCTCCACCCCCATGTCGGTGAGACGGCCAATCCCACCCAGGGCATCATTGGTGTGAAGCGTGCTGAACACAAGGTGCCCCGTCAACGAGGCCCGAATGGCGATTTCCGCGGTTTCCAGATCGCGAATCTCTCCAATCATCACTATGTCCGGGTCAGCCCGGAGAATGGAGCGCAGACCACTCGCGAAAGTGAGCCCGATCTCGGATTTCACCGCTATCTGCATCACCCCATCGAGTTTGTTCTCCACCGGATCCTCGATTGTCACGATCCTCGTCTCCGGTGCGTTCACCTCCGAGAGAAAGGAATACAGGCTGGTCGATTTGCCCGATCCGGTCGGACCAGTAATCAGGATGATGCCATTGGAGAGCTCGAGAAGGCGATCAATCTTCTCCTTTATCTCGGCTTCGAGAGAAAGCATCTCCACGTTGAATCTCTGCTGGTTCAGAAGACGGAGGCTCACGCTCTCTCCTTCCACCGTGGGCACCGTGGCCACCCGCACGTCGATCCCCGATCCCTCGAAGGACAAATTGATCCGACCATCCTGCGGCAGACGCCGCTCCGCAATGTCGAGACGCGACATGATCTTCAGGCGTGCGATCACCGAGCTTTGCAGAGCCTTGATGTTCTCAGGCACCGCGATGTCCACCAGCACACCGTCCACCCGGTAGCGGATACGCAGATTTTCCGCAAGAGGTTCGACATGGATATCCGTGGCGCGTTGCTCGAGAGCCTCCCGGATAATCTGGTTCACGAACTTGACCACGCTGGCCTCCTCATCCTCGTCCTCGTCGATTACGCTGGCCTCGTCCTTCTGCTCAAGATTGTCATAGTCGAGATCCCGGCCCTCCAGAATCTGCTCGAAGGTGTCGGCTCCAACCCCGTAGAGACGGCGCAGACCATCATGAATCCTGCGCCGTGAAGCCATTCGCCACACGATGGGAATGTCCACGGCCTGCACCGCGGCCTGGCGGGCGGCTAGATTGAACGGGTCATAAGTTACGATCACGAGACGCTGGGTGCCATGCTCCTGGCTCCCCTCGAACTCAATCGGCAGGATTCGGTGGCGCAAGGCAACCTGGGGGCCGCAGATCTTCCTGAGCGGGAGAGGTTCAAGCGGTGCCGGAATCTCATCCAGCCAATGGAGCCCAAGGGCGGCGGAGAGACTTCGCATATAAGGTTCCTCGTCGACCATCTCTGCGTCGAGGATGTCATCGAGGGGACTTCGTTGTCCGGCTGCAGCGGCGACAATCACCTCTGAGAGACCGTCAATATCACGACATCCAGTGTTCCTGGCCGGGCCAATCAGCAATTCTGTCATATCAATGCGTCTGAGTGATAATGTCGATGAACCCCGTCGCTGTCACTACTTTCGCGGCATTATACGGGATGCAGCCGCCAAGAGGCCAAACGGGGGTAAAAGGCAGCTCTTCCAGTCTTCTCATGCGAAAAGCTGACCGAATTTCCGCATCATTTTCATCGAGTAGTGAAGTTTTCTTCGATCCTCCTAATCTTCCTGATCAGCAAGATAACGTTCCGCTTCCAGAGCGGCTGCACATCCCTGTCCCGCCGCGGTGATGGCCTGACGGTAATAATGATCCGCCACATCGCCCGCGGCATAGAGCCCGGGCGTCTTTGTTGCCGTCTTTCCGGGAACCTGGAGAATGTATCCACTCTCGTCGAGATCCGCGAGACCGTTGAGGAACCCACTGTTCGGAATGTGTCCAATGGCGATGAAAACCCCTTTTACTTCAAGAGCGCCCTCCTCGCCTGTTTCCCGGTTGCGTATGCTCACTGACTCCATCTTGCCATCCTCTCCGGGATGGTAAGCTGTGAGTTCGGTGTTCCAGACCGGTTCAACCTTCTCATGGGCAAGCGCCCGTTCGGCCATGATTCTGGAAGCCCTGAGTTCGTCACGCCGGTGAACAAGGTAGACCTTGGTGGCGAATCTGGTGAGAAAGGTTGCCTCTTCGCAGGCAGAGTCTCCGCCTCCCACCACCGCCACCGGCATATCCCTGTAGAAGGCCCCGTCGCAGGTCGCACAGGTGGTCAACCCGTTCTTGCCGTTCTCTTCGTTGGGCAATCCAAGAAGGCGGGGACGGGCTCCGGTGGCCACAATCACGGTCCTTGCTTCAAGCGATTCCTCCCCGCAGTGCACCACGAAGGTTCCGTCATCCGCCCGGTCGACCCGGTCTACCGTCCTGTATTCGATGCGCGCGCCGAATTTTTCGGCCTGTTGCTGCATGCTGAACATGAGAGTCGAACCGTCCACCCCCTGCGGAAACCCCGGGTAGTTCTCGACCTCACTGGTAGTGGTCAACTGCCCGCCGATCTGATCCCCGGCAAGAACGATGGGCTTCAGGTTTGCCCGTGCCGTGTAGATGGCGGCTGTCCAACCGGCGCAGCCGGTCCCGATGATGATAACGTTCTCCATGGAAGTTCGATGATTAAGCGCTTTGTTTCGGCTCTTCGGCGGGACTGTGCTCCCTCCCCTCCTCGATAACCAATCACAAATGATCTAATTATCTCTTTTTGCCTTTTCGGCCGCTATCCACGCCCGATCGGCACTGGAGAGATTGCTTTCCCTCGCACGGAGACGCTTGCCATCAGGTTCGACCAGGATCATGTCCCCTTCGCGGTATTGGGTCAGCTTGGCAAAGACTGTCCGCCCCCGGGCATCCTTCCACTCCCGGTAGCCACGCCGTCCCATGTTATCCTGCCACTTCCGGTGTAGTTGGACAGCGCGCCCGGCATCGTTCTTCAGACGGGCCAGATAAAAATCGAAGAAGCTCTTCTTGTAGCCCCGGTAACGGGACACCACGGTTCCGTCCGGGTTCATGACAAGCACGGTGGGAAGACCCAGAACCCGGTAGCGCTCCTTGAGAGCCTGAAGATAGTTCTCCTTGCGCACCCTGTCGTCCATTGCGGAGCGCCCTGGTCCACCACTCCGTCCCTTCACATTGAAATCAAGTCGCACTCGAACTACCGACCCCGACGCCCACTGTTTGAACGGAGCCTTGGAGAAGACCTCGGCATCCAGGAAGCGGCAGAGCGGACTGAACTGCGTATCCGTAAACCAGACGAGCATGGGCTTCCCTTCCCGCATGGCCGCCCGACGGGCCTGGGAGTAACTGGTGAGCCAGGGCCCCCTGCGGGCGCCCTCGGCCATGACCTCTTCCATTCCCTCCAGTCCCCGTTCGGGGTTGTCAGGGTCTGTCCACATCAGGTCTTCCTCCCGGTCCCGGATCCGGTCCGCACTCTCCGGTGTCAACTGCGAGGCATCCTCAAGAGTCACCTTGACTTGGGCATTCGCCCTCCCTCCGTCCCGCTGAAACATGGAGGGAACCTTGAAGGCTTCCGTCGGAGTGGGTTCAGGTTTTCCCTGCGACAGGCGTTGAATCCGGCTACAGGAAGAGATCAGTCCAACTGCCAGGGAAACCAGCAGCAACCCTGTCAAGGTTCTCATCACGCACATAGCCTAGCTCGAAACCCGCTTCAGGCAAGCCACCCAATTGTCATTGCCCCTGCAAGGGCGGAGCTTAAAGTCCCTCCCGAACGATGACCAGCGCGCGCGCCCTTCTCCTGTTAGCCCTCATCCTCCTCTCCGGACTGGGCCCTGCCTCGGCGGCCGGCGATCAGGAGCCGTCCTACCCCAGGGGGGGCAAGTGGGATCTTGAGAAGGACCAGCACGCCCATTTTCCCCTGCCCCTGCCGGCCTACACCGATCCCGACCATGTGGCCTTTGAAGGAAAGGACAACACCCTCTGGGAAAAGCTCAGGAAAAGGGCAGTTGCGCAGCACCATTTCAATCTGATCGCAACCATCATCTTTGCCTGCGCCATTCTTCACACCTTCCTCTCGGGAGTCTTCAAGGAAAGGGCTCACCTCCATGAGGCCCGGCACCGCAAGGTGATCGAGGAGAAGAGGCGGAGGGCGGTTGATAAACCGGAGGAAGACGCCAAGGATGACGTTTCCTTCCGCGCCTGGTTCTTCCATACCCTGGGGGAGGTTGAGGCTGTCTTTGGCATCTGGGTCATCGCCCTCGCGGGAGCGATTGTCTGGTGCCAGGGCATCGCCCCCGGAAACGGGTTCCTGCACGGAATCGGAGAGGTCCAGCACTACCTCGGTCACGACGTCACCTACACCGAGCCGCTCTTCGTCATTGTCATCATGGCCATCGCCGCCACCCGACCCGTCATCCGGCTCTCTGAAGCCTGTGTCAACTGGGTGGCCTGCCTTTTCGGTGGCACCCCGGCGGCGTGGTGGTTCTCCATCCTGACCCTCACTCCCCTCCTGGGTTCCTTCATCACCGAACCGGCGGCCATGACCATTGCGGCCCTCCTGCTCGCCAAAAGGTTCTACTCCCTGAAACCAAGTTCCACCTTCGCTTATGCCACCATCGGTCTTCTGTTCGTGAACGTCTCCGTCGGTGGCACCCTCACCCATTTCGCAGCCCCTCCGGTCCTCATGGTGGCCGAACGATGGGATTGGGACATGGGGTTCATGATCACCAACTTCGGCTGGAAGGCCATCCTCGGCATCGTGCTCTCCAACTCCCTCTATTTCCTTCTCTTCCGCAGGCAATTCTCCGATCTCAAGGATCCCTTCAGCGGACTTGATGCAAATACCCCCGCACGCTGGGAGGAACGGGAGGACCCCATTCCTCCCGTGATTACGGCAGTCCACCTTCTTTTCCTCGGCTGGACGGTCTTCATGGCACACTATCCCCCGCTTTTCCTCGGCGGCTTCCTCATCCTCCTGGGTTTCACCGAGGCTACCGGTCACCACCAGAACGACGTCAGGATGCGCATGCCCCTCCTGGTGGGATGTTTCCTGGCTGGGCTGGTGGTCCACGGCGGATGCCAGGGTTGGTGGATTGAACTCCTGCTCACCACCTTTGATAATGAGTGGATTCTCATGATCGGCGCCACCATCCTAACCGCCTTCAACGACAATGCGGCAGTCACCTATCTTGCCTCCCAGGCCCCCCAGTTGGCCGAGGCCGCCAAATATGCGGTCGTTGCCGGAGCGGTGACCGGGGGTGGACTCACCGTGATTGCCAATGCTCCGAATCCGGCCGGCCAGGCCATTCTCGGCCGATTCTTCCAGGGTGGTGTTTCCCCGGCCAAACTGGCCCTGGCGGCCCTCCTGCCCACAATCATTGTCGGGACGGCATTCATGCTCCTGTAACCCATCGCCTATGTTCACCGGACTGATCGAAGCAACCGGGCACGTCGCCTCGCTTGAAGCGCTTGGCGAGCAGGCCCGTCTGGTGATCGAAGTTCCCTTTGCGGATTCCCTCGCCATCGGGGAAAGCGTGTCCATCAACGGGTGCTGCCTCACGGTGGCACATCAGGTGGCAGGCACTGCCGGATTTGACGTTCTTACCCAGACCCTCTCGGTCACCTCCCTGGACGGCCTGCGGAACGGTGATCTGGTCAACCTGGAGCGGGCCCTCCCGGCAGATGGACGTCTTGGTGGACATTTCGTGCAGGGACACGTCGACGGCACCGGTGAAATCATCGATCTTTCTTCCCACGGTCAGGACCACCGCTACGAAGTAGCGCTCCCCCCGGAAGTGATGCGCTACTGCATTCCCCGTGGTTCCCTGGCGGTGGACGGAATCTCACTGACCATTGCCGAGCTCGGGAAAAAATCCGCCCTTTTCTGGATCACTCCTCACACCTTCGAGGCCACCAACCTCCAGTCAGCCCGGCCCGATCAACGGGTCAATCTGGAAGCGGACATCCTGGCCAAGTATGTCGAGAGCCTCGGACGCCAGAACGCTCCATCCTGATCTTAACCCCTAGCGGGGGGCCAGCAGTTCGAAGGGCCACCCCGGGATGTTCCGGAGAATACAGAATCCGATGATGATCACCGGCAGGGACCACGCCAACTGCCCCGGCAATCGCACCCGGGGTCCCCGGTAACCTTCCCCGATCACCCACGCCGCCGATTCCAGCACAACCCCGACAACCAGGAAGGGGAGCAGGATCACGAGCAGGGGATTCTTCCGGAAGGCCACCCCTGCTTCGAGATTAGTCAAGGCATGGGTCGCCCGCGTCCCCCCACACCCGGCACAATGCAACCCCGTGATCTCCCGGAACATGCACCTCGGAAAATAGGATCCTCCTGCCTCCGGATCATTTCGCTGGATATAGCAGAGCCCCAGCAGACCCAGCACCCCCAGTGCCAGAACCAATCCCAGGCGCTGTTTCACAGTTCCGCGGCGACCCCGACCACCATTAGCAGCACGTAGAGCAATGCAACGCCGAACCCACAGCCAAAGGAGACCCACGTCCAGGTCTTGGCCTTCTTGGAGGCTTCCAACGCGCCCGCGATGTCACCACGAGAAACCAAACCATCCACCTTTGCTGCGAAAACAATCGCCGGGATCCCGAAGGGGACACAACAGAGAACCGTCACCAGGATCGCCGGAACGAGGTAGTTGGAAATCGGCGCGTGTGCTACGGGAGATCCCGGCACCTGACCCGGTTGCGGAACACCTCCCTGGGGGATCTGCAAGCCGCCCGGAGGGGCCACGATCCCGGCAGGTTGGGCAACTCCGTCAGACTCAAAATCACTGATCTCAGCTGCGGGTCTCCAGTCGGACATCCCTTCCCGCCAGACCAGATCGGTGGAGGCAACCTCTCCCGACATGATCAGGTTCTTGAGGGTCGCACCGGACACCGGTCCTTCCTGACTCCCATTCTTCGCGTAATGCCATTCCATTTTCCTGTCTGGTTGTTCCCGGCAGCGAGGCTCAACTGCTTCACAGTCTCCCTGGCCGCACGTCAACCAATACTGACAAACCCGGACCGGGACCAGCAAGATATTAGGCCATCCTCGGGCGACTCCTTGTCTGATCCCTCCCCCTGCCGCAGTTCCGGCACCCCTCTTTCACGGGTGTCTACGTCCCCGGTGACCTGCCGGGGTCTCTCGTGATCAGCCGACGCCTGGTCGTCGGGGGCAAGAGTCCTCGAGAAACCCTCAGGGTGAAACCGCCTCCATCACAAACCCAATTGCAAACAAACCAATAAATATACCAGCTCCGACATAGCCCAGGATAAGGCCCGCCAAGGCCATCCCTCCTCCCCCCTGCGTGCCTCCAGCATTCCGTATCTCACCCCGGGCGATATGTCCCATTATGATCGCTACAATTGAGGCGATCACGGGAATCCCACAAAGACATGGAGCAGACATCCCAATAATCCCGCATATCATGCTGATAATAGCCATGGAATTGGTTGGAGGGGGCCCCGTGGGAGCGATCTGCCAGACGGGGGGAACGGCCTGCGGAATCTGGGAACCTCCTGAAGGGGCCGGAATCGGAATGGTCTGACCTGAACCGTCGCCCGTTAATTCGGTGACCTCGCCCGCGGGAGACCACTCTGCCATTCCTTCCCGCCAGACCAGATCCGTGGGGGCCACTTCCCCTGAGCCGATCATCGCCCTCAGGGCCTCACCAGGCACCGGTCCTTCCTGCCTGTTGTTTTTCGCGTAATACCATTCCATCGTCTGTCATGAGCAATCCACTTCGTGTGGACCATTTGTCAAGGCGCAGTATCTCACGGGCATCCCGGCCCGGAGAGGGGGAAAATCGATGAGGATATCACCCAGGAGCCTCCTTGGTCGACCCCTGTGAGAAAGAACCGCCAAGGCTCTATAATTACGGCCCAGACGGGACGGGCGCGGGGTGGGAGTTTACG
>DLRK01000100.1:0-1594 GCA_002501065.1 Akkermansiaceae bacterium UBA7890
CGATCATCTATCGGATTGATGCAAACGGCAGGATTTTTCTGATGGATGCCCACCCCGACAATTCGATCACGAGAATTGTCTACGGCGAGAAGTTTGCCCGATCGCGGCCCGAGACTGGTGCGGGGTTCAAGAGTTGGAGGCCGGTAAAATTCAGCGCTGATTTCCAGAGCGTCACCGGGGTTCAGAATGCTCAGCTGAGTGACTACGATCTTGTCCAGTTCTTCGGAACCGATCCTGATCCGAACTCCTGGAAGAGAGGGAAGTTCGTGCGCAATGGAGGGGAACTTGGATACTATGACTACGTTCGGACTGCTCTCGCGAAAGGCAACTTGAGGTACGATCCCGTGGATGAATTCTCGTCGATGCTCCAGGCCTTGATGGAAGATGCCAGAGACAGGCAACGAGCGGTGGAAGAAGCCCTCTACCGAAAGATTCATCGTCGTGCCCACCCGGCTCGGCTACCGGGAAATATCTATGGAACGCACGGAGATTGGGAGAGCTACTCGACGCCCGCGAGAGATGCGCGGCTCAAGACGGCCTTCCGCGAACTCCGCACCACTCTGGAGAGATTTGTGGAAATGGCCAAGCGGGACAGCCCGAGACTCGCCTATGATGGGGAAGCAGCGGACTTGGGCCGAGACTTGCTTCGGGTGTATGAGGAAGAAGCCGGCAAGGTGGTCGTCAAGTATCGGCGGACCAGTGGAGGGTGGGTAGAATTGAATCTCGAGGAGATCGAGGAACGTCTGTTCCGGTTGTCCTTTGACCCCTACCACGGCCCCGAGCTCAGGTGGGGTGCGGTGGGCACGGAATCACTACTGAGTACGGGGAAAGTTCCTGCCCGGGCAGAAGTATCGTCCCTCAAGGACTCGGGAGAGAAGATCAAGTGGTATGTTCTCGAGCAGAGGCTCCGCAATCAAATTGACCGCTCCTATGAAGTCAACACCGCGTTCACCCTCCGAGATCTGTCGCGCGGACGACCCTTGAAAGGGAACGGGGTGCCCGAACCCCCGGTGATAGAGATCAGAGAGTTTCTTGAGTCAGTGGCAAGAGGCTGAGCCTGAGAGTGAGTCCCGACATGTTCAGTGTGTAGTGCAACCTTGCAGAATTCCTCCGACTTAGACTTAATGCGTTCCTCTGGAGGCGAGCGTGCCCGAGCCTTAGCGGGATGATGCGCCGCGCGTCCGCCTCGCCGTGATTCCGCGGCAGAGTTCGGGGGAAAGTCAGAAGGTTTGCACATTTCTAGCCCGCGGCTAAAACGTTGCAGAGCGTCTCCGACTCGGCATCGACGGTCGCGATTCTCTCGGCCCCATCACGCATCTAGAACTGCATCTGCCGCCCCCGTAGTGTCCAGAAATACGATTACAACGGTTTACGCTGGATTTGCAGTCTGTTGGAGAGACTGAGTGGAGCGGCTTTCGGTTCGTGAATCGTCGTTCTAGAGAGACCAGACTCCACCAATGAACGTGATCAAGCCTATGGTGGTGTCTCAGTGCAGGATGGATCAACCGGCAGGAACACCTGCCTTGGGACTGAAAAACGACACTCTGTCGCATTTGACTTGAGGATGGAGACCGCGGCCCGAGTGGGCTTGAGA
>DLRK01000100.1:1826-9563 GCA_002501065.1 Akkermansiaceae bacterium UBA7890
CCCACAGTCTTCGCCGGACGAAGCCAGCTGCGGTCTATCGGCAGACGCGAGATCCTGAGATTGCTCGAATCCTGCTTGGCCAGAGATCACTGATGGCCACCCACCGTTACCTCGGCCTGGGACAGGAGGAGGCTCTCGCCGAGGCACGGGCGATCGAGATCTGACCGCTTTCGTCGGTCTTGCTGCCCGCTCCAGGCAAAAGCGGACGTGGTAGACNNACCGCGGCCCGAGTGGGCTTGAGATCCTCTGCCAACCGTGCATGGAGCTGTCGGAGTCTGCCGCGGCTTAGTGGATTGCTTCGCTACCACTGCCGGATGCGGCACGGGAGCTACGATTCCAATTTTCGGACACTACGGGAGTGGGGCTACTCATCCTCTTCCGTTTCTTGACCGCGCTGAGCACGGCCTCAAGAGCCTCTTCGGGAGGGTCGGCGTTGAACTTGTCCTCTCCTCCTTTCTTCTGAGAGTCATGGTAGCTCAGTCCCGTGGCGAGTTGGTCTGCTACGGCGTAGTGTCCAGAAATACGATTACAACGGAAGGCGCTGATTTCCGGATTGTTGGGAGAGGAGCTTTGAGGGCGACTTCCCATCGTGCTACGCGTTTTCGGACGGTCAGATTCGGTCAATGTCCGCTTTCGTCGAAAGCGGACGTGGAGTTGGGGCTGATCTCATGTCGCTTCAGGCAAAAGCGGACGTGGTAGACGGCAAGCCAGGCTGGTCTTGTCATGGCCTCTAAAAACGCCTTTTTTCTTGGATCAACTCCCCACCGAGCCTATTTTAAACTCGTGGTGAAAAAGAAAACTCCAATCGGTAAAAGGTGGCGGGTCGTGCTGGGCCTGATGCTCTTGGGCGGATCTTCGGCCAACGGGGAGATCCTCAGTGGCGTGATGGCCATCAAAGGGGCCGAAATGAAGTGATGAGGGGGGACGGTGCGTGACGCCGTCGCACGTCAGGTTGACGTGCAGAAAGACTCCGTGCAGCTCACTTGCGATGAGGGCGAGGGGAAATACAGACCTGGCACGGTCACGTTTCAAGCCCAAGAAGGAAAGTCGATCAAGCTGGGCAAGATCCAGGAATCGATCGCGGCCACGCGACTCTCGGGTCACACCAACATGCGCGTGGACTACCTGGAAATCACGGTAAGCGGTAGTCTCGCGGTCCGTGGCGCCGATACGATGCTCAAGGTTTCCGGCGCTACGCAGCAGTTCGAGTTGGCCGCGGACGACCGCGATTTGGAAAAAGTGATGCTGGCGGCGGCCGAGCGGTCCGAAAAAGTGGTGACCGTTGTCGGCCGCGTGGATGGCTGGACCGGCCGCTTTCCGGTCGTGCTGAGGACCCTGGCGAAGCGCTACGGCACTGATGGCAAAAGACCGATCCTACTCGTGATCAGCAGCCTCAAGGTCGCCGAAAAGAACTGAATAGCGCCGCCAGTCCCGGCAGGTTTTGCAGGCAGATTTCAGGATCCCCAGCCCTTCCTGCGCAATCGCTCCCGCCGGTTTAGGGTGTGTCCTTTTCGGATGCCGTCTCAAACCCGGTGACCAGGATCCGGACGGAATTGGAGAACGGCTTTTTCAGCACTTCGGGCCATTTTCCCCGCCAACCGTCGATTCGGCCGGTTACCCGGATTACTTTTGCGCCATTGCCAATCACCTCGCGCATTTCCTCCAGCTTTGTCTTTTGGGCTTTTTCGCCTTTCGCCTCGGATTCGCTCACCAGGATGAATCGCCGCTCGGAGCCCGGAGATCGCAAGACCGATTGCTTGTCCTCCACCACGACGTCGCCTTCAATTGTGACGACAAGGCTGACCACACCGCTCCGCGTGCCGCCCGAAAGCCTGGTCGCCCAGAGGCTTTCGTACAGCCTGTCGAGTTCAATCAGCTTTCCTCTACGTGCCCGGAAGAAGATTTCGGCGTGATCGTATTTTTCCTTGTCGAAGAGCCTCTTCAGAACAGTCCGGTGTTGGTCCACGTCATACAGACGTGTAGTGGCGTCTCGTGCCACTCCTGCTCATCAGTGCATTTCGGCTCCGGTCACGGTCATCACGCCGCTGCTCACCTGCGCTCCGGCATGGGAGGCGGCAATCAGGGAGAGACCGATCACAAAGGCATTGGTCGTTTTTTTCATAAGATTGAATTCAGATGGTTACAGTGGAGGTAGGATCATTCAAAGGGTCCAACTGACCCTCGGTCGGCTCCGCTCAGCAGAACCACGATTCCGTCAAGCGTGGCGCTCGCTTCCGATCCGCCGCCAGCGAAAAGAGACCGGACGCCGACTGCCGCCCATGAGCGAGTTCCCAGATACGGTAAAAAGTCAGCGCCGGGTCCTCTTCGGTTTCGGCGTCTTTCTCCACGATTCGCGATACTTCCTTGTGCAGGGCGTCCATGCGTGGATCGGGATGGGTCCAGCGGTAGGTGAAGGCGGCTTGGTCCAGCGCTCCCCGGTGGGGCAGGGTTTCCTCGCGTTCGGCCAGCCACGAACCGGGCGGAATCAAAAGCCGAATCGCATACTGCACCGGATCGACATGGTCGATGAGTCCGTGTTCCTCCACGAAATCAAGGATCTCGCGGAAATCATCGAGAGTCGTCCACGGCGTGAAGGGAAGCCAAGTGGGCCGCAAGGGGATGCCTGCCTCCCGGCACTTTTCCAAAGCGGAGACGACATCCTCGCGAGTATGTGCCTTATTCAGAATGGTGAGGACCCGCTCGCTGAGCGACTCGACTGCGGTGATGATGAACAGACAGCCCGATTCTCCGAACTCCTGGAGGTGATCCCCACGGTTCAGCAAGTGCTCAATCTTTGCCGTAATATCGAAGGTCAATTCCGGAAACTCGGCGTGAAGAGCCCGGATCACGCGCAGCGAATGTTTCGGACCGTTGAGAAAATCCGGGTCGCCGAAGGTGATGTGAGTGGCGCCGGCATCGACCTGTCTGCGGACGTCCTCGAGGACGACCTCCTGGGGCACGACGAAGAAGCGTCCGCCGTAGACTGGCGGAATCGGGCAGTGGGTGCACTGATGGAGACAGCCGCGGCTGGCTTCGGCGTATCCGGCGACCCGGCGGGTGCCATTGTCTTCCAACTGCGCGTAAGTCTCCAGCGGTGGCAAGGCACCGCGGGAGGGCACCGAAAACGAAAGGCGCTGAAGATGTGGCCGCACCGCGGTGCCGCGGCGGATGACGCCGTCGATCTCCTGGTCCGATCCCGCGTCGATTGACTTGACGAGAGCCACCAGCGGCGATTCGCATTCACCGCCAACACAGGAGTCGGCTCCGTGTTCGAGCAGGTAGTCGGAGTTCAGAACGGCGTAAAGCCCGTAGAAACAGATATGGCACGACGGGTTGATCTCGCGAATCCGCTTGGCGACTCGAACTCCAAGCCGCATCGCGGTGTGCATGGGAACTGAGATGCCAATGAAACGGGCCCGGGAGACCTTTGCGGGATCAAACCTGTCCACCGCGATATCCATGGCATCGGGGCAATACCCCGCAGCCTCGAGGAACCCGATCGGCATGGCGGCCCCCATGGGCTGATGCCCGAGTTCATAACACGAAATGCACAGGATGGAGCCGTCGTTACTCAGCATGATTCCTAACCTCGACAAGTATCATCGTGGCGGAACCCACACTGTCAAGGGCCTGATTGGCATCGTCGCTTCCACCGGGAAAGGCGGGACCAGCGTATCAGTGATCCAAAATGGCCGTTGCCTTGAGCTCGATGGTGTGAAAAAACAAAGCCGGTATGATCCGGATCGGGCGCTGCTGTCTGCTTCTCTCGCTTCTGACCTGCACTCCAGCCAAATCCGAAGACGGGCCGGAAGCGGGATCAGCTGATCCGGCCGCACAGTTCAGTCGAAAAGTTCTGCTTCGCCAGTTTGACCGGAACCGGGACGGCAGGTTGAATGACAAAGAGACATCGGTATTGCGCGACGCGTTCGGCGGGATCGATGTGCCCATGCTACCTGACGAATCCTACGACTACACGCACGTCGACCGTCCCGGCTCGATCACCCCCGAGCAGCTGCGGAACGCCGACAACACGCCCGAGGGCAATCCCCTGACCAATCCGGGTGCGACCTTGGGCAGAGTATTGCTTTACGACCGGCAGCTCTCGGAGAACGGCGCCGTCTCGTGCGCCTCGTGTCATGATCAGAAAGCGGCCTTCGCCGATCCGCGCCGATTCAGCATCGGATTCAATGGGGAACGCACCAGGAGAAACTCGATGGGGCTGACGAACATCCGCTACACACATCTCAAGGGACGGCGACCCGGCTTCTTTTGGGATGAACGTGCGCCGACGCTGGAAGCCCAGGCCCTGATGCCGATCCAGGACGAGATAGAAATGGGCATGAAACTGAAGGACCTGAACAAGAAACTCGGGAAGTTGCCCTACTACCCGCCATTGTTTGCAGCGGCATTTGGCTCGACCGAAATCACGAGCGAGCGGATCGCCAGAGCGCTGGCGCAGTTCATGCGCTCGATGGTATCGCTGCGTTCGAAGTTTGACCGGGCCGCTGCCGCCGCCGCGGAAAAGGACGACAACTCGACGGACTTCGATCTGTTCACTGCACAGGAGAATCTGGGAAAATCACTGTTCATGGAGGGCATCGGAGGAATCGCCGAGTTCGGTTGCGCGGTGTGTCATCCACCGCCTACCTTCAACATGGACAAAGCGCAGAATGTCGGTCTCGATCTGAAGTACCGGGACAAGGGCTTGGGCGCCCTGGGGCGGCAGTCGAATGAACCGTTTACGCCGTCCAACGACGGCAAATTCAAGGCCTCCTCGCTGCGCAACATCGCCCTGACCGCTCCCTACATGCACGATGGCCGGTTCAAGACGCTGGACCAGGTCGTCAAGCACTACAGTTCCGGGGTCCAGCCGCACCCGAACCTCGGTCTCGCACCGAGGGAGGAGGAGTTCGGCGCCCCCGGAACCGGCTTCCACCTCAGCAAGGACGAGCAGGCCGCCCTGGTTGCGTTTCTGAGGACACTGACGGATGATCAATTTGTGTCCGATCCGAGATTCTCAGATCCTTTTGTCCGAGCCCCCCACTGACCAAATCACATCATGCTACGAACCCTGTCTGTAGTTGTTCTCTCCTTTCTGCCATTTGCCGCAATCACGGCCGATGACAAGGCGAACCAGGCCGCCACCTCTCCTGCCGCGCGGTTCAAGGTCCTGCTCGAGGAGTATGAGGAAGTCGAACAGCCGCGGGAATTTGCCGGCCGGTTTCTTGAACTCGCCGAAGAGCACCCGCAGGATCCGGTCGCGGTCGAGGCCTTGATCTGGATCGCCGGAAACGTCCGCCGGGGTGCGGAATTGGAACGGGCCCTGTCCCTTCTGACCATGGATTACATCACGGATGAAAGGCTGGCCGCCCTCTTTCCGGAACTGACGCAAAAGCCCTCATTGGCGACCGGGAAACTCCTACGCGAAGGGCTCGAAAAAAGCCCTCACAAAGGGGTGCAGGCGCAGGCGTGTGTTCATTTGGCGGCCTCTCTGCGCGAGGAACTCAGATTGATGAGATCGCTGGTGGAACAGCCCGACCGGCGGCGGTTCGAACAGTATTATGGCAAAGAGTACACCGCGTATCTCGCCTCTCTGGACGAGGACGAGGTCACTGGTGAAATCGAAGGACTCTACAAGCGAGTCATCGAGTCATTCGGCGAGGTGCGAACCGATGACGGCACCATGGGTGAGATGGCGGAAAAGGAGCTCTTTGCGATCCGGAACTTGTCCCTTGGCAAAACGGCTCCGGAGATCGAGGGCAAGGACATCGACGAGGTGGGCTTCAATCTCTCGGACTATCGTGGCAAAGTGGTCGTCCTCAGTTTTTGGGGTCATTGGTGAGGACCTTGCCGGGAGATTTATCCCCACGAGCGGTCGCTCGTGAAACGGCTGGCAGATCAGCCGTTCGCCTTGCTGGGAGTCAACAGCGATGAAGACCGGAAGATGCTGCAAGCGGTCATCAAAGAAGAAAACATCACCTGGCGCAGTTGGTGGGACGGCGGATTGGGAGGGCCTATCGCCACTCGTTGGCAGATCAGCACCTATCCGACCATCTGGGTCCTCGACGCCCGCGGAGTCATTCGTTACGTCGGCGCCGGCAAAGGCAACGTGGACTTCGCGACGATGGAAAGCACCATCGAGGGCCTCCTGAAAGACCTGGCCCCGACGGAGCGCTAGATCGGCGGCGAGACCTCCCTACGGTTCATCGGTGAACTCACCACTGTAACCGATCGACTCTAGGGAGGCGGCGATCTCTTCAAGTGGCACGGCCTGACCGGCTTCAGTTCCGATCGTGGCTTTCCCCGTGTTGTAATCAACTTCAACTGCCAGCACACCCGGTGCGGCTTTTATGGCCGTAATGGCCTTGGCTTCTCAGCCCTCGCAGGTCATGCCTTCCACGGTTAGTTCGGTGCGGAGCATGTCGGCCGTAAACTCGCCGCCCCCCCCACCGAAAAGTTTGCCGACGTATTGCGGGAAGAAGAGGAAGACAATCGCCATGGCCGTTACTCCCCAGAGCATGACCTTGTTGAGCGCCATCATGTTGAAGCGCCGCTTTCCGGCTGGAGGATCACCATTAGCCTCCCCGGCCTCCTTCGAGGCACAGCAATCGGCCGAAGCACAGCAAGCTCCCTTTCGCGGACGGTAAGTGAAGTAGAAGGCGGCGGCGAGGAAGCCGAAGGTCACGACGATGAAGAGGGGTCGGTAAGCCTCCAGGGCGGATGCGATGCCGGCGCCGGAGATTCCCACCGCGAGCAGGAGTAGCGGCAACCAGCAGCAACTCGATGCGATGATCGCCGAAACCACGGTGCCGATCTTGGCGATCGTCTCGCCTCGGCCGGAGGGAGCATCGGAGGTCGAGTCCGCAGGGCTCGGCCGGGTGGATGCTCCGGCGCCGTCAGGTTCGGGTTTTGCTTTCATCTCTGTCGCTTTCTATTCATCGGGTTTCTGCCTTGAATCCTTGTTCCTGGATCGTGCTCAAAAGTTTTGCGGGATCAACTTCCTGCGCATCATACGTAACGTGCAGCAGGTCTTTGTCCAAATCGGGCTCAACTCTTCTAACTCCGGGAAGCCCTTCCAGGGCCTCTGCGACCTTGTTAGGTCAATCCAGTCACAAAAGCTTGAGCTGTTCTGTCATGCCGCCAACATAATAGGTAATCGCTTTTTCGCCCGGCGTGGGCGTCGATTCGGAGGTTGAGCTCCTTTCGCACCCGATGAACAGGATCACGAAGAAGAGCAGGCTCAATCTGTTGATCATCGAGTACCTGTTAGCATTAAGGAATTCAGTAAGCAAGATTCACTGGGCCTTCCCCTCGACCTCGCACACCACGCGAAACCCGATGAGCCGGTAATTGTCGGCCGGCATGGCCCGGAACCGGAAAGCAGAGCGGCAGGCCCGCGCCTCGTCCAGCCAGCATCCGCCCCGAGCCACGACATAAAAGTTGCCGTCGAATCCGGTCGGCAGCACGCCCCCCGGCGGTCCCAGCGGATCTTCGCCCGGGCTGTCGCGGTAGTAATCCCGGTCATACCAGTCGGCGCACCATTCACTCACGTTCCCATGCATGTCGTAGAGGCCGAACGCGCTGGGCGGGTAGGAGCCCACCTTGGCAGTTTGCCGAAGGTAAGGTCCTTTTTCGGTGTCGCCATAGGGATATTTGCCGTTGAAATTCGCTTGCTTGGACGAGAGCGCCTTCCCGAAGTGGAAGGCGGTTTGCGTGCCGGCGCGGCAGGCGTACTCC
>DLRK01000161.1:0-1716 GCA_002501065.1 Akkermansiaceae bacterium UBA7890
CGCCCACCCGGTTGCGGTCCTCACTTCCCCGCCCCTCAGTTTCAGGAATTCAGCCATAGGGGGTCCGGTAGTCGAAATTGATTGGGAAGGCGGACAGGGAAACCAGAACGCCTCCCCCGACCCCACGAACCTGGCGGCGGTGATGGGCTATAATGGCGGCAACACCAACAACACCGGTCAGAAAGGTCTCGGCTTCCGCAACTTGGACACCGGGAACTATGATTTTGTCAGCTACGACCCCGGGAACGGCGGCGGAGTCCAGACTGATTCCTTCACCCGATCTGATCTGGTCAGCGGCGGCGTCGACATCAATGCCAGCTATGAATTGGATTTCTTCACCACCGATGATGGCGGCTGGGGCTGGACCCGATTGAACGAGATAAGGATCGATGCCGTCCTGAATCCCCGTCCCCTTCACCGTCCTCAGCTTCGCATCACGCAGAGTGGTGCAAACCTCATCTTCGAGTGGGAGAGCGAGGTCGGCATGGTCTACAACCTGCGTAGCGACGCTGATCTCCAGCCTGATCCGACGCTATGGCCCATTCACGGAGCGAACGAAAACATCGACGCTACACCCCCGCTGAACACCCTCACCATTCCCCTGCCTGACGCCAATGAACTATTCTTCGTGATCGAGGGATTCCCCAAGCCTCCGGTGGTAATCTTCGGGGATGACTTCGAATCAGGCGTGGGTGACTGGGTCACGGTTGTCAATGACCCCGTCCGCAACACCCTCTGGGAACTGGGCACGCCTTCCGGCAGCACGGGACCCCTCACGGGCGCCGACGGCTCGGCTAACGCCTGGTCCACCAACCTGGGGGACTACGGACCGGACTCCGACATCTCCCTCTTCTCTCCGCCCATCAACTTCAGCGGGGTACCGAGCGCGGAGTTGACCTTCGAGATCTTCCGGGATTCCGACGGATTCGCAGACACCGCGATTGTCCGCTTCCGCCGGGTCACTGACGATGTGCAACTGGGGCCTGACCATGCCCTCGACATGACCGAGTTCGATATCGACTACCATACCCAGGTTATCGAGGTTCCGGTAGAGGTCCTTAACGAGACCGAGAATGTTCGTATCGAGTTCAACTTCGTGAGCGACGGCAGCCTGGATAACTACAGCGGTCTCTCCATCGACAATGTGAACGTGGACGGCGTCGACCCCTGATGGTTCCTCAATTTGAAACCGTTGGGTAACCCTCGAGTTTCCTTCGGAGCTTCCTGTTGATGAACTGTCAATCGGCCGGACCTTTGTCCAGTCCCTCCTCTTAACGGCGGCCCGAATACAACGACCTCACTCGGTCATCTCTCAACTCGTTCGGGAAGTCCTGGTTGAACCAAGGCGGCAGTTTCGCTCTCTTCGATCTTACCGTGCTTGGGAGGGTGACACCCGAAACGGAAACCTGCGGGGCACTTTTCTGGCGGGCGGGGAGATTGCATGGAGAGATTTTGCTCCTTCGTCAAACAGCTTAGTGGCGATGAGCTCAAATGCCCGGGCCTGGGGCGAATGGCGCGCTGCCATCGCGCTGCTCTCTGGGTTCACCGTTTGCCCGCCGGGCTCTGAAACAACGTCCGCAAAGAGCGCAGCCTGGTGAGCGGCTCACACATTCACCCTTTACTTGGGAGGCGCTCCATTCCCCTGGGCGATCATGCCCCGGACGACGGTCAGATTCCGCCGGGCATCTTTGTGGTCGGGTTGAACCTCGAGGGCAT
>DLRK01000161.1:2131-4278 GCA_002501065.1 Akkermansiaceae bacterium UBA7890
GGATTCTCCGCCACCGCCTTTTCCAAGCAGGCTTGGGCGTCGGCCCATCTCTTCTGTGCGATCAAGAGACCGCTCAATATTTTGTGGTTCTTCTCCTCTCGCGGATTGCTCTTAATGGCCTGCTCGAGATGGCCCGCAGCCTCGCCAGTCTTTCCCTTCTCAATAAGAAGGGTAGCCAGATTGGTGTGGGATCGGGCGTGATCAGGCTGCACACGCAACGCCTCACGGAAACTGGCTTCGGCCAGCGCGTGTTTCTTCTGGGAGATATAGGAAATTCCCAGGTTGTTATAGGGCCCGGCATTCTCGGGAAACATCTTGATCAGTTCCTGATTTTCGGCGGCGGCAGATTGGGCGTAACCGCGCTGTTGCAGGTAGGTTGCAAAACGATATCGTGCCTCGAATTGGTTGCGTCGACGCGCCACGGTTGGCACTGGCAGGATGCGTCCGGGGACCACAGCCGAGCGGGCAAACCGTTCACGCAGGGTGCCTTTCGAATGCTGGGTGTCGGCCGCAAGGTCGTCGACATTCAAGCGCCCCTTGTAGATGACGGAGATACGGCTATTCCCGTCGATCAGGAAACTGACCGGAACCGGCAAGGGCTGCGAGCTGGTGATCAGGTCATTGTGGATCTTCTGGAGGTAGGCGATCAGCTTCCTGGGAGCTTGACCGGTGGTGAAGGGCAATTTGAGACGTTTGGCAAGTTTGCGGGCGACCGATGCGTCCACGGAGTCATCCAGCTGATCAACCGCCAAGGCGAGGACCTCAATGCCTGCGTCACGAAGCTCGTCATTCCGCTCGGACAGTTCCTCCAATTCGCCCACACACGGCGTGCACCAACTGGCCCAGAGATTCAGTAAGATCGATTTCCCCTTCCCGGTTGGGAACTTCCGCGCCTCACCGGAGAACATCTGGTAGCTCAAATCCGCCATCGGAAGCAAGGTCGCGAGCGGAATGCGGGCCGTGCTGTCCGGGTCAGGCAGGGTGACAGGCACGGGCGAAATTGCGGTCTCACGGCGTTTGGTGGCTGCTGGCACCGCCACCCCGCTGCCCTGAACCAGCCGATGGCGTCGATCGATTTCCAGACCGGTGAATGTTTCGATCTCGCCGCCCGGCCATCGCACACGCACCAATTCGATCTTCTCTGCGCTGCCCAGCCCGAAATGCATCCACTTGGTGGATTGGGAGAGGAAGGAATCGCCGGCTCGCAGCGTCTTGCTCAGCGCCGGTCGCGTTGAATTACTCGAAGATCCGCCGGCCAGGACGACCTCCACCCGCGCGCCAATCGCGTCCCGGTTTGTGGTTCCGCCAGCTCCCTGCAGGCGCAGGGCGAGATGGTGGTTCTCCGACGGGACATCGTTGCGGAAAAATCGGAGCCGCGGGGCGTTGCGATTGGAAATCCACACGTCAAGGTCGCCATCGTGATCCCAATCGACGGTGATCAGCGCTCGTCCATCATCCGGCAAATCGATTCCCGATGTCGCCGAGATGTTGGCGAATCGAGCGACAGGTGCTGCGCCCGCCACAGTCGAAGCCGTGGTCGTGTTCAGGAAGCAGCAATTCCGCTCCCTGCCACTGTAGGAGCGCCCACGGCGAATCATTTCGCCAAATGTGGCGTTGGCCCGATCCAATTCACTCGATCGCACTTCGTTGACATCGTTCAGGGAGCGCGACACGACCTGCCGCCAGTAGAAACTTCACAAGTCATCCGGATCGTCGCCGGTAATATTCCCGTTGGCCACTGCCAGGTCCTCCCAGCCATTGTTATTGATATCGATAAAGCTGGTCCCCCAGGCCCAGCGGGCCCTGGCCACGCCGGCCTCCTCGCTCACGTCCTCGAACGGGCCGTTATCGAGATTCTTCAGCAGAGTGCTGCCACGCGCAAAACGTTGAAGCCGCGTCCGGACCTCCGGTGAGGCATTCGGTTTAAACTGCTCCTGAAAGGTGATTCGGTTGCCGGCCGACGAGAACATGTTGCTGATGTAGACGTCCATCCAGCCGTCGCGATTATAGTCACCCCAGGTAACCGCCATTCCCGAAGCGCTGTCCTCGACGTCGGCTTCGCCAGCAACGTCTACAAACTTGCCCCCGTTGTTACGGTAGAGGCAATTCCGCCCGAAGTCATTGGCGACGTAGAGATCCTGGTCGCC
>DLRK01000161.1:4601-4724 GCA_002501065.1 Akkermansiaceae bacterium UBA7890
GCCGTCGTTGTCGTAATCTTCCCAGGCCGCGGCCAGACTCCAGCGCCCGTTGTTGCTGTCCAGCCCGACCTCGGCAGTCACCTCCCGGAAGTTCCACTTGCCTTGATCTGTTGTTTCATTGCG
>DLRK01000189.1:0-39225 GCA_002501065.1 Akkermansiaceae bacterium UBA7890
CTTGCCCAGGAGAACGGGGAGCATGTTGAAGCTGTCCTCGGCTGCGTTGGCTGGCAGTTTGGCCCCGGTGATGGCAGCGCAGGTGGCCATCAGGTCGGTGAGGCAGACGGTCTGGCTGGTCCTGGTGTTCGCCTTAATCCGGCCCGGCCAGCGCGCCACCATCGGAACACGGTGACCGCCCTCCCAGTTGTCCCGCTTCACGCCACGCCAGGGGCGGGCGCCATCGTGCTGGTACTTGCTGCGCATGTTGACAACGGTTCCGACCTCGGGACCGTTGTCACTGGAGACGATGACCAGGGTGTCCTTCGCGAGGTGGAGTTCGTCGAGTTTCTGCAGGAGTTTCCCAACCACATGGTCGAACTCAAAGATGAAGTCCCCGTGCGGTCCCGCTCCGGTCTTTCCCTTGAAGTCCCTGCCGGGGAAGGAGGGCAGGTGCACGGCCTGCAGGGAGTGAAAGAGAAAGAAGGGTTTTCGCGGGATTTTCTTCGCGTGCTGGTCGAGGAACTGCAGGCTTTTTTCGAGGAAGACCATGTCGACCTCCTCGAGGTCGAATCCGGGGGCGACGAGTCCGGGGCGGCAGTCGAAGGACCATTCGTGCTTCGGAAGTTTGCTCTTGTCGACCTGACCGGTGGGCGGCACCGGGATCCGGTCGCCTTCCATGTAGGCGTAGAGCCAGTCGGTGGTGGGACAACAGACCGTGCCGAAGAAGTGGTCGAAGCCACGATGCACGGGGCCGTCCGGAACGGGGCGGCTGTAGTCGACCCGCCGGACCGCCTCGAGGCCGTTCTTGTTGATGGCCTTGCCGTCCTTGTCGAAGAAGGTCATCCCAATATGCCATTTCCCGGACAGGGCGGTGCGGTAGCCCTGCTTCTTCAGCATCCCGGGCAGGGTGAGGCGTTCCTTTTCGATGAGGCAGGGCCCACCGACTCCGGTGAAGACCCCGCGGTAATTCAACCGGAAGGCCATGCGACCGGTCATGATGCTGTAGCGGGTGGGGGTGCAGACGGTGGAGGGGCTGTGGGCGTCGGTGAAGAGCAGTCCTTCCTTCGCGAGGCGGTCGAGGTTGGGGGTCCGGACCTTGCTCCGGGGGTTGTAGCAACTCACGTCTCCATAGCCGAGGTCGTCAGCGAGGATGAAGAGGATGTTGGGATGCTCGTTGGCGGGTAGCCGGTGTGACAGGCTGAAGAACAGGAGAAGAAGGAGCAGTCGCATGCCGTGCTTGTGCGGAATGAATGCGAGGAGGGTCAAGCGGCGTTTCGCCGATTTGTCATTCCGTCTCCAAAAACCGCTGGAAAATGTGACCGTAATCCGGGACAGGGAGTCGATGGGTGGAGCCGGAAAGGGACCGTCGACCTGGGCGGGGAAATCTGGCAGAAGGATGGCGATGAGCAGCGAATGGATTGACGTCACCGTTCCCCTGGAGAACGGGATGGTGCACTGGGAGGGGGACCCGGAGGTGAAGATCTACCGGCACTTCGAGCTGGGAGTGGACGGGATGCCCTGCAACCTGACCAAGCTGGAGATCAGTGCCCATACCGCCACCCACATGGATGCCATGTGCCACTTCGTTCCGGGAGGTGCGGGGATGGACGAGATGCCACTGGAGGCGACGATCGGTCCGTGCCGCGTGATTGGCATGGATGTCGAGGACCAGATCATGCCGTCCGACCTGGAGGGACTCGATCTGCAGCGGGGTGAGCGCATCATCTTCAAGACGCGCAATACGACCAGGAGCTGGGACATGGCCCCAGCCTTCGACAGGAACTTCGTCTCCATCAGTGAACCCGCGGGGAAGATCCTGGCGGAGGCCGGGGTGATGACGGTGGGGGTGGACTATCTCAGCATCGGTGGTTTTGAGAAGGATGTGGTGGAGGTGCACCAGGTCATGCTGGGAGCGGGCATCTGGGTCATCGAGGGTCTCCGGCTCGTGGACGTCGACCCGGGGGACTACGATCTCCTGTGCCTGCCGCTCAAGATCAAGGGAGCCGACGGGGCCCCCTGCCGGGCCCTGCTCAAGTCGCGGTCAGGATCCCGGGCGGAGGCGTAATTGCCTCTGCCGCGGGCTGTCCTTCGAGGTCACTTTGTCCTGGTGACCCGGAAGAGGTCGCCACCCCCCGGGGGCAGTTTGACCGGCAGGATGGAGCGGTTCCCGGCTTTTTCGAGCAGAGCTTTCTGCCATTTGCCGCTTTTCCGATCGAGATGCTCCACCAGTGAGACGGAGGGATGGAACGACAGGTGGCTGGTGCGTTCCCGGGTGATGTCGGCGTTGACTGCGAGAAAGTGGATGTGCTTCTGCAGGTTCTCGAACATCCCCACTACGAGATGTTCGTCCGAGGCCTGGATCCAGTGGTCCTTGGGGAACTCGGCGGCTCCGGGCGCTTCGGGATGGAAGGGTTTGGTATGGTAGACGTCGGTGGACCTGAGTCCGGCGAGGGTGGGGCCGAGCGGTTGAATGTCGCGGGCCACCTCGGCCAGGGGCGGGACATTGACGCGCGGCACGATCTTTCCGTCCACCAGCACGGGTTTATTGTCCTTCTTTTCGTAGCTGAACATCCAGGGTGGCCAGAAGTGGAAAGCCTGCACTCCATAGGCGAGGCTGGTGTACATGGTATGGCGAATCTGCGGGAGGGAGACTCCCGCGCCGACACAGCGCATGGCCGGGATGCCGTTCTTCCGGGCCAGTTCGCAGATGGAGCGGAGGTAGATGTAGCGCCGATCGGGATAGCGGCGTCCGTCCCAGTGATAGTGATAGTAGTCCAGGATCATCGGCTTCACGGTGCTGACGAATTCGTAGTATTCGCCCCATATGGCACGGTTGATGAAGATGGTGGGGTGGTTGGGGTCGGCCTCCGCGAACGATCGGGCGATGTTGGCGAAACCGGGGAAGGAGTTCCTGCGGCGTCGGTCGGAGATAAAGTAGGCAAAGACATTCCTGTCATCCCTGAGGGTGGTCGCCTGTTTGCGCAGTTCGTTGATGTCACCCGCGCCGAGACGGGCATAGAGGCCATTGCGCCGGCACATCTCCAGGAGATTCACTTCGCACTCCACCGCGTTGAAGCCATGGGACTTGATGAACCGGGCCATCACGTCCTGCTGGGCGGGTTCCTCGGGCCACTCCGCCCAGGTTACCATCATGAGAGCGGGAACCTGGTAGCGGGGCTGCGGTGGGTTCGTGGTCTTTGTTTCAGCTCCCTGGGTCGCGAGGGGGGCGATAAACAGTCCGGAAATCAAAGTGAGCCTGGCGAATGAATTCATGAGTTGCGATTCACAAAGTCGCTACCACGGATCCAGGCGAACAGTCACGCATTGATTTGAGTGTGGAGCGTGCAGGAGTGCCCGCGGGCGATCAGGCAACTCCATCAGAGCCATCCGGCGGGCAGATCGCCCTTGGTGTCGTGCAGGATCTCGAGAATGCGGCGTTTTTCCTCCTGCTCGAGATACTCAAAGCCCTTCACCGGGGTTTTCGCGGTGAGAATCTCATGAAGCCGTCGGTAGATCGCGCCCTTCAACATCGGGGGAAGGTGCTCGAAGGTGGGCGAGTAGATCATGTAGCTGCAGCGGTTTTCAAAGATGCGCCCGTCGAGGCGGAGGTCCTTGAGGGATCGCTTCTTCCTGTCGGGGTGGCGATTGGAGGTAAAGGCCCGCCGGAAATCCGGATTACAGGCAACCTTTGGGATGGCGATTTCCTCGCGGAAGAGCATGTAGTCGATGACCTTGTCGCGCCCCTCCCTGAACTCCTCGATGCTGCGCCCCCCGGCCAGTTTTCTCACCTCTGTCTCCCCGGGATCGAGCTTGCTGTCGAAGAGGGCCTGCCGGGCGCGGTAGGCGGCTTCCACCAGTCGGTGGTGCATGGTGACCTGGTGGTCAAAGACGAGAAGGGCGGAGATGTCGCTGCCAGGGGCCGGATAATCTTCGGGACGGAAGAACTGATCGAGTTTCTCCAGATTGGCGAATTTCTCCCGGTCGATGGTGATCTTTCCGTCCTTGCGGGTGGCAACGGCATTGCCCATGTGTCGCATCGTCCCGTGGTTGCCACTCACAAACCAGCCGCCGTAGCGATGGTGAAGGGGGATGTGGTGGCCGGAGCGCCGGTAATCGTCGAGGCTCTTCATCGGGCGGCCGACTTGATCCGGGTAAACCGAGCGCCCGAGCGATCCGGGCAGGAAGTTGGTGGCATCGCCGGCGTGGCAGCCGAGGCAGGATCGCGTGCGGGTGAACAGGGGGGAGGTCTTGTCGTCGAGCTTGCGCTGCAGGTAAAACAAGGCTCCCAGTTCCGGATCGAAACTTGCGAGCTCGATCCTCCCGCCGGGCATCCATCCCAGATAAACCGACTCGTTGAAATAGAGGGCCCGCGGGTTGTTGTAGGAGACGGTGCGCCGTTGCAGGCTGGTCTTGGAAAAGACGAGAACCTGGGTGGACTTGTCGAGATCGAGTTCCTGGAGGAGGCGCTCCACCAGGGGCTTTCCATTCGCTTCCTTGATCAGGACTTCGCCGTCCTGCACGCGCTTCAGGAGAGTGGTGGCGGGGTCCTTCGCGTCCCTGATGAAGTATCCGTGGGGCTCCAGTTCGTAGTCGTTATAGAACTGGGCCATCCCGAGGGGAGATGTGGCCAAGGCGAGAAGGGAAATGAGGAAGCTCTTGTGCATGAATCCGGCGGGAGCACTATCCGGCAGGGAACGGTGATATTTCAAGGAAGATTGCGCCGGTGTTCCACGCGCAAGGTTTCCGTGGGGTTGCATCCCTGTGCTCTTCCGGCAGGGCGCGGTGATCCGGGGCCCTACTTCTGCCACCCGTTCTTCTTGAGATACTCCGGGATGGAGACCGGTTTTCCTCCCTGGCGAATGCTTTCGTCGGCCGCCTCCATGAAGGCGTAGATTTCGAGGGTCACTTCTGTCGCGACGGGCGGTTTGCCGGTGCGGAAGAACTTGAGGATTTCGCGGAGCATGGGGGTATAGTCACCCCCTGATTTCTGTTCCGCGATGGCCTTGCTCCCGAAGGCGGTGACCTTGTAGGAGGTCTTGCCACCGCGGATCCCATGCAGGGTGCCGATGGAGCCGTTGGCCCACTTGCCGGTCACTACGATGGTGTTCTTGCTTTCGGTGGCGACCACGCTCTGGCAGCCCGGGCCCAGCACCGTGAAGAGGGACTCGGTGGGGTGAATGCCGTACCAGAAGAGACTGGGGTGATGCGGCTCGGAAGGTGCGGGACCGTAGGAGATGGCGGAGCGCAGTTCGCCGACGTCGGCGGTGGCTACTTCCACCACGCCGGGATACCAGCGCAGCGAGGAACTGCTGAAACAGGGGACCCCGGCTTCGCGGGCCAGGCGGAAGATCTCGACCGCATCCCTGACGGAACCAGCCACCGGTTTGTCGATGAAGAGTGGTTTGCCCGCTGCGATAACCGGCTTGGCCTGCTTGAGATGCGGACGCCCGTCGAGGCTGGTAAGGAGGACTGCGTCGACGCCCTTGCACATCTCCGCGATGTCGTCGTAAATCCTGACTCCATGCTTTTCGGTGAGGGTCTTGGTGTACCCCGGGACGCGATTAATGCTGGAAGGAATGTCCGCGCTGCCGCCCTTGAAGGCGGCGACCACCTTTGCGCCCGGGACGCGGTTGGGGTTATCCGGTTCGTTGAAGCGCGAGGTGAAGGCAATGACATGGGAGGTGTCGAGTCCGATGAGGCCAAGGCGAAGGACCGGGTCCGTTTTCTGAGCGGGAACAGAGGTTGCAAGGAGGAGGAGAGCCAGGAGCACGCGGGGGAATACCTTCATCGGGGCAGGCTACGACAGGGAGGGGAGGATCGCAAAGCAGGAAACGGATGTCATGAGACCGTGAGGAAGATTGATATTCCCTTGCAGGGGGGGGCAGTTAGGGTGCCCTCCCGTGAGGGTGATCATCAGTTGGATCCTTTTCTTTCTGTCGGCGGGGTTGACGATCGGGGTGGCGGAGGAATCGCAGTGGGAGGTGACTCCGGTCCCCTCTTCATGGGAGGGGACTTCGGAGAGGTGGTGCCGGTGCTGGGTCAAGGTGCCGGGGCACTGGACCGTCATGACGGGACGTTCGCTCTGGCGCGAATCGGTGACGTTTTCGGTGTCGGGAGTGGCTGATGCCCACGAAGTATTCATCAATGGCAGGCGGATTGGTGGAGGGGGTGGCTTTCCGCCGGAATTCCAGAGGGATGCGGAAGAGGGAATGGCCCGCTACAAGGTGCCGCCCGGGCTGTTGCCGAAGGACCAGTGGAATGAAGTGGTGATTCGGATTCATAACGCGGGGGAGAGGGGAGGATTCCTGGGAGAGGCGCCCACCATCCAGGGTTACTTTCTCGAGTGTATCCTGAAGGGTGAGTGGGAAGTCCGGCAGGGGGAGGGCCTCATGCCGGGCAGGGCCCTGGCCGAGAAGCCCGCGCGGGCCGCGTTCGATCACTTTTCGGAGGCCAGCCGGATCCTCGGGGAGGCCAGGAAGCTTGTTGGCGGTCCTCGGAAGTCTCCGGCCGAGAGTCTGGCCCTGCTGACGACCGGGGAGGATCTGGTGGTCGAGGAGCTCCTTACCGAGCCGCTGGTGGCGCAGCCCACGCATTTGAGCTTTGATGATCGTGGGCGTCTCTGGGTGTCTCAGTTCCGGCAGTACCCCTATCCGGCGGGCTTGAAGCAGATCAGTCGCGACAAGTACTATCGTGCGAAATACGACCAGGAACCGAAGGCGCCACCCAACCACTATCGCGGGCGATCCAGGGTGACCATTCATGAGGATCTTGACGGCGATGGCCGTTTCGACCGGCACAAGGTGTTTCTGGAGGGACTGGACCTGGCCAATGCGGCTCTTCCGGACCACGATGGTGTCTGGGTCATGCACACGCCTTACCTCCTGTTTTATCCGGATCGCAATCGCGACGATAAACCGGACGGTGATCCGGAGGTGCATCTCGCGGGGTTCGGTTTCGAGGATACCCATTCGATTGCCAATGGCCTGGTGTGGGGACCGGATGGCTGGATATACGGAGGGCAGGGCAGCACGGTGGCTTCGCGGGTCTGGAGTCCGCGTCGTGACCCGGGCAGACAAGGGGCCGTTTATATTGAGGGCTGCATGGTATGGCGTTACCACCCACGGTTGGAGCTGTTTGAGATCTTTGCGGAGGGAGGCGGCAATGTCTTCGGTCTGGAGTTTGATTCCGATGGGCGCCTTTTTTCCGGGCACAACGGGGGCAACACCCGTGGCTGGCATTACCTGCAGGGCGGCTATTTCATCAAGCAGGGACGCACCCCAAACAAGTTCGGTCCGCCGGTGAATCCGTTCGCATTCGGCGATCTCTCCGAGATGCGGAGCAGCAATTCGATTCCACGGTTCAGCCACGCCACCATCGTGTGCGAGGGGAGCGCCATGCCGGAACGCATGCAGGGGCGCTTCCTCAGCGCCGATCCGATTCACCATCACCTCGTTCTCTCGGAGCGGAAGCGGCGCGGTTCCACCTTCGAGACCAGTGATTTGGGTCATCCGCTGAAGAGCACGGAGGACGCCTTCCGTCCGGTCTACCTGTGTAACGCCCCCGATGGCTCGGTTTACGTGGCCGATTTCTACGACTTCTATATTGCGCATGGGCAGCACTACCAGAGCCAGATTGATCCCAGCACGGGACGCATCTACCGCTTACGGGGCGCGACCGGTCAGTTGGAGAAGGATGTCAACCTGGCCGCCAAGACAACGGGGGAACTGATCACCCTGCTGGAGCATCCCAACAAATGGCACCGCCAGATGGCGGTCCGTCTGCTCGGGAAGAGGGCCACCAATGAGGGGGCAGGAAAGAGGCTGAAAGGGTGGGTGCACGATCATGAAGATCGCAGTGCTCTCGGGGGGTTGTGGGCCCTCTTTCAGGCGGGGGGCATGGAGAAGGAGACCGGGGAGGCCTTCCTGCAGCACCCCCATGCGTCGGTGCGCGCCTGGGCGGTGCGACTCCTGAGTGACCCGGGGCCAACGGACTCCTTGAATGCACTGCGGCTTCTGGCCGGGAGGGAAGAGGATCTTGAGGTCTGGAACCAGCTGGCGTCCACCGTGCAGCGGCAGCCCCCGGGAGCCGCTGTCGGCATCATTGGGGAATTGCTCAGACGAAGCGGTGAGCTTGAGGATCCCACCGTTCCCCTGATGCTCTGGTGGGCCCTTGAGCATCATTCGGTCCGCCCCGGGCAGATCGAGACGATCCTGAACGATCCCGAGTTGCGCAGGCAGCCCATGGTCCGGCGGGAGATCATGCCCCGGGTCATGCGCCGCTACGCGGCGGGGGGCCGGGAGAGCGAATTGCTCATGTGTGCCCGGTTGCTGGAGTTGACGAAGGATGAAGATGAACGGAAGGCCTTGCTGACCGGCTTTGAGCAGGCCTTTGCCGGGGGAACGATCCCTCCCCTGCCAGGGGAACTGGAAGTGGCCATGGCGGCAGGTGGCGACCTCTCGCTTGTGCTGCGCATGCGGCAGGGAGAGCAGGACGCCATTACAAAGGCGGGGAGTCTTGTGCTCAATGCGAAGACTGATCGGGCCGAACGGTTGCGTCTTGTCCGGACGCTTGGGGAACTGAGTGTGGCGGGCAGTGAAGAGGTTCTGCTGGAGGTCATGAGGGACGGAAAGGATGTCGAGTTGCGCCGGGCGGCTCTGACAGGCCTGCAGTCGTTCGGAGAGGATGCGATCGCGGAGGAGATTCTGAAACAATTTGAATCCCTGGAAGGGAGCTTGCGGGCCGCTGCGGAGGCCTTCCTCGCCAGTCGGGCGTCCTGGAGCCTGATGTGGATGGAGGCTGTCGACGGAGGACGGGTGGGGGCCCAGGGCACTTCCCGGGAGGCGATCGCCCTCCTGCGGGGATACCAGGGCAGGCAGGTGGCGGCGCTGGTGAGAAAACACTTCGGCAAGGACGCCTCTTCCACAGGTAGTCCGCAGGTGGAAGTGGCGCGTGTCCGCGAGGTGGTGGACGGGACGGTGGGCAGTCCGTATCGCGGGCGGCCCCTGTTCAAGCAGCGCTGCGCCTCCTGTCATGTGCTCTTTTATGAGGGAGGAAAATTGGGCCCTGACCTGACCTCCTATCAACGTGACGATCTGGAAACCATGCTGACGAGCATCGTCGATCCCAATGCCGAGATCCGCGAGGGCTATGAGGGCGTGCAGGTCACGACCGCTGACGGGCGTCTGCTGGTGGGCTTCGTGGTTGACGAAGGGCCGCGCCGGGTGACGCTGAGGGGATTTGATGGCAGTGAGATCGCCCTTCTCCGCAAGGAGGTGGTGGGAAGGAAGGCCCTCGGGCGCAGCCTCATGCCGGAGGGGATCCTTGATGGATTGAGTGATCAGGAGTTGCGGGATCTCTTTGCCTATCTGCGGAGTGCGCAGCCTTTTCTGAAGGACTGACCTGAAGGACTGACCAATCATTTGTGTGAATGGTGTTCTGGCGCCACCGGAAAGCGGTGATCAAGTGTCGGCGGTGGGATCGTGAGACGGCGGAACGGATGTCATTGGCGGGGAACCGGAATTAGGAGATTGCAAGGCTCGCTCGTCCGGCAACACTTATTCCATGGATCTCGTGACGCGTCTCCTGATGGTCTCCGCCCTTGCGCTGCCGGTCATTTCGGCCAAGCCGACTTTCGAAAAGAGTGGAGTGGTGATCATCCCCAGGGCGGACTGCCGTGCCGACGGGGGAAAGTTGAGCGCCGGGTTTCGCGCCACGCGCTGGGGAATGTACGATCTCATGATTGAAGGGACCGCTGATGCCGGCCTGAAGGCCATGCTCAACGGGCAGGGACCAGTTGCGGCCGGATCCCGCCCCGGTCATCTGGGAAGTTATTACATGGAGAAGGCAGGACCCTGTGTCATCGAGTTGAACGGAACCGCCGGCGAAGTGACCGCGCTGAGACTGGTGCCGGCCTGCGAGGGCAGGGCGGTGATGCCGGAGAAGGGCAAGGCGATTGAGTTGGACGCCCGGGATTGCCGAATCTCGGGAGTGATGCTGCGCTATGAGCCCAAGCCGAAAAAGCTCTGCATCGGATTCTGGGGAAACCCGGAGGACTATCCGGTCTGGAACTACACCGTGGTCACCCCGGGCAGGTATGAGGTTGTTCTTACGCAGGGATGCGGTCGCGGGGCGGGGGGAAGCAAGGCGGTCCTGGAGACCGCCGGAACCTCCCTGGAGTTCACGGTGAAGGACACCGGCGGTTACCAGAACTGGATTGATGTCTCTCTTGGGGAGGTGACTTTCGCCGAGGCAGGTTCCCAGCAACTGAGCGTGAAGGTTCTCAAGAAGGCGCGCGGGATCATGGATATCAGGCGCATCGTGCTGAAGCCGGTGAAATGACGCCGCGCGTCCGGTGGCACTGGCTCCGCCTCCTCAGGCGATGATCTCCCGGACTACCTTTCCAAAGACGTCGGTAAGGCGGTAGTCGCGGCCGGAGTGGTGGAAGGTGAGTCGCTCGTGGTCGATCCCCAGCAGGTGGAGAATGGTGGCGTGCAGGTCGTGGATGGAAACTCTGTCTTTCACGGCATGGTAGCCGTAGTCATCGGTGGCACCGTGGTGATAGCCGCCCCTGGTGCCCCCACCGCACATCCACATGGTGAAGCCGTGAGGATTGTGGTCGCGCCCGTCGTCGCTGCGGCCCATCTGGCCGTCGAAGAGTTCCCTGCTGGGCGTGCGCCCGAACTCACTCCCGCAGAGGACGAGAGTGTCCTCCAGCAGGCCCCGGGCTTCCAGGTCGTGGAGGAGGGCGGCGATGGGCTGGTCCACCGCCTGGGCATTGCCACGGTGGCCCTTTTCCAGGCCAGCGTGCTGGTCCCAGAGGTTTCCATAGCGGGACGTCGAGTGGGTGGCGGTCACAAAGCGCACTCCGGACTCCGTAAAGCGCCTGGCCAGCAGCAGGGTGCGGCCGAACTCGTCGGTGTGGTCCCCGCCGATCCCGTAGAGGTCGCGGGTGGCCTGCGATTCCTTCTGGAGGTTCATGATGTCCGGGGCCACGCTCTGCATGCGGAAGGCGAGTTCGCGATTACGCAACTCGGCGAGGAGGGGATCATGTTCCTCGTTGACCGCCCGGATGAAGTCGAGGTGTTCGCGCTGGGCTCCGAATCCTGCCGCGAGGTTGTCCCACTTCAGGGCTCCGCCTCTCTTTGAAGGCTTCAGGATGGGCGTGCCGGCGAAGGAGGAGGGAAGGAAGCCGGAGGGAGACGTTCTGCCGTCCTTGGGCGTGAGGTCTACATAGCCGGGCAGGTTGCCGTTATCGGAGCCCAGGCCGTAGAGGAGCCAATTGCCCAGGGCGGGGCGCACCTCGCGGGGAACACCCGTGTGGAGCATCGACATGGCGGTGATGTGATCCTCGTTTTCGTGGTGCAGCGAGTGGAGAAAACAGAGCTTGTCGATCCACCCGCCGTTGACCTTCGGGAAGAGATTGCTGGCCCACCAGCCGCTCTCGCCCCACTGCGACCACTGAAAGGGCGATCCGATGATGTGGCCCCGCTGGGCGAAGGTGAACCTGGGTGACCTGATGGAGGCGGGGAGGGGTTTGCCGTGCTCCTTCTGCAGGCGCGGCTTGTAGTCATAGGAATCGACCTGGGAGAGTCCGCCATCGAGCAGGATGAAGATCATGCGCTTTGCGCGGGCGGGAAAGTGGGGGTCGAGGTTGCCGGGACCGGGAGAGGTGCCGCTGCCCGCGGCCCCGCAGGACTGGCGCCCAAGGAGATCGCAGAGGGCCAGGCCGCTGACTCCCATGAATCTTCTCCGGGACCACGGCAGGGCCGGAACTCCGCCCGTCGGGGCAGGGGTCCGGATCCCGGCAGGTGCGGGGCCTGCCCCCTCATGATTGAGGCGGTTCATTCGAGATAACTGAAACTGTCGGAGGAGAAGAGCCCGAGACAGACCCGGGCCCACGATTCGGTTTCGCCGAGGTCCTGCACGATCCGGCAGTGATCGAGGTAGGTGAAGGTCTGCTCCATCAGCGTTGGACCGGGAGAGCGGCTGAGGATCATGCGGAAGGCGATCGTGACGCGCTGTTCGTCGTTGAGATCGGGCAGGGCGAGGAGGTGCTCGGCGAGCCTGGTGGCGTAGTAGCGGGGTAGCTTGTTGTTGAGCCAGAAGAGTGACTGGGGGGCATTCCTCGAATGGTCGCGCTGGTGGATGGGAACCCCGGAGGGGTCATAGCCGAAGAGGTGGAGCATCTTGCGGATCTCAATGCCCATTCCCAGTGGGGAGCGCCCCGAGGTGAGGATGTAGATCGCCCGGTCTTTCGATCTGTTGTTGTTGAGGGGTTGTCCGCTGGATTGGCGGGGGACCTTGCCGGCAAGGCTCAGCATGGAGTCGTAGAGGGCTTCCGCTTCCAGCCGCCGGCGGGGATAGTGCCAGAGAAGGGTGTTATCGGGATCAAGGGCCGCCTTGGCGCCTTCCGGGGCGCTGCTCTGGCAATAGGTAGCCGACGTGACGATGAGACGATGAAGGGCCTTGAGAGACCATTTCTCTTCGATGAGCCTGGTGGCGAGGAAGTCGAGGAGGGGTTGGTTGCTGGGAGGGGCTCCCTGCATTCCGAAGTCGCCCGGGGTGGCCACGATGCCGGCTCCAAAGTGTCCCTGCCAGAGACGGTTGGCGATCACGCGGGCGGTGAGTGGGTTCTTGGGATCTGTTATCCACTGCGCGAGTTGGAGACGTCCGCTCGCGTTGCCCGGAATCGTCGGACTGGGGAGAAGGTTCCGGGCGAAGGTGGGAACGGCGCGCGGGACCGCTTCCTTCTCCACGTCGTAGACGTCGCCGCTGCGGTGGACGGGTTCATTCCGGGTTTCGGGGGCATCGCTCACCGCGAGCATGCGGGGCAATGGAGGGTGGAGGTCGTGGAGCCTTGCAATTTCTGCATCGAGCCGGGGCAGGGCGGGAGGGGTGAGGAACCGTTCAAGATCGGCAATGCCGGGAGGCCAGGCCTGGGGTACGAATTGCAGTTCGGAGAGGATCGATTTCTGGACATTCCATTTGCTCACAGCGTCATTGAGCCATTTCCCCCGTTGGGGCGGGGTGCGCACAAAGCGCAGTTTGTCGAGACGTGGAAGATAGGAGTGATCCTGTGCCTGGAACCGCACGTCGTTCTTTCCCTCCCGAAAGAGGTGGTGACCGAGACTGACCCAGCGAAAGTGTTCGGGTTCCCAGCCCCCGGTAGCGGGGAGGGCGAGATCTTCTGCCACGGATTTGCCGTCGATCTTGAGTTCCACGCGGTAGGACTCCGGGGCTGCGCAGCGAATCAGGACGGTGTATGTTCCGGCCTCGGGAAGATCAGGGCGCCAGCCCACCCATTGCAGGCGTTCCCGCTGCGTTTCCACCACCATCCCGGCCCCCAGTTCAATCCGGCGCACGTTGTTCTGCCCCTGGTAGTCTTCCGCCTCGATCTGAACACCGGGCATGGCAGGGAGGGTCTCGAGAGCCTGCCGGTAGAAATTGCCCCGGGCCTCGACTTCCCGGGCCACGAAGCCCTCGTGAGCATCCATGAGGTGTTTCCACCGGTCCCGGCGCAGGGTGGCGATGATTTCACGGACGCGTTGTTCCGCCTCGATCCGCTCCGCAGAGGCTTCGGGTTGCGTCAACCGGTAGCGTCCGTCCCGCCAGTTCTCGCTGTTCTCCTTCAGGATCCGGGTGCTTCCGAAAATCCCGGCCAGGGCGTAGTAGTCCCGGGTGGGGATGGGATCGAAGAAGTGATCATGACAACGGGCGCAGCCGAAGTTGAGACCGAGGAAGGCCTGGGTCGTGGTGGTCATCTGTTCATCGATGATGTCCATGCGCAGCGAGTTGGGATCGGCGCAGTCTGCGAACCACGGGCCGATGGAGAGAAAGCCGGGAGCGGAAAGCAGGTCCAGGTAGGACTGCCCGTCTTCGGGTCCCTGCCCGGTGGCGGGATCCCGCGCAAGGAGATCGCCGGCCAGTTGCTCGAGGACGAATCGGTCGTAGGGTTTGTCGGCATTGAGAGAGCGCACCACGTAATCGCGGTAAGGTTCAGCCATGTCGCTACGGGCCACCGCGGCCACCTTGGTCTTGCCCTGCACGTAGCGGGCCACGTCGAGCCAGTGACGTCCCCAGCGTTCCCCGTAATGGGGTGAGGCAAGAAGGCGATTGACGAGTCCGAGGTAGGCCTGATCCGGACCCTGGTCCTCTACCGCAGACTCGAAGCGTTCGAGTTCCCCGAGGGTCGGGGGCAGGCCGGTGAGGTCAAGGGTGAGGCGGCGGAGAAGGGTGAGAGGGTCGGCCCGGGAATTGGGTTCCAGTCCCGCCGCCCGCAGGGGACCGCTCACGAATCGGTCGATCTCGTTATAACCCCGGCCATCCTGTGAGGGAGAAGGCAGATCGGGTTTCCGCAGTTCCTGAAAGGACCAGTGGAGTTTCTCCCCCACGAGACTCCCTGCCGTGGTGAACACGAGGCAGAGAAGCGTGACGGGGGGGCAGGGCTTCATGGGGGCGAACTCAGGAACAGTCTAAATCAGCTGGGAGGAATTCTACAGTGCGACAGCACCATTGTCGTCACTTGAACATTTTTCCGCATTTTACGGAACGCCCCGCCCGAATTGGTTGGCGTTGGACAGGAGTCACTTCATGTAGTGACAGATCGGGGCAAAATCGTGAAAAAATAGGGTCTTGGCGGGGAATTTGAATATTTTGAACTGAATTTCCACCGTAGGACTATATGGGCACGTCGCCCGGTTGTTGCCAGCGGCGGCGGAGTCCGGTAAACTCTGCGCCCCTCGACAGTTCACCGATCCTTACCATGTCGCACACCATGCTCCCTCAGATTGCTCCCTGCTTCGTGAGTCACAATATGGCCCTGGGAGGGGCCCAGACCGCGGTCTTGCGTTACATTGAGACGTTGCCGGAGTGGGTCCGTGATCGCACCACGCTCTATTGCCAGTCCGATGACACACCGCTTCTCGACAGGGCGGTCGAGAACGGGTTCGAGTGTGGCGAAATCACCCGGGTGGCGCCCAATGACCCGAGTGCGTGGTTCTTGAGCTACGGCAACCTCGAGGGCCTGCCGGAGAGACCGACCTCGCTGGTGCTCCATTCATGGGACGAGGCAGGTTGGCGTTATTTCAGCAAGGCGTATGCGGGTCGTCGGGGAATGACGGTGGCAGGTGTTTCTCAAAAGGTGATGGATCGCTACGGGCAGTGGATTGACGAGAATGATCATGTTGATGGTGGAATTCTCCCTCCGCCGGTGACCGAGTTCTGCATGGCCAAGGGGAATTACGATCCCCAGGGACGCATCGTGGTGGGCTGGATGGGACGTCCACTTGAAGACAAGGGGTTGATGGCCTTGCCCTACCTCCTTGCCGAAAATCCACGTCTTGTGGTGCGGGCCTGGACCGGAGCTGAAACCGCGGGCCTGGACTACACTCTCCGGGTGCAGAGTGAAGCGATGGAAGCCGTCATGAAACTGGCGCGCAAGCTGGGAGTGATGGATCGGTTCGATATCCGGCCGCTCGACTTCAATGCCCTGAGTTATCGCCATCGCCTGGAGGGTTGCCACGTCCTGCTGGGCAACAGCCGGAAGGAAGGGTTCCTCCTCACCGCAGCCGAAGCCCTGAGCTGCAGTATCCCGGTAGTGGTGACGAAAACGTGCGGTATCGCGGATTTCATCAGGAACGGCCAGAATGGTTACCTCATCGACTGGAACGACAATCCCAGGCGACTGGCGAAGGTGGCGCACCGTGCCATCCTCAAGGCGGTCAGGCTCGACCCGGTCAAGTGCCTCGCCTCCATGGATCAGCTCTCTCTTGGTTCCAACTACGCTCGCTCCTATCGTCCGGTCCTGGCGAGGCTCACTCATACCGGACTGCAGCACGAAGACGCACGCGTGACTTTCGGTGTCCGTATCCACGACGGGGTGGACGTTTCCTATCTTGATGAAGCCATCAACAGCATCGCGACCCAGACCTACCGGAGGTTCAAGACGGTTCTTCTGGTCGATGGACCGTGGTCGCTGGGTGAGAAACTCGCCGCGCGCTATGACCTGCCGCTGATATGCACTGGTCTCGAGGCCGACATCGAACACTGCAGTTGGCTGCACCGGCAGGCTCTCGAACGCTGCGAGACGGAGTTCTACAAACCCCTCGACTACGACGATCAGCTCCTGCCCACCTACCTTGAGCGGGCGGTCCAGACCCTGGACCAGAAGGGGGTGGATGTCTACGGCTGCCTTCTCAACACCCTGCAGGAAGGAGAGGTTACCCCGCGCCTGCACTGGCCCAACAAGCCGTTGGAAACCATGTTCACCGGTAACTCGGACGACAACATGCTGCCGCATTCGTCGGTCACCATGCGGACGAAGATTGCGCTCAAGGCGGGCAACTACCAGGAGCGCGCGGTCGGTCTCGGGGCCGACGACTATCATCTCTGGTACCGTATTTTCAAGGCGGGTGGCGAGTTCTTCCGCGATGACGAGGTGCGAAACGTGATCTACCGCGTCCACGACAGGAACTCGCTCGTCATTCGCCGGGAGCGCTTCGGACACTCCAACAAGCGCAAGCAGCTTCTGGCCGGTGCCGCGGCCGCTGGTATTGCGGCCATGCCCCTGGCGGCGGAGGTGGAAGACCAGGATGACCGTCAGGCCGCCCCGGTGGTGGCTCCTGCCAGTCCGGACCGGGTGGACCCGCCTCACTCCTAGGTGCGGACGCCTTCCCTTTTATTCCGGTTGGGGGGGTGACAATGGACGGTCCGGGTAATGTGGACCTCGCAGAAGATGAAACCCTGGGATCTCACCACTCTCGGTTCGACGATGTTGAGCCTCACCACCGAGCCGGGTGCGCCTCTCCTTTCAAGCGAGGGGATTCGTCTCGACATTGCGGGGGCGGAGTCCAACTGCGCGATTGCGCTCGCGCGACTGGGGAAGCGGGTGGCCTGGCATTCCAAGGTGGCACGCACCTCCCTCGGGGAGCGCATTGTCTCGGGGATTCGCGCCCACGGCGTGGACGTCTCCTCCGTCTGCTGGAGTGGGAGTGGACGGAACGAGCAGATGTGGGTGGAAGCCGGGCTTGGCGGGAACCGGACGATGGTCACCTACGACCGGGCGGGGGCGGCGGTGGAATCATTCAAGATCCAGGAAGTAGACCTGGCGGCCCTGCAGCAAAGCGTCTTCTTTCATGCCACCGGGATCACCCCGGCCCTCTCGGAGGACTGCCGTCACACCGTGGTGGAAGCGGTGCAACAGGCACGCAAGGCCGGGGTGCGGGTCTCCTTCGATGTGAATTATCGTGCCAAGCTCTGGGAGCCGGCCCGGGCCCGCGAGGTTCTTTCCGCCATCATCAGCGGAATTGACGTGCTCTTCATCGGGCAGGACGACCTGGGGACGGTATGGGAACGCACGGGAGATCCCGACGACGAATTGCACCGCCTCCAGGATGACTATGGTATTGCCAATGTGATCCTCACCCGGGGTTCGCTTGGGGCCCGGGCCCTGCTTGACGACTATTTGTGTGACCACGGGGCCTTCCCGTCCGAGGTGGTCAGTCCGATCGGGGCCGGGGATGCCTTTGCCGCTGGTGTGCTCTACTCGCTCCTGGAAGACGAAGTGGATCTTGCCCTGAAAAGGGGCTGTGCCATGGCCGCATTGGCCCGGGAGTCACGGAGTGACTACGTGGTGGGCGGTAACGAGGCGTTGGAAGCCAGGATGGAGGAAGAGGGAGACAAGAATCTTTCCCGGTAGCAGTTGGAGCGACTCCACCGGGCGCTCAAGGGTAAGACGGATTCTGGTGTTCGGCCCTGGCGCTGCCTCGCAGCGGATGCATGGGGCGGGAGTCGATGCTCCAACTGCTTGACCTCAGGACCTGAAATTCATCGAATGCATCAATGAAAGCTAACCTGTCTCGTCGTCGATTTCTGGGAACATCCGCTTCCGTTGCCGGTCCCCTGATCCTGCCCAGCGGTTCGCTCTTCGGGCGCAAGGTTTCCCCGAACGAAAAGCTCAATATCGGCGTGATTGGTGCGGGCGGCAAGGGAGCCGTGGACAGTGAGGGCGTGATGAGCGAGAACATTGTCGCTCTCTGTGATGTTGATGAGCGGACGTTGCGCGCCCGGAAGGGGAGGTTTCCCAAGGCGCAGACCTTCAGCGACTACCGGGTGATGCTGGAGAAGGTCGGCGACAAGCTCGATGCGGTGACGGTCAGCACCCCGGATCATCACCACTTCCCGGCCAGTATGCTGGCAATGCAACTGGGGTTGCACGTCTACGTGCAGAAGCCGCTCGCGCACACTGTCTGGCAGGCCCGTGAAATGCTGAAGCTGTCCCGGAAAAAGAAAGTCATCACGCAGATGGGCAACCAGGGGCACTCCTTCAGCAGCACGCGCAAGCTGGTGGAAGTGGTACGGGCCGGAATCATCGGAGAGGTGAAGGAGGCGCATGTGTGGACCGATCGACCGATCTGGCCGCAGGGGATGGATCGGCCCAAGGGTTCCAAGCCGGTGCCCGAGTATCTCGACTGGGACCTGTGGCTGGGAGCGGCCCCGGAGCGTCCCTATCACGACGGTTACCATCCCTTCAAATGGCGCGGTTTCTGGGACTTCGGGACGGGAGCGCTTGGTGACATGGGTTGCCATAACATGGATGCCGCCTTCTGGGCGCTGGACCTTGGTGCGCCCACCAGTGTGGTGGCCGACGTCTCTGGTGTGAACAGGGACACCGCGCCGAAGTGGAGCGTGATCCGTTATGAGTTTCCCGCCCGGGGTGAAAAGCCTCCGGTGAGCCTGACTTGGTACGATGGAGGCAAGAAGCCGAGTCCTGATATCATAGGGGAGAAGAGCCTGCCCAAGAACGGCAGTCTCATCGTCGGCTCAAAGGCCACCATCGCTTTCCGGGAGTGGAATCCAAATGGCTTCCGCACGCTGGCGGAGGGCAAGGAGTTGAATTACGAGGATCCCGACCCGATCTTCCCGCGGGTGGGAGACAACCCCTACCAGGAGTGGATCAAGGCCTGCAAGGGAGGCTCTCTCTGCCTTTCGAATTTCGAATACTCGGTTCCGCTTACCGAGATGGTCCTGCTGGGTAACGTGGCCCTGCGTAGCAGCAGGAAAATCGAGTGGGACGCGGAGAACCTGAAGGCCAGGGGAAACCCGGAAGCCGATCAGTTCATCAGGAGTGAGCCGCGGAAGGGGTGGGGTGTTTGATGGATTTCAGGATTCAGATCTCCGATGAGGGAGAATCTGTGCTGGAAGATCTTCAGCCTGGGATTTGAGCTCGCGCGATCATGCCATCCTGCCGCCTTGAGGTGAAGGTGGCATTGATGTAGGTTCCTGCCCGTATCATTCGGAGGAGACAATGTCCGACAAGGCCCCGGATGACGATATTCCTGCCTCTGCCGAAACCGAAAATGAAATTCCGCTTCGTCCTGGTCATCGTGGTCGCTACAACTTTCCTGTTTGGTTGCGACCGTGAAGAGGAGGTGAAACCGGTGAAGGTTGGGCTGCCGTCGGGTCCCTTCGCGATCGTGGATATCAGCGGGGGGAGTGAGGTTGGCGAATACCCGGTTGAGTTTTCGAAGAGCCTTCCGGCCGATGTGGACAACCAGGAGTATCGAACGGACAGGATCATCTTCAAGTGGATCGAGAAGGAGAAATTCAGGCGGGGAGGGTCTCGCAAGGCTGCGCCGATTCATGAGGTCGAGTTGACGCACGGATTCTACATGGCGATTTTCGAAGTGACCCAGGCCCAATGGGAGAACGTGATGGGGCCGACCGCCTTCCACTTCGAGGGGAACCCGGTCCGGCCAGCGGAATCGGTCTCGTGGGAGGACATCCGCGGGGCGTCGGACTCCTGCGACTGGCCCCGGGAGCGTGGAATCGACGAATCGAGTTTCATGGGCAGGCTTTCCGCGAAGACGGGCGAGGGACTCCTGTTCGATCTGCCCACGGAGTCGCAGTGGGAATTCGCCTGCCGGGCTGGAACGGAAACAGAGTGGAGTTTCGGGGACTCTGCGGCCGATCCCGAAGATTACGTCTGGTCGGATGACAACGCCGACGACGAAACTCAGGAGGTGGGCACCCTCAGGCCGAATTCCTGGGGCCTTTACGACATGCATGGCAACGTAGCGGAATGGTGCCTCGATCGCCACGGACCCTATCCGAAGGATGCGCAGATCGATCCGGTGGGACCCACGGTCGGGTGGTACCGGATTTGGCGCGGCGGTGCCTGGGATGTGGCCTCTGATCTCACCCAGTCCGCGGGACGCAGCGGCGGATTGCCTTCCGGACGTTACCCTCACGTGGGCCTGCGACCTGTGGCCCTGCCCGTGAACTGATTATTGAACCTCTCATGGACCTCCCCTCCTCTGGCGCACACCTTGTCCGGCTCACCGGGCTTTATGTCATTGGAATAGTGGGCTTCGTCTTTGTTCGAAGTGCCGTGGAGCCGGAAACCTGGAGCCGGGAGGACTCCTATCGCAAGGCCGCCCTCGAGGATCTGGCCAAACGCCCCTCGATCCACGGAGGTAACGACTCCTGCGTGGGTTGCCACCAGGACGAGGAGGGAACACACCAGGACTCCATGGACGAGTTGATGGACGGAGCCCATTCCAGTCTGTCCTGCGAGTCGTGCCATGGCCCTCTTGCGCATCACGTGTCTGATGACAGGAAGATCGGCGACGCAAGGATCGACTACACCAGAATGCTCTGCCTCAACTGCCACGGAAACCTCGTGAGCCTTCCGGCGGCCTTCCCGAAGATGATCCTCGGCGACGAGCACCTGTCGCCGGCCCGGGAAGCCGAGTTGCTCAAGGCTGCCAAGGCGGCCGGAAAGGAAAAGTTCTACCGCCACAAGAAGAAGGTCCACTTCGGGATGGACTGTACTGAGTGTCATCTTTCCCCGCATGATCCCGAGACCTGATTTCTTCCCATGAATCCATCCGACCAGACCGACCGGCGCAGCTTTCTGAAGATGGTGGCTGCGGGCGCGATCACGACCACCGTCCTGATGGTCTACCGGCCGGAATCGTCTGCCAAGGCCGAGGGGGCCTCCTCCGTCCCGATCCCGGGTGATGGCGGGGCTTCCAAGCTGAAGCACGACTACGCCTACGTGATCCGGATCGACCGCTGTAATGGTTCGGGGGCGTGCGTGAGAGCCTGCTCCGCGGAGAATAATGTGCCCGAGGGGCTCTTCCGGACCTGGATCGAGCGCTACGTGAAAACGGGGGAGGGAATCTATGTCGATTCCCCGAATGGCGGGATGAACGGCTTCGCGGAGGTGAAGGATAACTTCAAGGAGGAGGCCCTGAGTTCGTGGTTTGTTCCGAAGCTCTGCAACCACTGCCGCAATCCACCCTGTGTCCAGGTGTGTCCGGTGGGGGCCACCTTCGCGAGTGAGGAGGGCTTCGTTCTCATCGATGACAAGCACTGTATCGGTTGTGCGGCCTGCGTGCACGGTTGCCCCTACGGTTCGCGCTTCATGAACCACGAGACCGGCGTGGCGGACAAGTGCACCTGGTGTTATCATCGCGTGAAGCGGGGTCAGCAACCGGCCTGCGTGGAGGCCTGCCCGACCGGTGCGCGCCTCTTCGGGGATCTCAATGATCCTGAGAGCGAGGTCACGAAACTCTTCGCGGAGGACGAATGGCTCGTCCTCAAGCCCGAGATGCACACCGAATCGTACTGCTTCTACGTCGGTCTTCCCAGGGAGGTCATCTGATGGAACATCCTCTGCCCAACCACTCGATCAACAACTTCATTTTCGGCAATGAGGCGGAAATTCCGTGGTCGTTCATGATCGTGATCTATCCCTACATCACGGGGTTGATTGCGGGTGCCTTCGTGGTTTCCTCGCTCTATCACGTCTTCAAGTTGAAGGCCTTCGCGGGGATCGCGCGCTTCTCGCTGGTGGTGGCGTTCTGTTTCGGGATCTTCGCGGGATTTCCGCTCCTCATTCATCTTCTCCAGCCAACGCGAGCCTTCAATATCTTCATCACGCCCCACTTCACCGCGGCGATGAGTGTCTTCGGTTACGTCTATGCCTCCTACATGCTTCTGCTCACGACCGAGATCTGGCTGGTCTACCGCGGATTCTTCGTGGAGAAGGCCAGGGAGACCAACCGCTTCATCTGGAAAGTGCTCACTCTCGGGGTCACCGACTACACGCCGGAGTCCGCGAAGATCGACCGCAGGTTGATCAATTTCCTGGCCGGAATCGGAATCCCCGCTGCCTTCACGCTGCACGGCTATGTCGGCTTCATCTTCGGTTCGATCAAGGCCATCGCCTGGTGGGCGACCCCCCTGCAACCGATCATCTTTCTCATGTCGGCAGTGGCCAGCGGGATCGCGATGATCCTCCTGATGTATACCGTGCTCACCATCAGACGCCGGGGCGAACGGTGCGATGCGGACCTGGTCAGGAAGCTGGCGACCTGCCTCTGGATCGCCTTCCTTCTCGCCTTCACCCTCGAAATGCTGGAGGTCGGCTACGCCTACTTCGAACAGGGGCACCACTGGTCGCTGATCGGTCCGCTCCTGCGGGGTCCGCTCCATGAGTCCTATGTCGTGGCCCAGATCGGGATCCTGTCGCTTCCCCCCATCGTTCTTCTCGGTTTCGTCACGCTCGTGAAGATGCCGCGTCTTCTCACGATTTTCCTCGCCAATCTCTGCGCTCTTCTCATCGCGGCGCAGGTGCTCTTCATGCGCTATAACGTGGTGATCGGTGGTCAGATGATCTCCAAGTCGGACCGTGGATTCGTCGAATTTCACTGGGAGTGGGGCGGTCGGGAAGGGGCTGCCATGGCGATCGCCATCATGATCCTGCCCTTCATTTTCTACGCGGTCCTGAGCCGCTTCATTCCGGTCCTTGGCGAGGCCCATCCCGCAGAACCGGTGCGGTCGGGGGATGACAGACTGGAAGAGAAACGGCCTCCTGCAGGTTGAAAATGAGGTGATTCAGGAGGGGGGCTCCACTTCAAAGCGTCGACACTCCGGTCGATTCGTGCAGAAATAGGTTATGGCCACCGACAAGGATGGAAAGCCCCTGGGATTCTTGAAGACAACGCTGATGGGTGCCGTGCTGGTGGTGGTCCCGATCGGCATCATCGGATTTGCCCTCTGGCAGATCACCTCTCTCTTCAGGTCGCTCCTGCTTCCCGTGGTGGAGAAACTTCCCTTTGACTCGGCCTTCATGCGCTATGCGGTAATCGCCATGGCCCTGTTGGCAGTAGTTCTGCTCTGCTACTTCACCGGGGTTGCAGTCAGGACGCGGTGGGGATCAGCGATGCGGGGTTGGATCGAGCGCTTTCTTCTCGAACGGATTCCGGGATACAGCATTGTCCGGACCCTGATTCACCAGTATCTCGGGCATGAGGAAGAACGACAGTTTCGTCCCGTGCTGGTGGATCTCTACGGCTCCGACTCGCGGGCGGTTGGATTTGAAATCGAAGAGTTGGCTGACGGGAAAGTGGCGGTCTTCCTGCCCTCGGTGCCGGCCGCCACCATCGGGCAGGTGCAGTTGGTTCCCCGCGAACGAGTCCACCCCCTGCAGGCATCCATGCACGCCACCCTGGAAGCTCTCACCATGTTCGGGGTTGGTTCGTCGAAACTGGTTGGCAGGGATCCGGAGGCCGGTCCCGGGGAAGAGTAAGGTAGATGCCGCCTGGTCCCGGGGCGCCCTCTGGCACCGGGGGCCACTTCATCCAGCCCCGGAGAGAAGCCGATCAGGAGAACAGCCCGGCCATGGGCTTCCCGTGATAGAGGAAGTTGGGACGTTGTTCGGTGTCGTACCACTTGATGCTGGGGGGCAGACCCAGGGAGTCGTAAATGGTGGCGGCCAGATCTTCCGGCTTCTGGGGATCACTGGCAGGGAATTCTCCCTTCTGGTCGGAGGAACCGATGACGCGCCCACCCTCTACGCCGCCCCCGGCGAAGAAAACGGTCTGGACCGCACCCCAGTGATCGCGGCCGGGAAGCTTGGCCTTGGGGATCTTGAAGATGCGCGGAGTGCGGCCGAACTCGCTGGCCATCACCACGAGGGTGTCCTCCAGCAGGCCGCGTTCATCGAGGTCATCAAGAAGGGCCGAGACGGCTCGGTCCATGGGGGGAAGGAGGTGGTTCTTGAGATTGGGAAAGGCGGCCTGGTGAGTGTCCCAGGCTTCATTGTTGCCGAGGTTGACCTGCACCAGACGCACTCCGGCCTCGACCAGTTGGCGGGCGAGAAGCAGGGACCAACCGAAGGAATTCCGGCCATAGCGCTCCTGTAATGCGGAATCGGCGGAGTGGACATCAAAGGCATCCTTGACGGTGGGGTCCAGCAGGAGGTTGGCCGCCATCTCCTGGTAGCGGTCGAGTTGATGGGTCTCGCCGGCCTTCTCGAGGTGAACGCTCTGCTGATTGAGATTTTCAAGGAGGCTCACCCGATCGCGCAGGCGGCGAAAGTCCAACCCCTCCGGGAGCGAAAAGGTGGGAGAATCGAAGCTGTGTTTGCTGCCGTCCTCTTTTCCCCGGGCGTGGTGGAAGAGGTAGTCCGGATAGGCACCGTATGAGTTCGGGTCAAACCGGGAGGCTTCAATCCAGAACGGCTCCTTCCTGGCACCCAGTCGACCGGCAAACTGCCCGGGAATGATGCGGCCGGTGCGATGCTTGATCTTGTCGGGGAGAATAATTGCGGGCGGGAGGTTGCCACGTCGGGGAAGCAGTTCGTTTGTCAGGGCTGCGAGGGATGGCCAATCGCTCTCCTGTGGCTTGCTGGGGCTGAAGTTGGGCGGTATTTCGCTGCGCCCGGTGAGCATGATGTGATGTCCCTGCGAGTGCTCGTTCGAGGGGTGGGTCAGAGAGCGGCAGAGCGACCACATCTCACTGCGCCTGGCCAGTCCGGGGAGGTGTTCGCAGATCTGGAGGCCCGGGGTTCTGGTTCTGATGGGATTGAACTCCCCACGGATCTCGCGAGGGGCCTCCGGCTTCATGTCGAAGGACTCGTGCTGGGCGAGTCCACCGGACAGGAAGATGTAAATGACGTTCCGGGCCCTGGCGCTGCTGGTGGTGGTCTCTGTGGCTGCCAGCGAGCGGATCAGCCCCAGGTGGTTCATCCCCAGGCCCATGAGGCCGATGGAACCCGCCTGCAGGACGGTGCGGCGGGAGGGATGATAATGCGGAAGTCGGGACATGTCCGCGAAGGAGATTCTGCAGTATCGATCGGGGAAGGAGGAGTGTAAAGCTGAGAAGGGAGGTCAGTGAGTCGCCGGCAGGAAACAGTTTCCAGTCCGGGATCTGCCCGGTCTGTTCAATGGCGGCTTATTCCGGCCGTGACCATGACCGGGATGGGTGGTGTCCGGCGGAGGCCTGCCCTCCGGCAATCTTCACGTGAGGATGTCCTTCAGGATCTGGCCGTGGATATCAGTGAGGCGGAAGTCGCGTCCCTGGTAGCGGTAGGTGAGGCGACGGTGGTCGATACCCAGAAGATGCAGGATGGTGGCGTTGCGGTCGTGGATGTGCATGGTGCCGGGGGTCCACTTGTCTTTCTCGGGCTTGGGTAACATGGGGGTTCCGTCCGGGTTGGCGATGTTGTAGCCGTAGTCATCGCTCTTCCCGTAGGTGATGCCGGGCTTGATGCCGCCACCGGCCATCCAGGTGGTGAAGCAGCGGGGGTGATGGTCGCGTCCGTAGTTTTCCCGGGTGAGTTTGCCCTGGCAGTAGGCGGTGCGTCCGAATTCGCCACCCCAGACCACCAGGGTTTCGTCGAGCATCCCCCGTTGCTTCAAGTCTGTGATGAGGGCGTAGCAGGCGCGGTCGATGTCCCTGCACTGTGATTCGTGTTCGCGGGGCAGGCCGCCGTGGGCATCCCATCCGCGGTGGAAAATCTGGATGTTGCGCACTCCCCGCTCGGCGAGTCGCCGGGCATTGAGACAGCAGGCAGCGAAGGTGCCACCCTGTCGTGCCTCCTCGCCGTAGAGCTCGAAGGTCTTGTCGTTTTCCTTGCTGAGGTCCATCAGTTCGGGAACGGAAGTCTGCATGCGGAAGGCCATTTCGTGCTGCTTGATGCGGGCCAGCGTTTCGGGATCCAGGAACTTCTGGTGCTGGCTCCTGTTGAGGGCGGCAAGGGTGTCGAGCTGGGCGCGGCGATCCTCGCGTGAGATGCCCTTGGGGTTGCTGAGGTAGAGGACAGGATCGCCCTGGCTGCGAAGGAGCACACCCTGGTGTTCAGCAGGCAGGAAGCCTGGACCCCAGAGACGGTTGAAGAGGCTTTGCTCGGGGAAGCTGCTCCTGGCATGCATGACAATGTAGCCGGGGAGGTCCTCGTTCATGCTGCCCAGTCCGTAGCTGAGCCAGGCACCCAGGCTGGGGCGACCGGGGACCTGGCTGCCGGTCTGGATGTAGGTGATGGCAGGATCGTGGTTGATGGCCTCGGTAAAGGTGCTGTTCACCACGCAGAGTTCCTTGGCCACCTTGGCGGTGTTGGAAAGGAGTTCGCTGACCCAGACACCCTTCTGGTTGTTTTCGTGCTTGGTAAACTTGTATTTGGAAGGACAGACCGGGAGGGTCTTCTGCCCGGCGGTCATTCCGGTGACCCGCTGCCCGTCTCGGATATGCTCGGGCAGGTCCTGCCCGAACATCTCATGCATCTTGGGCTTATAGTCCCAGGTGTCGTGGTGGCTTGGGCCACCGCTCATGAAAAGGTAGATGACGCGCTTGGCAGTGGCACGGTGGTGGATTCCGCCGTTGAGATCGGCTTTTTCCCCGGCAGCCAGCAATTCGTGGGGCAGCATCTGAGCCATGGCCGCGGTGCCCAGGCCTAGTGCCGAGCGCCCAAAGAGCTGGCGTCGCGTGAGGGAGAGTTGGTGGTCGTGAAGATTCATGTCAGGGCACGGTTTTCAGTTTTGGGAGTGCGGGCGGGAGAGTTAGTAGAGCAGGAGAGCCACATCGCTTGCCAGGACCGTAGTCGCGACCTGGCTCCAGGCCGCCACCTCGGCGGGGTCGAGCGCCTCGTTGCGGGGCGCATCGCCGGTGGCGAGAAGGGCAAGGGCGTCTTCCTTCACTGATTGGTAGCGGCCCTGCATCCTCTTCAGCAGAGCGGTGCAGGCCTTGCGTTCGGCATCGCGGGGCGGTCGACTGGCCACCAGGGTGAAGAGGAGGTCCAGTCGACTGTCGTTGTCCCTGGCTTCGGTGATAAGGCGCTCCGCCAGCTTGCGGGACATCTCAATGCGCTGCGTTTCATTGAGGAGACCCAGTGACTGCAGGGAGGTGTTTGTGCGCGAGCGGCGCACACAGCTCGACTCACGGTCAGGAGCGTCAAAGAGGATCATCATGGGGTGAGGGCTGGTGCGTTTCCAGTAAACGTAGAGGCTGCGGCGGTAGAGCTTGCTCCCCTTGTCGGCGACGTAGTTCTTGGTGTTGCTTGCAGGGTGCATGAGAGCCTTCCAGAGGCCGGCGGGCTGGTAGGGTTTCACGCCTTCCCCACCCATGTGCCCGTCGAGGAGTTTGCTGGACCAGAGGGCCATGTCACGAATGACCTCTGCATCGAGGCGGTAGCTGGGGCCCCGGGCATACCAGAGGTTTTCGGAATCTTCGAAGGCGCCCTTGCGGTGGGCGGATTGCTGTTTGAAGGTTCTGCTGGTGAGGATGAGGCGGAGCAGGTGCTGCAGATCCCAATCGTTTTCCTGCAGTTCGACCGCGAGCCAGTCGAGCAGTTCCGGGTGGGTCGGGTGCTTGCCCTGGAGACCGAAGTCCTCAGGTGAGCGCACGATGGCCTCGCCGAAGATCCGTTGCCAGATGCGGTTGACGAGAACGCGGCTGACGAGCGGATTGTCACGAGAGATGAGCCACTGGGCGAGTCCGAGGCGATTGCGCTGGGCGCCCTTGGGAAGTGTTCCCATGGCCGAAGGGATATCGGGGTGCACCGATTCGCCAACAGGGCGGTCATACTCGCCGCGCAGGAGCATCTTGGTAGGACGAGGTTTGTCCAGTTCACGGGCCACGAGGGTGGAAGTGAAGCGCTTCTCTGATTCGTTGAAGCGTTTGGCCAGGGTTGAGGCCTTCTGATGGAGCGGTGAATCCTTGAAAGGACCTTTGGGGTCTGCAACCCGGTTCAGGTTGTCACGGGCCGGGGCCTTCTCCCACCTCTCCTTCTCCGCACCGGTCAGGAGGCTGGCGTGCTGACTGGCCACTTCCTCAAGGAGTCCCTTGCGTTCCGAGGTCAATCCTTCCCACTCATCCCAGGCTTTCTGATCAGCGGGAACCTTCATGACCGGCCCGTAGTCGTATTTGTTGCCATCCATGGGGGACTCCGAAGTGGAATTGAAGAAGGCGAGGAGCTGGTAATACTCCGTCTGCGAGATGGGGTCGTATTTGTGGCTGTGACAACGGGCACAGGACATGGTCATGCCAAGGAGGATGGTGCTGAGTGTCTCGGTGCGATCGAAATTGTTCTTGCACTGGAACTCGGCCGGGATGGCTCCGCCCTCTGCGGTGGTGGGGTTCATGCGGACGAAGCCAGTGGCCACGTTCTGTTCGATGGAGGGATTGGGCAGGAGATCACCGGCCAGTTGCCAGAGGATGAAGTCGTCGAGCGGGAGGTTCTTGTTGAATGCGCGGACCACCCAGTCGCGATAGGGATAGATGCCGCGCCTGTTGTCGAGGTGGAGTCCATGGGTGTCGCCGTAGCGTACGGCGTCGAGCCAATAGCGGGCCTGATGCTCTCCGTAACGCGGGCTTTGCATGATCCTGTCGAGGAAGCGGGGATAGGCGTCGGCTTTGTCGTCGGCAAGGAAAGTGGCGAGGTCAGCTGGTTCCGGGGGGAGGCCAGTCAGGGTAAGAGCGGCCCGCCGGGCGAGGGTGGCGCGATCAGCCTCCGGGGCGAAACCCACCTTGCCACCGGATTTTTCCTTGAGCCTGGCTTCCACGAAGCGATCGATGGGGCCGTGTGAAGTGGTGCCCTTGGGCGGATCGGTGCGTCGGGGCAGGACGAAGGCCCAGTGCCTGGCGTAGGTTCCTCCCTCCTTCACCCACTGGATCAGGATCTTCCGTTCGGCATCGGACAGTTGCTTCTCGGCATCCTCCGGCGGCATGGGGTCTTCCTTGTCGTGAAGTCGCACGAGCATCTCGCTCTCGGCGGGATCCTTGGGATCGATAGCGTGATAGCCGTCGCGGTCAGCGGTGGCATGCTCGTAGGAATCGAGACGGAGCCGGTTCTTTTTCTTGGTGTCCGGTCCGTGGCAGACGAAGCACTTGTTGGAGAGAATGGGGAGAACCTCCCGGGCGAAGTCGATCTCCTGGCCCAGGGTGGCGGAGGGGACGGTGAAGATGAGGGCGGCGAGCAATAAGGCGCCCTGGCGGGAGCCCATGAGCAAAAGCAGGATTGGAAATCTCATGACAGGGAGCGGAGCCGGTCGGTCTTCCGCGTGCTTGGTGTTAAAGGATCCCTATCTCATCTCAACCCGAATTTGCCAGGTCACTCGTTCACGTGGGTCATGGGTGGAGAGAAAGGGGTGCCTGCCAAACTTGTTTTTCTTCAGGCTATTACAAGAAATCCTTGCGGGAGGGGAGTGGATGAGTGACAGGTAGACTGGCCCCGATCCGGCTTGAAAGATTGTTCGAAAGAACAATTCCCGAACCGGTCCTCTTTCCACCTTTACATAAGGGTTTGTCCGGAAAGGATGAATGTCGAGGCCACTGGGCGGCCGAAACCCATTACCCCCCTTTTTTTAGAGGATCCCAGAAAGATGAAACGTTCCCTAGCGATCACCATATCGTTCCTTTGTGCCCCCCTGGTCACGCAGTCCCTTTGGGCCGAGCAGGTTGTCATCCGGGAGATCATGTATCACCCGCAGATGGTTCCGGAGGGCGAGACGCCACTTCCGGAATTCATCGAAATCGAGAATTTGACCTCTACCGTCTTTGATATGGCGGAATGGGAGGTGACGGGGGGTGTCAGTTACACCTTCCCCGGATTCGATCCCGGCGCCGCCACGGATTCCTTCCTTATCGGCCGACGGAAGATCGTGGTGTGTGAGGGTGATCCTGCCGCCTTCCGCGCCGCCTACGGCGTATCGGAAGCGATCCAGGTGTTCGGCCCATGGGCTGGTAACCTGGACAACGCGGGTGAGCGGGTCACGTTGCGGGACAAGAACGGAGTTATCATGGCGTCGGTGCGCTACGACGACGAATACCCCTGGGAAGTTGCTCCCGACGGTGCGGGACACAGCCTGGTCCTGACCGATACCGAGCGCGCTATCGATGACTACCGGAGCTGGGGTTCCAGTTCAAGGGTGGGAGGATTTCCCGGCAACTCCGACAGCGCGGTGGTTTCCTCGCTCTTCATCAATGAGGTGCATTTCGACGGGGATGGGGATGTCGACTGGATTGAAATCCACAACAGCTCCCCGACACCCCAGAGTGTGGATGGTTTCTTCCTGAGCGGGGCACGGGGCTTTGGCGACAAGGTGAATATCTCCGGATCAGTGCCGGGGAATGGCTTTCTCAGCTTCGATGTGGGGTTCTCCAACAACAGTGTGGCCTTCCTCGTCGATGCCAACAATGTAGTGCGTAGCGCGGTGGATTATGACCGGGATACGGGGCGTGACCACGCTGCGGCTTATCCCGATGGCTCGAACGATTTTTACTCCTCTGCCCAGGGAAGCCGGGATGCTCCGAATAATCCGGATCGCGAGACCGGGGTGGTCATTAACGAGCTCATGGTAGAGCCGCCCTCCGGGCATCGTGATGGTGAGTTCATCGAGCTTTACAACAAGGGAGGTTCCGGCGTGGACATGAGCGACTGGCGGATCTCGGAGGGAGTGAGCTTCCGCTTTCCGGATGGGGCTGTGATCGACCCCGGCGAGCATGTCATCATTGCCGCCAATCAGCGCATTACCGGGGCAGCCTTCCCGCAGGCCCGCATCATCGGGCAATACAGCGGCAGCCTGAACAATAACAACGAACTCCTCCGCATCGAGGATGCCTGGGGCAACCTGGTGGACGAGGTCCACTATCATACCGGCGGTGACTGGCCCGAGAAAGCGGGCGGCCTCGGCAGTTCCCTCGAACTGCGTCATCCGGAGATGGACAACTCCGTCCCCACTGCCTGGAGGGATTCCGACGAGTCACAGAAGGGAGAGTGGACGAGCTTTGCCATCACTGACCGCTACGACCGGTTGCGGACGATGGGTCAGGAGAGCAGCTACAAGGAGTTGCACATGCATGGCGTGGGCGATTGCCAGATCGCAATGCGGGGCATGAATTTTTCCGTGAGGGGGGTGGGACCCAATCTGCTGCCGAGCAACGGGGAGCGGGTCAGCAACAACGGTCAGGGATCAACCGGATGGCTCTGCCAGGGGACCCATTACCTCAGCCACATGGAGGGACGTGAGTTTCATCTTGTCTCGACTGGTCACGGGGACATCAAGGCCAACCGGGTGGAGATCGACGTGACCGGGATGAACAGATCGGATTCCCTGACGTTTGCGTGCGAGGCCCGGTGGGTCTACGGAAAACCCACCGTGATCGTGCACAGCTGGGACCGTTCCTTCGGTGGGGTGCTGCATCTGCCCGTGCCCAGGAATCTGGGAACCGCGGGAGCACCCAACTCGGCGCTGATTTCCTCAGCCGTGCCTACCCTGAGCGGGCTCATTCATAGTCCGGCTGTTCCGCGTGGCAATCCGGTGGAGGTCACAGTGAAAGTGGATTCTGCCACCGCCCCCACCGTCAACCTGCGCCATCGTCTCGACAGCACGAACCAGAATTCGTCCTGGAGCACGACCCTCATGGTGGATGATGGCACCAACGGCGACAACGTGCCGGGAGACGGAATCTATACGGCCACCCTGGACCAGTACACCTCGGATGGCACGATTGCACAGTTCTACGTGGAGACCGACAATGGGAGCGGAGATGCCACCGTGATGCCGAGTCTGGCGCCGACCCGACCAGCCATGTTCATTGTTGATACCACCCCAGTCCCACGGGATCTGCGGAGCCAGCGTTTCGTTCTGTCTGCCCGCAGCGTGCAGGCCCTGGGGAATACGGGACAGGGTTCCTCCTTCAACTATGCCTTTCCCCGCCTCTCCAACCAGTTCTTCAACTGTACCTTCATCGCCAACGAGCGACACATCATCTACAATGCCGAGTTTCGCAAGGCCGGGAGTCCGTGGCAGCGCTCCGACGGCTTCAGCACCTCGCAGGGCAAGAGCCTCAAGTGGAAGAGTCCCCGGGACAGGCGTTACCGGGGTTGGTCCCGTCGTGCGATCGATGACGACCCGGTGGCAGGTCGGTCTCACAACAACCGCCTGGCGCGCTACTGGCTCTATCTCCTCGGGCATCCCTCGAACGAAAACGAGTTCATTCGAATCGTGATCAACAACGGACCGCCGATGATCCGGGAAGACGTGGAGACCAACGCCAACGATTTCCTGAAACGCAACTGGGAGCAGGGAGAGAAGGGGGAACTCTACCGTATCGATGACAAGTGGTGGTTCGACGACGGTTGGGGCCGCGCCCAGGAAAATGCCGACTGGGGAGTGGACGGTCGCAGTGTTGAACCCAACATGTACCACGCCGAGTGGATGAAACGTTCCCGGGAGGATGAATACGATTACGGGTCCTTCCTCAACTGGATCTTTTCGGTGGGACAGAACCGCTTCACCCGCGAGGAAATCGAGCGCATGGCGGACATCGACATGATGGCGGTCAATGCAGTGGTGCGAGGCTGGATCGCCGACTGGGATACCCTTACCCGCAACCGTGGAAAGAACGGGTATTTCCTGCGGCGTTACTCGGATGGCAAGTGGATCCTGCTGCAGTGGGACTCCGATCTCACCTTTGGGAACATTTCGGACCCCTTTATCGGGAATCTTCCGGGTGTGCGCAACTTCTTCTATAAGCCCTACGTCAAGCAGCGGGTGAACTACTACATCGGTGAGATGGTGGAAAAGTATACCAGGGATTCCAAGCGCCTTGAGACCTGGTTCGATCTGGAAGTGCGCTCCAACAGGAGAGTCTCCATCAACCCGAATGGTTACCACAGTTTCAACAACGGGCGGGTGAACTATGCCATGAACTCCGAGATTGGGAGTGCGGTCTCCAACGCGTCCTTTGAAGTGAGTGGCCCCTCCAGCACTTTGGAGAATGTCATAGACCTGGACGGGACAAGCAATCACCGGGCTTTCGATATCCGCCTGATCGGGCACCCGGAGGCGGAGATCCAGTTCACCGACCAGGCCGAGTGGACGGCTTCGGGCATCTACCTGAGGGAAGGTCGCAACGACCTTGAGTTCGAGGCGCTCGATTCGGAAGGCCTGATAGTGGCCAGTGACACTTTCAGCATCAACAAGACCGGAAACGCGCCTCCAGTCGTGGATCTCAACACTACGCCGTCTTCCTTCAACATCGGCATGCACGAGACCCTGGTGGTGGACGCGGGCGCGAGTTTTGACCCGGAGGGCACGGGTCTCACCTTCTCCTGGGAAGTAGACCAAGGGGCGGTCCTGGACAATCCGTCTCCGGAGCGCGTTAACGTTCAGTTCCCGCAACCGGGTCTCTATCTTCTCACCGCAACGGTGGAAGATGGTGACCAGCGTGAGACGGTGGCCACCCGGCAGATTGCAGTCTACGCGGAATCCGGCTGGCATCCCTTCACCGATGAGACGCTTTTGGAGGCGTGGACCGAAGAGAACGTGGAAGTGCGTCATGATTACAGCGGGAGCGCCTGGTACTCTCTCGGTGATCGACCGGGTCAGTTGGTCCTCAAGCTGAACGATGACGTGGCCAAGTCGATGCGCAGTCAGACACCGGCCTATCCGGTCCTCTGGCGTGATGTTTCCGCGACCGGCGACGTCCTGCTGCAGACCGACGTGAAGCTTTCCAACATTCAGCAGGGAGGATTCATCGCGGGCCTGATCCTCAAGGCACAGGAGAACGGGCAGCAGGTGATTTATGCGGTGGGCATGGAAAACGGAGACTTCCTCCGGGTGAAGAAAGTCGTGGGAACGACCGAGACGCGCCTGGCCTCCATCTCCTGGGTCAAGGACAGCGCGGCGGTCCGCATCCGGCGGGTGGGGGATGACCTCCATTTCGACTATCGGACCAGTCCCGGGGTCTGGGAGTCCCTGCACGTGGCGGGGATGGCGGCCGAATCCACCCTCACGCAGACGGGAATCTTTGCCTCCACCCCCGCGCCCATCATGGTTCGTTTTGAGTTCGATTACTTCATGGTGGCAGATGCCTCGGCGATCGGTCCGGCCGTGGATTCACTGCGAATTACGGAGATCATGTATAATCCTCTCGATCTCGGCAACGGGTTCGATCTGGAGTTCATCGAACTGATGAATACCGGAAGCTCCACCATCAATCTCTCCCAGGTCCAGTTCCGGGACGGCGATCCCTTCGCCGAGCTGGTCTTCGGGGATATCGACCTGGCGTCTGGTGAGGTGGCTGTGGTGGTGGCCGACGAACTCGACTTCGAGGCCATCTACGGGGGGAGCATCCGGGTTCTGGCAGCATGGGCGGATGGCAGCATGAGCAATGGTGGCGAGCCGATCGTGCTCATTGATCCGAAGGGAGACATCATTCACGATTTCCAGTATTCCGATCAACCGCCCTGGGCGATCGAAGCGGATGGACAGGGGGCTTCCCTGGAAGTGATCGACACGGAAGGAAACTATAATGATCCTGCCAACTGGCGTGCCAGCGTGGTGGTGGGTGGAACGCCCGGTGAAGTGTCCCTCGGGGACCCGGATAATGATGGATTGGACGATAGTGAAGAGGCAGCGGCCGGAACGGATCCTCTCAATCCGGACACCGATGGCGATGGCGCGCTCGATGGCGCAGAGGTGGCTGCCGGGACTGATCCCCTGGACCGGCTCTCGGTCTTTCGCCTGATCGAAGTGGTGCGCGTGGGAGCTGCCATCCAGGCGACATGGAACAGCGTTCCGGGTCGCAGCTACACCCTGCAGGTGAGCCCGGACCTGACGGAGGGAAGTTGGACGGATGTTTCTACCGTGGAGGCCACGGAGGGCACCTCCATGATTCCTCATGATGGAGCAGGGGCCACCGAACTCTTCTATCGCGTGATTGTCGAGTAGCAGTGCAGGGGAGGCAGGGCTGCGGTGGAGGCATCAATTGCCACCAGGTTTGTGCCGCCTCCTTGGACTCTGCCCGGGTGCCTCTTCTGGGGTAAAGCCGACTGGATTAGCAGGAATTGACCTGATCATTCACCTTTGCCCGAATGCAGAGTGACGGTATTGTAACGAGGTTTAGTGTCAGAACGTCACCCCTCGCAGGAAAAACTCACATGAAAATCCACCCGTTGATTCCCACTGTTCTGATGGCAGTTGGTTCTTTCTCACAGACAAAGGCAGAGCAGGTTGTCATCAGCGAGGTGATGTATCATCCCCCGGCAGGCCTCTACGAGTTCCTGGAAGTGGAGAACCTCACCGCGACGGTCTTTGATATCGCGCAGTGGCGTATGCGTGGGGCGGTGGCATACGACTTTCCGGGATACAATGATGGCGACCACGAGAGCAATTTTCTCAAACCCTGGGAACGGATCGTAATCTGCGGGGTCGACCCCGCCACCTTCCGGGCCGCTTACGGTCTGCCCGGTTCGGTGCGGGTTCTAGGCCCCTGGACCGGTTCCATGGCTAACGAAGGTGAGCGGATCAACCTGCGTGACAAGAACGGTGCGATGGTGTGCACCCTCCGCTACGGTGACCGGGCGCCGTGGGCTATCGAAGCAGATGGTGGCGGGCACAGTCTGGTTCTGGAGAACGACAACTACGCCATTGATGACTATCGCCTCTGGAGGGCAAGCGCTTCGTCCGGGGGAACTCCTGGAACGGGTGAGCCGACTGCCGCTGAGGAGCCTTACTCCAATCCGGAAGTCGATCTTTCGGTAGGAGCGCCCTACATCAATTACGACCACAGCTGGAAGTATCTCGATGACGGATCCAACCAGGGCACATCCTGGAAAGAGGTGGGTTTCAACGATGCAGGCTGGGACAGCGGTCCGGGACTTTACGGCTACGAGACTTCAGTGGTGCCCTCTCCTGGAATCACAACCCCGTTCGAAAACCCCAACTCTCCCGGAAACGAGATCATCACCTACTACTTCCGGACCACCTTTGATTTCAATGGTACGGTGGCCGGTACGGGGATCTCGATCGACACCATTCTCGATGATGGGGCGGGCTTCTGGCTCAACGGTCAGTGGTTGGGCGGCATTGGAGTGAGCGAGGGAGCAAGCTATACCACGACCGCCAGTCGCACGATAAGTGATGCCAGCGAAGAGGAAGCCGTTGTTACCAGTAGTGCTCCGCCGCTGGTGGTGGGTAGCAATGTTCTCGCGGTTGAGGTGCATCAGACGGGAACAACCAGTTCGGACGTGGTCTTCGGCGCGCGGGTGAATATTTCCACCCCGAATGCACCGAGCATCGTGATCAACGAGGTGCTTCCGCAGAACGGAACGGGATTCGTGGAGTTCTACAATCCCACCGGGACGGACATGGATATCGGAGGCTGGTATCTCAGCGACTCGGTGAGCAACCTGACCAAGTACCAGATCCCGAATGTGCTCAATGTGCCAGCGGGCGGGATCACCTCCCTCGGTTATTCCGAGGCCGGCCTCACGGTGGGCAGCCCCACCGTGATCTACCTGACCCAGAGTGACGGGTCCACCATCGTGAACGGGATCGATACCGCCATGCCCATCGACGGACGTTCCCTCGGACGCAAGCCATCGGGATCGGGCAGCTGGTTCCTCTTCACCTCGCCCACGCGGGATGCGGCCAACTCAAGTGCGGCGGAACTCGGGACCGTGCTTGCCATCAACGAAGTGCACTACGATGCAGGTGGGGATATCGATTGGATCGAACTCTATCATGGTGGTAGTGCCGCGCAGAACATGTCGGGTCTCTTTCTTTCGAGTCGCCGTGACTTCACTGACAAGGTTCCCCTCACTGGATCGATTTCGTCCCGGGGGTTCAAGAGTTGGCCGGTCTCCTTCTCCACGGGAGGCGGCGACGAAGTGCTCTGGCTCATTGACGCAGGGAACCGGGTGATCGCTGCCGCAGTTGTGGAGCAGGCGTTCGGGAGGGACTACTCGGCTGCCTACCCGGATGGATCGGGGGAGTTCTATTCTTCGGTGGCGGGGAGTCAGAATGCGCCCAACAACCCCACCCGGGAAACGGGCATCGTAATGACCGAGTTGATGGTGGAGCCGCCTTCGAGCCATCGGGATGGGGAGTATGTTGAACTATACAACAATTCCAGCTCTGCAATCAGTCTGGATGGATGGAGAATCGACGAGGGAGTAAGATACGCCTTTCCCGGGGGCACGAGCCTTGCTCCGGGGGAATACCTGGTGGTTGCCTCCAACCCGGAGTATACCCGGCAGGCTCATCCGGGCGCACGCGTCATCGGTCCCTTCACCGATAATCTCAGCAACAGTGGAGAGAGTGTCCGGCTCATTGACTCGTGGGGCAACCTTGCGGACGAAGTGCACTATGCCACCGGTGGTGAATGGCCCTTTCTGGCGGGTGGACTGGGAAGCAGTCTCGAGTTGCGGAATCCCGACATGGACAACTCAAAGGCGAGCGCCTGGGCCGACTCTGATGAGTCCGGAAAATCAACCTTCCAGACCTACACCATTTCCGACCAGTACCTGCAGAATAACTCACGGGGAGGCAGTTCCAGCTACAAGGAACTGCACGTGCATGCGGTGGGAGATGCTCACATCGCCCTGCGCAATATGAGTTTGAGAGAGAACGGAGCTGGGTCCAACTTCCTTCCAAATGACGGAGAAAGAGTGGTTACCAACGGAAATGCCTCCAACGGCTGGCTGTGCCAGGGCACTCATTACCAGAGTTACATCTCCGGAAACGAATTCCGCATCGTCTCGACCGGTCACGGAGACGTGAAGGCGAATCGCTGTGAGATTGATGTGACCTCCATCTCAGACAATGACAACCTGGTGTGGGAGTGCCAGGCCCGCTGGGTGTATGGCAAACCCACCCTGATTGTGCATACCTGGGACCGTAGCTTCGGGGATGTCATCCGGTTACCCATTCCGCGGAACCTGGGGACGCCGGGAGCACCCAACTCCCGGACGGAAGCCAGTCCCCTGCCCACCCTCTCGGAAATCATGCACAGCCCGGCGGTGCCCACCTCCTCGGATTCGGTTGCCATCACGGCGCGGGTGGGGTCTGTGCGCCCCCTGACTTCCGTCAACCTGCGGCATCGGCTGGACAACTCCACCTGGAGCAATTCATGGGGAACCCAGGCCATGAATGACAGCGGGGTCAATGGCGACCTGGTGGCAGGTGACGGAATCTACAGTGCGACTCTTCCGTCCCGCAGTGATAACACCATCACGCAGTTTTACGTGGAGGCTGCCTCTGCGGCAGGCACGAGTCATGTGCCCCGGATGGCGCCCGATGCTCCAGCTCTCTACGTGGTTGATAACAGCAACATCGCAAGTGACCTGCGCACGCAGAGGTTTGTGATCTCGGCTCGTGACATCGACTATCTCGGCGGGGGAGCATCGGGAGAGTCAAAGAACAACTATGCCTTCCCGCGTCTTTCGAACCAGTATTTCAATGCGACCTTCATCAGTAATGAGAGTGAGGTCATCTACAACTCGGAGATCCGCAAGAGCGGGAGTCCGTGGACGCGATCGGAGGGGGAGAGCCTGTCGCGTGCGAAGTGGAAATCACCGGGGGATCGCCGTTTCCGGGGTTACACCCGGCGCTCGATTGACAATGATGCGGGAGGCAGCAGGGGTTATCACAACCGGATCATCCGTTACTGGCTCTACCTCCTCGGGCATGCCTATAACCAGAACGAGTTCGTTCGCGTGATTGTCAACGGAAGCAGTGCCTCCCTGCGTGAGGATGTGGAACCGAACGCCAACGATTTTCTCAAGCGCAACTGGGATCAGGGCGAAAAAGGGGAACTCTACCGCATCGACGACGAGTGGTGGTTTGAGGACAGTTGGAGTCGGGGACAGAGGAATGCGGATTGGAGTTACAAGGGAACCCGTGAACCGGAGCGTTACCATGCGGAGTGGATTAAACGTTCCCGGGAGGACGAGTATGATTATTCCTCATTCATCAACTGGGTGGAACTAGTCGGCCAGGACACGTTCTCCCGGGCGGAGATTGAACGAATGGCGGACATTGATCTCATGGCTGCCAATGCGGCGGTCCGCGGCTGGGTCGATGACTGGGATAGTATTACGCGGAATCGTGGGAAGAACGGGTATTTCCTGCGGCGTTACTCCGATGGCAAGTGGCAGTTGGCTCAGTGGGATTC
>DLRK01000189.1:39609-52284 GCA_002501065.1 Akkermansiaceae bacterium UBA7890
AACTTTTTCTATAAGCCATATGTCCGGCAGCGTCTCAATTATTACATCGGTGAAATGGCCGACAAGTATACCGCCGGATCGGGACGGTTGAGCACCTGGCTCAGCCTGGAGGAGGCGGCTTCGGGTTCCTACTCGGCAAATGCCTCCACCTACAACAACTTCAACAACAGCCGAGCCAACAACGCCCGGAATAGCGCGATCGGATCGACTGCGCTGAACATGAACTTCGACGTGACTTCAGGCGGAGGCGGGACAATCAGCACGAGCGGAGAGACTCTCTCCCTCAGGGGCACCAGCCCCTACAATGTTTTTACAGTGGGGGTTCTTGATCATCCGGAGGCGGAGTGGGTGTTCAACTCGGAAACGAGCTGGACGATCAACGGGATCCAGCTCAGGCAGGGTCTCACGACTCTCACCATCCAGGGACTCGACCGGGACGGAAACGTGGTGCACACCGATACCGTCAACGTGAACAAGTCCGGGAATGCCCGTCCTGTGATGGAGGTGGATTCCAGGCCGGACTCCTTCAACGTGTCCGTGGCCGATGACCTCGATCTGGATGCCACCGATAGTTACGATCCGGAAGGAACCAATCTGATCTTTTCGTGGAGCGTGAATCCGCAAGCTGGAGCGTCCCTGACAAATCCCACCGTCGATACCGCTGAAGTGATCTTCGGGAACCCGGGTCTCTACGAGATCACGGTAACCGCCTCCGACGCCAACGGGGAAGGATCATCGGAAGTGCGGGAGGTTTCTGTTTATGCCGATTCCGGCTGGAGCTCCTTCACCGACCGCCTGCTGGAGAGTTGGTGGACCCTCGAGAATATGGAGGTTCGTCATGACTACAGCGGAGGCTCATGGTATTCCCTCAATGACCGACCGGGTAACCTGGTGATGAAGCTGGGAGACGGCGCGCCTACGCCCCTCACCGGATCCAATCCCTCCCACCCAGTCATGTGGCGTGAGGTTCCGGACAGTGTGGACTTCACGCTGCAGACGGATATGACCCTCGATACGGTTCAGCGCGGGGACTTCATCGCCGGTCTCATCCTGGAGGTTCAGGAAGGTGCGATCGAATCACGTTATGTCTTCGGTATGGAGGATGGCGCCACCCTGCGGGTCAAGCGCTCCAGCGGAGGTGCCTATACGACGCTTTACAACCGGAGGTATTCCGAGGGAGCAGCGGTGATCCGCATCCGGCGCGAGGGCGGCAATCTGCGTTTTGAGCATCGCCTGGAGCCGGGTGTCTGGACCACCATTTACTCACGCGCCATCCCGGGGGACTCCACGGCGGGTCGAGGAGGTCTTTTTGCGGCCAACGATACTGCTCAGGCGGCCCGCTTCAGGTTCGACTATGTCATGGTGGTCGATCCCTCGGCATCCAGCCCGGCGGCAAACCATCTCCGGGTTACGGAGCTCATGTATGAGCCCACGGGAGGAAACAATCTGGAGTTCGTCGAGTTGGTCAACACCGGCAACACTCCGTTGAATCTCGACGGGGTGAGTTTCGACGGGGGTGACCCCTTTGATGCCTTCACCTTCAGTGCACTCACTCTCGATCCTGACGAACATGCCGTGCTGGTGGCCGATACTGCCACTTTCCAGGCGGCATACGGAGGTGCCGTCCGTGTCATGGGTGAGTGGACGGGGGGATCTCTGTCCAACAGCGGAGAGAAGATTGTTCTGCGCGACGACGCAGGCAACATCATTCATGATTTCAACTACGATACGGTGGCACCCTGGCCGGTTGCGCCGGCGGGACAGGGGCCTTCCCTTGAAGTCATCGACACCGAGGGTGACTATAACGACCCGGCCAACTGGCGAGCCAGTGCAGTCGTGGGTGGAACTCCGGGAGCGGGAGTTCTCCTCGACACTGACGGGGATGGATTGAGTGACACCGATGAGGCCCTGGCTGGAACGAATCCGCTCAACCCCGACACCGATTCTGACGGGGCTCTGGACGGTGCGGAAGTGCAGGCAGGGACTGACCCCCTCGATGCTTCGTCCATCTTCAGGATCACGAGGTTGAACAGGAATCCGGTCACCGGATTCCTGACGGTCATCTGGAACAGTGTTCCGGGCAAGAGCTACACCCTGGAAGCCAGTTCGGACATGATCAACTGGGTGGAGGCGTCCTCCGGTATTCTGGCGGTGGGTTCGACCACCTCGCAACTCGATCCCAGCGCCGCTGGTCAGGAGCGACGGTTCTACCGCGTCTCCGTGGAGTAGCTGAATCATGGCAGGATGGGCGGGGGTTCCCCGTTCCTACCACTTGGCGCGCACAGGGGAGCCTACCTCGATGCCATTCTGCTCGGCGAAGTCATCACCATTGATGGCGAGTTCAAGCAGGCCGCTTGATCCCATGAGGGCAAGAGGCTTGCCGAGATGGACGTCCGTATAGGAATGACGGAGCGGCGCGGGGCGTCCGCCGCACATTATGGTGATGCCGCCGCTATCCAGCAATTCCCCGGGGAAGACGGAGGCGGGCAGGTTGGAAATGGCATTGCCGAAGCGATCGATATGGACAACTTCGCCCCGCACCTCGTGGTCCCCTTCCGTCACTTCGGGCCAGGGGAGACGCACGAAGTCCTCAATCGTATCCCCTGCCTCATCGAAGCGGGCACCGGCTGCAAGGCGGGCGGCAGCGGGGGCGAAGATGTCACGCCCGTGGAAGGTCCGACTTACTGGTTCAAGGAACCAGTCCTCATTGTTGAGGATCCGCACTTCCTCGATCTGCTGTTCCCGTACCGCCCAGGAGAGCACCCCGTTATCAGGGCCGATGAAAATGGCGCTCCGGGTGCGCAGGGTGATGGCGCGGCGGGCACTCCCCACTCCCGGGTCAACCACTGCGATGTGGATCGTGCCGGCAGGGAAGTAGGGCGAGGAGGCAGCCAGGGTGAAGGCTCCGTCAACCAGGTTGCCAGGGGGGACCTGGTGGGTGATGTCAATAATGCGGGTGGCCGGGGAAATTCCTGAGATCACACCCTTCATGGAGCCTGTAAACCAGTCGCTGGTTCCGAAGTCGGTGGTCAGGGTGATCAGCACCCGGCCATCCAAGCAGAGGAACGGCGGGAGGCAAGCCGCGGGGAAGGCCTCTTGACCCGATTAATGCCCGTGCCCGCGCGAATTACGGCCCTTCAGCATTAGGGGGAGCCTTGGGTCCGCCCAGCAGTTCCACCATGGCCCGGCCCATACCCTCCCCGATCAACCAGTAGGTCTCGGCATTGCAACACCAGTGGTAGCGAATGGGGCGGGGAGAGACGGGGCCATCGCGGAAGAAGCTTCGCGTTTCCACATAGCGGGTGTCACCCTTGAATTCGTCGTGTCTGGCGATGGTTTTCTGTGCCTTCATGATCATGAGACGGCGGTCGATCTTCTGTTCCCATCCGCCAAATCCACTTCCCGCGATAACGAAGGGCAGGCCGGGAGAATTGAGAGCCTTGCGCACATCACGGATGAAATGAGCCAGGTTCGCCTCGTATTCGAGGCAGTCAGGTTTGCTGCAGCCGTCATTCCAGCCCTGGTGCCAGCCGAAGCCTGCGAACCGGGGTTGGTAATCTGCCAGTTCCGGGAACTCCGCCGCCAGATTGACCATGCGCTGTTTTACGCTTGCGATGAGGTGATCATACTGAGTACCGATACCGTCTCCCCTTGGCTTGCCACTGGGGTGCGGTCCCGAACCGGGGGGGCGCCAGGGTCCGGCCAGGCTGGTCCCGCCCGGTCCGAATTTCAGCAGGAGGACGGGGTCATCGAGGAAGTCGCCCACCACCCAGCCAAAGCCCAGTTCAGGACCGATGGCACCCTTGGCAGCCCAGCCTCCCACCCCCAGCTTGCCCTTTCGGTCGAGCCAGGTGATCCATACGTCGTTCCTGGTGATCCACTTGCCGTTCCGGTGCAGGTGTCGATAGCGGGTTGCGGTAGCGGGGTCCCGGGAGAGGGTCTCAAGGGTTCCTTTCTGTTCCCCGGCGATGCGGCCGTGGCCTTCCATGTTCGATTGCCCGGCCAGGATGAAGACCCTGACGATCTTGTCTTTCGCAATGGCGGGATCGGGAAGTGCCAGAACGGTGCAGAGGAGAAAGAGGGTAAGAAAACGATTCATGGCAGGTTGGGATTCCAGGGTGGGACTGGATTCGAGCAGGCGAGAGGTCACTCGGCCACCTGAAATCGATCAAAATGACGACCGATGGAATTCGGGTATGGATCCCGGAGGGCATCGTGGCAACGGCGGGGTCCATGGATCTGGAGGGGGTCGAGCGGTTGGTCGCCGAAGTCGGTCCATTCCATGAAGAACAGAGTCTCCGGAATTTCGCCGAGCCAGAGTCTGGTAGCCTTGAAGCGGGCTTTTTTCCGTCGGCCACAAGGCACACTCCAATGCCGGGTCAGCGCGTGCTGAGGAGAGCTTTCCCGAGGTGATCACTCAGCGCGGAGTAGCCGGCCAGCTCTTGGAAGTATTTGGGATCCAGATCCAGCGCATCGAGGACGCTGGGCATGACATCCATGTGGGAGACGAGAACCTGGCGGGGCTGGTTCCACACCCCCCCGGGCCTCTCACTGGCGCAAACAGAAACAGCGCCTCGTGTTGATCTCCATGCCGGACGTCCAGGAGGCATCCGGATTTTGAAACAGGTCGGGAGGGACGGCCCTGGTGGTGGTCCGGGTGTTTGAGGAACAGGGAGGCATCCCCGTCCTTAATTCCCACGCCTCGGCCGAGAACTTCATGGAGTGATTCGAGTCCGGAGCGACCGGGTGAGGGCGGGGTCTCTGAGGTAGTCGCCGTGGAAATCCCGGGAAAACTGCCGGTGGGAGAACGCCGCCAGGGGCGCCGGGGGAAACGTCTCGGGAGGAAAGATTGCGGGCGAACCGGCATTTTAGGATTGGACTTTTGGGGCTGGGAAGACGACGGACTGGTGGCCCACTCCGGATCGGGGTGGATGAGGGTCGCAAGGACTCGGCAATTGATGGACACCGAAGCAAAGGATCCGGACCTGGGGAAGACGACGACTGGTCGCCGCAGGGGCACACGTCGTGAGCCCGGCATCCTGAGGTGGGTGATCCTCTCGGTGGCCGGGTGCTTCCTCGCGCAGTTCCTGACGTCGTTGCTGCTGATGCTGACCGGCGCGGTTGAGCTGGGGCAAAGCAAGTTCGTGGCTCTTGCCCGCGAAAATTACATGGGTTTCCTGGCGTGGAAGAGCCTGATGCTGCTGGTGAAGGGCTACGGAGTGTTGTGCGTTGTCTACGTGATCGTCTGTTTCCCCCTGATCTCTCTCTGGGTGAAGAAGCGAGCGAAGCGGATCACGCGGTGGGCCGTGATCTGGCGCACGGTGGTGCTGGTGATGGCTTCGGTGATTCTGATGATCATGCGGTTGTTCTGGAAGCAACCGTACTTCAGCTCGGAGGGCTGGATCGTCGAGCCGGTCATGAACTTTCTCAACACCCTGCCGGAGGTGCTCAAGTTCGCGGTGTTCGGCCTCTTGTTCGATGTGCTGCCGTGGGTGATCGCGCTCGTGGTCGTGGGTTTCTACGCTCTGGCCTATCATCGCTCGACGAGCCGGTTGGGCCCCCGTCCGCGGAGGATCGCGTATGCCGCGACCGGCGTGGTGATCGCCGGCGTGGTGGTGGCGTTCTCATTGCCCCGGGAAGGCTTCGGAGGGACTGTGAAGGATCTCAAATCCGGGGAATCGCGTCCCATGAATGTCCTGATCATCGCGTCCGACTCGCTGCGCGGGGACAAACTATCCTGCAACGGCTACTTTCGGGAGGTGTCGCCGAACATCGACGCGCTCGCGGCGAAGTCGACAAATTTCACGAAGTGCTTCACGCCGATCGGTTCCACCCTGGAGTCGATGACGAGCCTGATGACGGCGCAGTATCCACACACGCACGGATTCCGGCAGATGTTCCCGGACAAGGAACTGGTGGATCGGGTCAATACCGATTCGGCGACCCTTGCCTGGATCCTTCGGCAGAAGGGATACGACACGGCGGTGCTGGGTGACTGGTGTGCGGCGATCTACAACCTGACGCCGATGGGATTCGAGGAGGTGAAGGTGTCGGACTACGACAACTTCAAGATCTGGCTGAGCCAGGCGGTCTACATGCAGCATTTCGTCATCCCCCTGTTCTTCGACAATGAGGTGGGATACCGGTTGTTTCCGGAGCTGGAATCGTTCGCGTTCTTCCTCGAGCCCGAAGTGGTCACCGACCGGGTGGTGAAGAAGCTCGACCGGCAGGCTCGAAGCGAAAAGCCGTTCTTCTGGACGGTGTTCTATTCCTGCAACCACTTGAACTATCACTCACCGGATCCCTACTACAAGATGTGGGGGGACTCGGACTACAAGGGGCCGCACAACTACAGCGTGGCGTTGAACCCCGACGAGTTTGCGCAGAATACCGACATCGGGAAGGAGTTCGCCGGAATGAGCAAGGCCGACGTCGAACAGATCCGCGCGCTCTATGACGGATGCACGACCCAGTTCGACGATTGTATCGGCCGCATCCTTGCTAAGCTGGAGGAGACCGGGCAGCTGGAGAACACCATCATCATCATCACCTCGGATCACGGCGATGACCTGTTCGAGCCGGGAGTCTCGTTCTGTCATGGCGTGTCCTTCAGCGGTGGAGACCAGGGAAATCACATTCCCGGTGTGATGTATGTGCCGGGGCTCGAGGACAAGGCGGGGAAGGTTGACAGGATCGTGCGAAACATTGATTTCGCGCCGACGATCCTGGATCTCCTCAACTTGCCCGAGGAACCGAAGTTCGAAGGGGTGAGCCTGGTTCCCTATTTGAAGAGGCAGAGCGACGATCTCGGATTGGCGTTCTTTGGAGAGACGAGCTACCTGTTCTTCAATCGCCAGATCCCAGGGGAGGATCCCTTGCAGATTCCGGCGATGGAGGATACGACCAGAATCGACGAGGAGTTCGATCATCACATCGTGCTGAGCGACAAGTTTCACGATGCGGTGGTCAAGACCAAGGAGCGCTGCCTGCGGACCGAGGATTTCAAGTTGGTCTACACTCCGGGTCAGCATCACCCGATTCACCGGCTGTATGACCTGAAGGCCGATCCGCACTGTGAGACGGACGTGAAGGCGGATCACCCGGAGGTCTACGCGGCGATGAAAAAGCACCTGTGGGCTTGGATTGCGGAGCAGAAGGAGGCGCGGATATCCGAGATCGAGAGCGATCACGCGGTTGAGGAAGTTGAGGTGCCGCGCGAGTTCCTGGAGATCGACTGGGGGGACGGCGGAAAGCCCGAATGAGTGCTCTCCGGGCGATTCGCTGGAAATCGAGGATTGCACCTCCCCCGGATTTGTAGGATTTCAACCCGCCCGATGCCGACCTACGACTACGTTTGCGAGAAGTGCGGACACGAGTTCGAGTACTTCCAAAGCATGAATGACGAGAAGCTGAAAGACTGTCCAAAGGAGGATTGCGATGGAGCGGTGAAGCGGTTGCTGGGCACCGGGGCCGGCATTATCTTCAAGGGAGGGGGATTTTACGAGACGGACTACCGCAGCGAGTCCTACAAGAGCGGAGCCAAGAAGGAATCGGAGGCCTCGAAGCCCAAGGAATCCAAGGAGTCCAAATCAGGTGATTCCTCCGGATCCGGCTCGAAGGCAGATGCCGGTGCAGGCGGGGGAGGTGGTGCGACCAAGAACGAGTGACATTGTGACCCTGGCAGCCGTTCTCTGATTTCTCGACAGAGTCTCCGGGATACGGAATACTTCTCACTGAGCGATGGCTGAAGACGAGAAGGATAAGGGTCTGGGCAAGGATTCGAGCAAGGGTCTCCCACCACTACCAAGGGACATGGCTGGTGGTCCTGCCCTGGGCAAGGATTCGAGCAGGGATTCGAGCAAGGCAAAGCGGAAGATGTCTCCACCCACCAAGAGAGGCACTTTCTTCAAGAATCTCTTCTTCATCTCCCTGCTGGGTCTGGTGGTGATTGGGGGTCTGGCCTATCTCTCTTTTGATCCCCAGGATCTCTCCGATATCGAGGGATATGAGAAGGATCGGAATGATTCCCCGCTCCCTCTGCTGGGAGGACGCAATCTTGGCACTGTTCTTGAGAATGCGGCTAAGAACAAGCATGGGGTGCGGATCACGGAAGAAGAAATCAACAACTACATCCGGCGCACTCTCAAGTTCGAGCAGGAGGGCTGGTTCAAGAGTTTTGTCATTGCTCGTGGCGTGTGGGTGAGATTGGAGGAGGATGTCATCGAGGTGATCATTGAGCGCGAGGTGTGGGGAAAACGGCACACGATCTCGATGCTCCTGCAGGTGGAACAGAGCATGCAGGACGATGGAGGGATCAATACGTCTTTGAGGCGGGAGAAGGGGAAATGGGGACGGACCCGTGTCCTCAACGGATTCGTGCTCTTGACAAACTCTTCCTTCAAGGCCCTCCAGGAGGCGTATGCCGAGGAAACGGAGCGGGTGTGGAACATGTTCAGCGGCAGATTTCAGATCAAGGTTTCGGATGGTGTGATGGAGCTGTCTCCGCCGGAAGAGTCAATCCGGGTCGCCGAATAAGGAGGACGGATCATTCCGTTAAGAGTAATCACCTGTGGGGTGGGAGCGACTTGGCACCTGGTTCCTTGCAATGGAGAGGGTTCTGGGGCATGAGGGTGCTTCCTTTTCCTTGTGAAGTATTTCCGTTCAGGTCTCGTCTGTGCCCCGTGGGCATTCGGTATCTCAGTCCTCGCCCTGGGTCAGGGAGAAGTGCCTTCAGACCCGCTTCCGGAACGCCCGGGGGAAGTCATCCCGGAAGCAGCCCCCCGGCCTGCTCCTTCCATCGCCTTGGAACTGGTGGGGGAGGAGGAACCCAAGTCCCCTTCTCCGCGGACTGAGAGCGAGTCGCGGCAATTCGTGGTGCATGGGGCCGACTTCGTCACCCGGGGGGCCATCGCCTCGGTGGCGGAAAGCACCCGGATGGCCCTTCTGGAAACCATCGGGAAGGACGAGGAGGGATGGGAACATGCCATTGCGATTCAGCTTCGTGATGGCGCGGCCCCCATGAAGACGAACTTTTTTCATGTCCCTGGGGGCTACCGTCTGCAACTCGATGTGTTCCTGGCCCGGGGGAAGCCCGCCGGCTTGGAACCTGCCCTCCTGGAGCTCCTCCTGATCGAGTATGGACTGCGGGGGAGGGGAGATGAGGCGGTGGAATCAGTGGGAGTTCCGATCTGGCTGGTGGAGGGCATGCTTGAGAGTTTTCGCTGGAAGCGTGGCGAACGTGAGCATGCTCTCTATGCGGCTCTCTTCAGGAAAAATGAACTCTATCCGGTGAAGAAACTCCTTGAGATGAGACCGCTTGAGGAAATGGATTCGATTGCACGGGCGGCTTATCGGGCTTCTTCCGGGGCACTGGTCATGTCCCTCCTTGAGCAGAATGGCGGGCGGAAGTCGATGCGGACAATGCTTCGAGAACTGTCCACCTTTGAAGGGGATGAGATGGCGCTGCTGATGAAGCATTTTCCGGGCATGAACCTGGGTCCCGAGAGCTTTTCCAAGTGGTGGGCCCTCCAGTTGGCGCAGATGGCCGAGAAGCCGTTTCCCCATGTCCTCACCATCGAGGAGACGGAGAAGGAGTTGCAGGCTCTTCTGGTGGTGCGCTTCAATGATCCCTCCGGTAATCTGATCGAAGTCGGGGCCGATCAGTTCCGTGATCTCCTCGCGCTCCCTCTCAAGCAACGGCAGGCTTCCATTCGCCCGGTGATGGAACGGGGCGGGCAGTTCCTGTATCGTGCCTTCCCGTCCCATCGGCCGGTGTTGGTGGAGTATCTCACCCTTTTGGGTGAGATTGCTTCAGATCGGGATGAGCGGATTGGGGAGCGTTTGCAGGAACTTGCCCGGGAACGCGAGCGGCTTCGTTCCCTTGGAAACCGGGCTCGCGACTACCTTGAGTGGTACCGCATCACCAACTCAAGGCAACTCACGGGCGACTTCGAGAGCTTTGTCGAACTGAAGGAGAAACTGCAAACCCGTCCCCGCCGTCATCAAGGCCCGGTTTCGGAGTATCTCGACTCCATGCAGCGGCTCTTTGCTGAAAAGACCAGGGACTAGGTGGAGGCCGTTGTGCCGTGTGCCCCCCCGTCCGGCAGGCCGAATTCCTGATCGAGCCAGGCAATGAATTCGTGGTGTCGCTCCCGTGAATACTGGTGGCATCGAAATCCCAGGGCGCGGCCGGTGGCGATGTTTTCCGGGAGATCGTCGATGTAGAGGGTCTCCTCCGGGGCGAGGTTGAATTCCGTGATGGCGTGGTGGTAGATGGCCGGGTCGGGCTTGTTGACACCGACTTCGTGGGAGAAGACCCGCCCCCCGAACGTTTCGAATATTTCGTAGTTCGTGAGAAGCCACTCGATGTGCATGCAGTTGGTGTTGGAGAAGAGAATGAGCTTCAGGTGGAGTGATTTGAGGAAGGACACGACTGCCCACATCGTGCGCATGGGATGGAAAATGGAATTCCAGGCGTTCCGGAATTCCTCGGCCGGACCGGTGAAATCGAGGCATTCAGAGGCCATGGCAATGAACTCGTCAGGGGTAATCCGGCCAGTCTCCAGTTCACTGCACTTTTCCAGCAGGTTCCGCAGGCGGAGGTGGGGAGCGCCAGCTTCTGGTGGAACAAGAGGAGTCAAGCCCCGGGCAAAATCAACCTCTACGAGGACATTTCCGATATCGAAGAGGGCGGCAGTGGGCGACACAGGCACGGCGATGGGTGGATGATCAGTTGGCGACCGGATGGGATCGGTCTTTTGCAGCGAGTTCCAGCACAAAGCTGGCGGTCACCCTGGAGGCTGCCGGACGAGCATGGAGGGCGAGGCGCTGTTTCTGTTTGCGCCAGTGAGAGGCCCGGTCGGAAAGGAGATTGCGCAGCGCGGCGGCCAGGGCTGGTCCGGTTTCAGCCAGGTCGCCAGCACCAATCCGGCGCAGTAGTTCGAGGTTGCCCTCTTCCTGGCCGGGGACGAGGTGCTGAATCAGCATGGGGCAGCACGCGGCGATGGATTCATGAACGGTGGCACCACCGGCCTTGCCCACTACGAGGTGATGCTCGCAGAGCAGTTCCGGAACTCTTCGAGACCATCCCCTGAGGCGGATGCGATTGGGGTAAGCTTCCACGAGTTTCCGCGCGAGGTGGTAGAGTCGCCGGAAATTTCGTCCGAGCACAATGGTAAGCTCGATGGGCCAGTCCTGATGCTCCAGGATGGCACGGGCCGTAGGGTCCAGGGAAGACTTGCTGGCAGTGGGAAAGTAAAGAACTCTAAAGGGTCTGGCGCGGTCGTCTGTCGGGACGGGCGACAGCTTGTCAAAGATGGGATCCACCGGAAATCCTGTCTCGATGATTTTTTGTTCCGGCAGCTTCTGTTCGATCAACGAGCTTTTCGTTTCCCGGTCGGTGACAAGCCAGAAATCAGTCGGGGCCTTGCGCCAGGAGGCATTGATCTCGATGGAGTCGGTGACGATGGTGACCATGGGACAGGGGCGGCCACCACCTTTGATGTAGCGTTCGACAAAGTAGGGGTAGAGTGGATAGGTGGAGACGATTACATCCGGATTGAACCCGTTCACCCGTGCTGCAAACGCGGTTTCCACCGTGCGCATGAACGGGATTTTCTGACGAGAGAAGTCATGGTGTTCCACGCTGTTGTAGATTCGCTTCCAGGTGCGGGGCAGGTAGGTTGTCACGAAGCGGTAGCCATTGCGCAGCACGTTGTTGAACCAGGGGGATGTTTCCTCGCAGGGGTCGATTACGAGGGACTCAGCCCGACCTTCCAAGGCTTGGGCGAGGCCCCGGGCGGCGGTATTGTGTCCGTCGCCGAAGCCCGCAGTTGTGATGAGAACTCGGGGCGGGCGGGAGAGGCTCATGAGAGCGGGTTGTAGGCTACGGCGGGGGCTTCGGCCAGTGATGTTACATATATTTGTGAGGTCCGCAGGCAGGGTCCGGGGTTGCCAGCAGAGGTTTTTTGGAGCACATTGGGTTCCAGCGATGGCGAACCAACGTCGACCCAGTGGACGAGAGCAGGAAACCACGCCTGCTCCCGATCAGGAAGTAATCCGATTGCCCGGGGAGCGGGAGGCTCGCATGCAAGTGGACCGGGAACTGAATCCCATGCAAGAGATGGAGGCCGATCCGGAGGCGGCGGCCGAAGAGCTCGGGGTCGCCTGGGACCTCGAGGGAAAGGAAACGGAGAAGACCACGCCGATGGGGTGGTTGGTCCTGATCGGAGTGCTGCTTCTCGTAATGGTGGTGGGGGGATTATTCATGTTGATAAAGGGTGGGAAGGCGGTGGCCGAGAAGAACGTGGTCAAGGAGGAGGTGAGGATGAAGCAATCCGAGGATGCAGAAAAACTCCTGGAGAAGGTAGAGCAGGTGACCAGGAAGTATCTGGCTGCCACCTCGGTGGAGGAGAAATCCAGGTATGTAAGGCATCGGGCACGGATTCTGCCGCTCATGAGGGAATATTACCGGCGTCATGAACTGACAAGTGCCCGCTTTCAGGCGGTCGGGGATATCAAGCCTACCCAAGTGGAGAACCATCCGTTTTTCGCGATCGATCCGATGATCGAGGGGAAATCGGATGCCCGGGGGCTGCTCATCGAGGATTGTGCGGATGGAGAACTGCGTTTTGATTGGGAATCGGAAGTGAGCTATCAGCCGATGGCAATCTCGGA
>DLRK01000127.1 GCA_002501065.1 Akkermansiaceae bacterium UBA7890
GATGTCCAACTGGGGGCTGACCATGCCCTGGACATGTCCGTCTTCGATACCGACTACGAAACCCAGGTTATCCAGGTTCCGGTCGAAGTCATTAACGAGACCGAGGATGTTCGCATCGAGTTCAACTTTGTCAGTGATGGAACCGCTGACGCTTTCAGTGGCCTTTCCATTGATGACGTCAGGGTGGACGTCACAGACTAGAGAAAGACCGTGTTCTCAGGACTCCTTCCCCAACGAGGTCAGATAACGCACCAGGTCGATCAGTTCATCACGCCGGAGGGAGGCCGTCAGTCCGGGCGGCATCAGCGATACCGGGCTACGGTCGATCCTTGCAATTTCACCACTGGGAATGGTGATCACCTTGCCGGTGGGATCCCGCATAAGGGTCGCAGAGTCCGTCTTGCGCTGGAGGAGTCCCGCCACACTGGTTCCGTCTTTCCTGGTCACCACCGCAGTCTCGTAACCTTGCTTGATCGTGCTGCTGGGATTCAAGAGTGATTCCAGCAGCGATTCGGGCGTCGCATAGGTCCCAACGCTGGTGAGATCCGGACCTACCACTCCTCCCCGGTTGTTTACGAGATGGCAGGTGGTGCAGACCAGAGCCTTGCGTTCAAAAACCTCCCGCCCCCGGGCAATGCTTCCCCTCTTCGCAACTTCTGCAAGAAGTTCACGTCGCTGCTGGGAGGAAAGATCCTGGGAGAGCGGTTCAAGACTTCCCGCCTTGTTCAGGACTGCAATCAGGGCACTCACCTCTCGACCAGAGGCATACGCGCGCCGCACTCCCTCAATCGCGCTCTTCTCCGGCAGGATCGCTCGCTCCAGGGCCGCTGAAAGGGCTGCCGGGCCACGCTCATGGGTGAGGAAAGACTCCATCACAATCCCTACCTGCACCTCTTCCTTGAGCTGGGCAAGAAGCGCCGCAGCCGGAAGCGCGGCTTCCGAGGGATCGCTTCGCGCCCAGGCTGCCACCGCATGACTGCGAAGGACCGTCCTTCGACCAGGCTCGCTGAACTCTTTCAATCGACCGTAGTGCCCCAACCTGCCCAGGGCTCGGCAGACCGCGGATACCGTGAGGGGATCGGCCTGAGGGGCCCCCGCCATAATCACCAATCTGGCTTGGGCGGAGGAGAGCTTCCAGATTCCCGCCAGTTCCACGGCCGCCCGCACCACCTCTGCATTCCTACTCTCGAGCAAGGACAGAATCTCCTTCCCAGTCCCGGGAACCCGATCGTTCTCCGCAGCGCCCCGGGCCACCGCAATCAGCAAGGCAGGTCTCCTGCCTGCCAGCTTCACCATGGCCCTGAGATCATCCTCCTCACCAAGGGCAGAAATGGTGGCCACTGCCTGTGGCAAATCGTCCGCCTCGATCCCTCCCGAGCTGACCAGCTCCACCAGGCGGCCCACGGCCCTGGGATCGTTCACCTCACGCAGCGCGTAGGCAAGGCGGCTGGGCACTCCCTCAAAAACCCGCTTCCCGGATTCCATGGCGGGCAGCCATTGGTCCCGCAGGTGCCGGACGGTTAATTCGAGGGCATATTTCAGGTTGTTGTCCGTAGGATGATCCAAGGCACGCAGGGCAAGGTTGGCAGCCTCAAGCGAACCCACATCCCGCAGACCATTAACCGCTTCGAGTCGAACCTGAGGATGTTCATCATTGGCGGCGTGGCCCAGGATGACGAGCGGATCGATCTCCCCGGCCTGCGAGTCCCAGATCGCGGCAGCCCGCACTGCGGCAGCCCGTGCCTGAGCCGAGGGCGAGCGCAGGATGATCTCCAGGAGCCCGGGCGGGGCAACCCGGTTACCCATGAGAAGCCAGAGGGCCTCCAGACGATGGTGCTCAAAGTGCGGGTCGGCGCGGTCCAGATTCTCCACCCACTCAAGAACCGGCTTCATCATTCCCTCGCCGGGACGGGAGGCGAGCTCACGCTTGACCTGGGTACGCGTGCAGGGTTCCGGGGACTTGAGCAGGTCCAACAGATCCTGGAAAGGTGCGCCTGCGATAGCCGGGGCTGAGAGCAAGGGCCGGTCTTCTGCAGTGATCCGCCAGATGCGTCCGTGTGATTTGTCACGCAGCGGATGATAGAAATCGACCTCCCCGTGGTCGATGATGGCGTTGTACCAGTCGACCACGTAGATCGCGCCCCGTGGCCCCATCTTGATATCGACCGGCCGGAAGGATCGATGGCTGGAGTGGAGGACGGTCTCGACCTCCTCGGCCCGGTAGCCACTCCCACTTTCCTCCAATTCATAACGCACCGTGCGATTGGCCCTGAAGTCATTGCCCAGGAAACTTCCCTGCCAGTGGTCGGGAAGGTGGCGCCCGGCCACGAATTCTCCCCCCGTATTGTTGGGTTTTCCACGGATGAGCCCATCGAGAACACGATGTGCTCCAACCGCCGAACGAAAGGCAGAGCCCGGGAAAACGTAGTGTGGCCCCTGCCCGGCCGCCCCATCGGTGGCAAAGGACTGGCCCCAGCGGTTGAAGGCAAACCCCCAGGGATTGACCATGCCGGTGGCGAACGGCTCAAGCCGCAGGGTTTCCGGGCGGAAGCGCCAGATCCCACTTCCATTTATGCGACGCGGACCATGTACCGTATCGATGAAGCTGTTGATATAGATCGACTGCGTGAAGTGCAGATCTCCCCATGGCGCCCAGCGCAATCCGTGAATCATGTGGTGGACGTCGGCGTTACCAAATCCCGAGAAAATCACGTCCCGCGACTCGGCCACATCGTCACCGTCCGAGTCAGTCAAAAAGAGGATCTCGGTGGCACTGCATACGTAGGCTCCGCCCGGCACCGGCATGACTGAGTGGGGAACAAGCAGCCCTTCGGCGAAGACGGTATGCTTGTCCGCTACCCCGTCTTCATCGGTATCTTCCAGGATCACAATACGATCGTTGGGTTTCTCCCAGGGCCGGGGATGAGGGTAGGTCGAGGAGGTCGAGACCCAGGCCCTCCCCCGCAGATCCCAGTTCAGGTTGATGGGATTGGCGATCATCGGGTCCTTGGCGAAAAGATTGACCTGGAACCCCTCCGCAACCTTGAGAGCAGAGAGCTCCTCCTTGACGTCGGGAGCCGGGATCTGCTTCGGAACTTCGTGATCAGGATACTGTCGAGGGGCAGACCACGCCCGCAGGCCGCGGAATTCGTGACGGTGGGCCCGGGGGACACGCAGGAGAGCCATCTGCTCTTCGGCCCCCTCCACCAGATCTTCATACTCCTCCATTTCGTGTGCGAAGTGACCCATCTCGTGCCGACGAAAGAGAAAGATGTAGGTCTTGTTGAGCGGTCGGATCTTGGCCCGGTGGTAACCGTTTTTCCGGACAATCACGCGGCGAAGAGCCTCCGCCTGCTCCAGATCGGGCCCTGCTTCAACGATTCCCGTCCCGGGTGGCTGGGACGCCCGCCCGATGAGATCGCCGTCATGGTAGAGATTTCTGCCTCCGCCAAGACCGATGGGTGAGGCGACGCTGGGGAGTTGATCGAGCACAATGGTCCCCCGGGCACCATTCTTCGTTTCCTGCACATCAGCGACCCGAAGGCCTTTCCCCCCGACCCGGGCCAATCCGCCTCCATCCTCGTGACTGGTGATCTCCACCTGGCCGTTGAGATCCAGGTCATGGGCGATCATGGAGGTCAGGTCACGGTATCCCTTCTCGGTCAGATCAATGGCCACGCGGTAGTTGTCCGCCTCCTCACCTTCGAACCCCTGCAGGTCGATCACCTCGTGCCTGCGCTTGATTCCCTGTTCCCGAATAAAACGTGCGGCCTGTCTGAGTCGCACATTGCGCCCGGCCACCGTGGGAGGGACCGGATGCCTTTCACCCTGTGGAACGGGGGTGAGGAGAATCAGATTCGCCCCGGTCGTTTCGAGGTCATCCAGCAGGCGTCGATACCCGATCTGGAATTCCTTCATCTCCGGCTCGCTCTCGAGATAGGCTGCCTCCGCCCCATAACCTACCATCATGGTGGTGGGCTTGGCGGACCGGACCTGCGAGAGCAGTTCCTGATAGCCGGCCCCGGGATCACTTCCCCGTGGACGCCACGTTCCCGGACCACGGGCTGACTGAAACTCGCCGCGCGCGGTGCCTGTCACATCATCCCCCGGCCAGCCCAGGTTCCGGACGGTGATCTCGTGATGCGGCCAGCGGGACAGCACTGCCGACTCGAAAAAGCCGTGCTTCTCCATCCCGTAAACCAGGCTGCCGCCCAGCAGCACGATCCGGTTGGGGGCCACCTCCGGGACCACCACCGCCTCATTGCTGACCTCTCCATCGAACTTCCAGTGCGCCGCCAGTGGTTCCTTGATCCCCTCCGGTTTTCCCAGCGCCAACGCCGCGATCTGCTCCTTCGTCAGGCCGCCTTCATAAATCCGCAGATCATCAATCCCTCCCTGGAAAAACTCACTCCGTCCACGATCCGATCCAATAAACGCCGGGGCATTCCCGCCGGGGCTCAAGGTTCCCGGCTGCTTCTGCTCACCGATCAGCACCCCATCCACGTAGAGCCGGAGCATCTCCTGCGCGAAGGTAACCGCCACGTGGTGCCAGGCTTCGTCACCCAGCTTCCTTCCCTCGTAGGGGGCTCCAAATTCGACATATTTCCCCCCGATGGAAAACCCGCACCAGAGCCCCCAGAAAGGCCCCTCCCTGCCGATGGCAAGAAGGCGGCGCGCCCCATCATCCTTGCGATAAATGCACTGCCAACTGTCGGTCAGACGCTCCGGCTTGATCCACGCCGCAATCGTCGTGGCAGGCAGGCGGAGGCCACCATAGTCTGCCGCCGAAATTCGCGCCTGGTCGCTGAGGGCAACCGCCTTGCCGTCCTTCCCATCGACAAACCTGACTGCACCGTGCATGGAGGTAGGCCGCGGGATCGCCTTCACGGAAAGGTCAGCGACAGGAATCGAGATCTGCTGCGGCTTGCTCCAGTCTCCGGGGAGCCCCTCGCGGTCCCACGTGCGGAGCTTCCACCACACCGTGCTTCCCGCCTCGAAGGCTTTGCCCCGGCAGAGACACTCTCCCCGGATGATCACTCCCTCGACCGGCTTGTCGGGAAGGGAAGCCATGCGCTGTCCGCTGTCCCACAGGTCACCAACATCCAGGGCCAGCCTCCTTTCATCGCTCGCCACCAGAACGCGGTAGCCTTGTTGACCCGGTGCGAGCCAGGAGAATCGGTACTCGTGCAGGGTGAGTCCCAGCCTGTTCGGCACAGGCACCGCCTTGAGATCGGAAGGCCCCGACGCAGCTCCGAGGGAAGCCGTCAACATCCAGAAGAGAGAGCCCACAGTGAGGGCAAAGCGGGAATTCATGGTGCCACGCTATCCCGCGGAACTTCCTTTGAAAAGCCGGGGAAAGCCATTCCAGGGGATGCCCATGCAATATGGCCGATAATCCATTCTGGATCACCGGGGGGACCCTGTTATCAGTGCGAATGCCGTCTCGTGCACACGTCACTGCATTGATCCTGGGTGTCTCCTTCCTTTCTGCCGTCCACGCCGTTGCCGACGACGGGCAGGACCAGTTCGTGGTGGCCGGCTACCTGCCCCACTACCGGGTGACTGAGGTAGTTCCGGAATCTCTCAAGCCCCTCACCGATCTCATTTACTTTGGTCTGACACCGCCGGCAGACGGGAGGCTGGCCGGGACGCCCGTCGATCCCGCCGTCCTGAAGAAGCTTCACGAGATCAAACGCGTCACCGGCTGCCGTCTTCTCCTCTGCGTGGGCGGATGGAATCGCTCGCAGGGATTCGTTGCCCTGGGTCCCCGGGAGAAACTCCGCAAGCAGTTAGTGGCTGAGCTGCTGGCCTTCTGCCGGAACAACGGGTTCGACGGAGTCGACTTCGACTGGGAGCACCCGAAAGGGCCCGCAGAACTGGCTGCCTACCGGGCCCTCCTGGCCGACACCCGGAAGAGCTTCGGGCCTCCCGGACTCCTGGTCACGGTCGCCCTGGCCAGCTGGCAGAACCTCGGCAAGTCGGCCTACACCACAGTGGACCGGGTGCACCTCATGTCCTACGACCACGATTATCCGCAGGCAACCCTGGAGAAGACCCGCAAGGATGTGGATCGCCTCATCGGCTGGGGCTGCCCCTCCGGGAAAATCGCCATGGGACTGCCCTTCTACGGTCGCAACAGGGCCCGGGGGGCGCACTCCTACCGCCAGCTCGTGGGCAATCGAATGCCCGATCCTGACCGCGATGAGATCAACGGCTATGCCTTCAACGGACCGTCCACTCTCGCACGAAAGATACGTCATGCCCGGCAACGAAAACTGGCCGGGGTCATGATCTGGGAGGCAGGGCAGGACCATCCACGAGAAGAGTTCTCGCTCCTGAAGGTGATCGGCCGACAGGTCGGCAGGGGCGCCCGTTAGTCCTCGATGAGGTTGTCCTTCACCGTCACTCCCGGGTCGACGAGCACGGGGGCGGGAACATCCGGGGATATGATATTGCCGGTTACCAGGTTGGCCCTGCCCTCGCCCCGGAACCGGATCGCCCCCTTCGTCTTCTTCACCTCCCGCCAGTCCGCGATCGTGCAGCCGCTGATGTTGGTCTGGCTGCAATCCCGCGCATCCACCCCGTAGGGGACGCCTCCAAGGAACTGGCAACCGGAAACGTTGATGCGTCGGCACTGCTCCAGTTCAAGCAGGGAGGCTCCGCTCTTCTGTCCTCCGGGTTCCTGGTCCTCGATGGTGCAGCCGTTGATGAGACAGTCGTGCGAATTCACCAGCCGGACACCCGTGTGCATGCTGGACGTGTGACGGCGGAAGCTGTTTGTCCCGATCGTCAGGTGGCTTGAGTTCTCGACCAGGAGATTGCGCTGGTCGCAGGAATAGATGCAGTTCCCGCTGATGACCACGCCGGAACATCCGGTCAGGTGCACATTGTTCTCCTGGCTTCCGATGACATTCCCGGCGATGGTCCATAATCCCGGCGGACGATCCTTCCCCGGTTGATTCAGGATCCGGATATTGGCTCCTCCGGGCGAAACGGTAGCCTGGATCGTGTTGGAGGCCATCGTGAGTTCGTTGACGCTGGAGCCCTCCGCGGTGGTATCAACGTAGACCTCGGCAGTTGGTTCCGGTTGCGTGCCGTGGGCGCGATGATTGTTGTATTCGATATCGTTGCCCGTGATCTGCAGGTTGCGCACTTCCGATCCCTCAATACGAATACCACCCAGCCGATTGTAGCTGATGTGACTGCCTGCGATGTTGATCTGGTGGAGATTCACCCGATCGAGAAAGATCCCCACCCCGGTATTAAAGTAGAGGTGGCAGTGGCTGATCAGCACATTGCGATTCCGTTCGTGCAGGCGAATCCCATGGCGGACCTTGCGGATCAGGACCCCCTTGAGGACCGCCTGCATCGTCTCGATCAGTTCAATGCCGTCGGCTTCGGCATGAGCTCCCTCGATCACCAGGTTCCTGATCGTGGGCAGACACTGGTCCCATACTTCCGGTTGGATGGTCCCCGGGTCGCCCGTCCCGCCATGAGACCCGACCAGACGAAAGGCCGGACCGACCCCCTCCATCATCACCACGCCCTGTCCACCGCCGTCGAGACAGACGCGCCGCTCGAGGGGCACCTCGATGGGACGGGTGATCCGAAAGGTCCCCCTCGGAAACTCCAGAACGCCGTCACCGGTGGCCACCGCATGCTGGATGGCCCTGGTGTCGTCCGCCTTCCCATCACCGATCGCTCCGAAATTGCGCACGTTGCTCATGATCTCTGGTTGGGTGCGGACCCGGACCGCCGGAACAGTGTCGGGAGAAAGACGGGGGCTGGCGAGCGTTTCTAACGTCGATCCTCCCCCCAGGGGCAGATCCCCTCGTGTTGCAGGAATGGCGCTCCCTCTCGAAAGATCACCGGGCTCAAGAAGGGCCCCGAAGCAGTCCTCGGAAGCTGACATTCCAACTCGCCAAACAGGGCCATCCCGATAATGATGGCAGTGGGAATGCCGTTGGAATTTTTCTCTCGAACAAATCGTGTCCTGCGAAGCGCTCCACCCGGAGAATCTTCTCGCCGTAATGAATGTCGATCCCTGTGGCTGATGAGCGTGTTGTCCTGCGCCGCAATGAAGAGAGCGGTAACTCACATCAGGAATTGCGTCGGAATTGCGGTGCTTACGGGGATTGTCTCGCAGAGCGGAACGGCGGAACGTCGATATCCCAGCAAGTGGGAGTGGTCGTCGTTGCAGGAAAACGAGATCAAGGTGCTGGCGGCGAAGAGCAGGAAAGCGGGGGATGGGTTCTGGGAACTTCAGAGAAGCGGCGTCCTGATGCGGACCGACGTATCGAAGCAACTGGCCGCCGAGGCCGTTCATCATGCAGCGCAGGCGGTGAAGGTGTTTCCGGAGGCCATCAAGCTTCCGTCGTCATCCACCCGGGTCAGGAACGTGCGGTTCACTGTCACAATTCACCGGACCGGGAGTTCGTTTGCGACTGCCGTCCCGGAAGGTGATCCCGACGAGGGATTCAGCAGGATCAGCCCCCAGGAGGACGGCACGTCGGTTGTGGAAATCCACCTGCTCAGCGCATGGAACCTCCATCCGGGATTCTCCAACAATCTGGTGGAGTGCATCGACGTGGGATTACTGCAGGGCCACCTGGCGCGGCTCGTCCTGCAACTGTGGAGACCTGAAGATCCGCTGCCGCCGTTCCTCGCGAAGGGATACGAGTCGTTCTTTGAAACGTTCAATGTTTACAGGAAGGAGCCGGGCGCAGAGGGGATCACGCGGGCCAGCTTCAGGGAGGCCCTTCACAAGGCGATCCTGCGCGACATGGTTCTCCGTCCCAGTTTGTCCGGTATGCTTCACCTCTCGAACGAGGAATTCGGCACGGCTCCGGATCTGAATGGAGCGTTCTCGAACCGCTTCGTCCATTTCCTGATGAAGAGCAGCGAGCGACAAGTAACGATTCATCAACTGCTCGCCCAAAGCACAAGAAAGCTCGGCACTGGGATCGATTTCAAGGCAACCGCGGCGCTGGAGAACGGATGGCATCGTGACCTCTATCACAGCCTCGCAAACTCCCGCCTGACCCTGCACTCGGATTGGGTCACCGAAGGCAAGCTGCCCGGCGCGGCTTCCGTCAGCAATCTTTCCGCTTACGGAAACAAACCCCTCCTCACCCTGATGCCCGCGACGGGAGGCGCCTACGATCTCGCCTGGCACAACCCCGGGGCCGGAAGCATCCACGTCCTCCGTTGTGATGCGCAAGGCACGAAGACCGCGGAGTTCTCTCCTTCCTTCATCAAGAACGCGCACGCTCTCCTCGGTGCCACTCGACTCGGGGACAAGGGCTACGCGGTCGGCTATTCAACCGACAACGCGCACGGCAACAAGGGGGCCGCGTACTGGGTTGGCGGATTCGATCCCGAGGGAACGGAACTGTTCAACACGCGAATCTTCGGCGATCGCAACCTGTCGGAAGTGAACTCCAAGGGAGGGCCGGGCGGAGCCGGGACCGCGCGCATCGCCTACAACGAGAGGACCGGCACGATCGCGTTTTACCTCGCTCACAACCAGCTCTTCGGCGACGGAGTCCGCCACCAGGGTGGCTTCATCGGTTTCCTGAACGAAAAAGGCCTTCCCCGGCCGGGAGGCCATGGCTGGTTCTACAGCCACAATTTCGATCAGCGGTTGATCGCAGCAAACGGCGACTTCTTTGCCCTGGCACATGGAGATGCCTATCCGCGGGCGTTGGGATTCAGCAGGTGGCCCGGAAATGGTGGCCCGGCGACCGCGGACAAGACCTACCACAGCATCCCCGGAGAGACCGGCGCCAACACAACCCACTGCCAGACCGGCGGCTTGGTGGCCCTCGCGAACCACCGCTATGCGGTGGTCTTTGCCTCCTCCAACGAGCGCAACGGTCACGATGTCTGTATCAAGATCCTCGATGAGACGGGCAGGATCGTGCGGGAGAAATGGCTGACCAAGTATGAGAAGGGAGCCTACGGGGCCTATCCGAGAATTGCCCGGGACGGAGATCACATCTTCCTCGCATGGCATCAGTTCGGCGGGGAGGATGGCACTCCGGGCCTGCAACAACTGGTGCTCGATTCTTCCCTGGAGACAGTCATTCCGCGCACCGTCATTGGCGAAGCCCGGCTCTCACCCTACGATGACCTCCACAACCTGGACAACGGCTCCATCGTGTGGGCCGTGCCGGTTGAAGGAAACAAGATCCGCGTCTACCGGATCGATCAACCCGCAATCATGGAACAGAAGTTGATCGCGCGCAATGTGAGGGTGAAGCGCACTCCCAAATCCGGCGTGGTGACACGGGTGGACCGTGAAATGACCATCAAGCTGGCGGAGCTCGGCGCGGACCAGAACCTCCCCAGGGAGCCCATCCGGCTGTCCTCCGCCAAGGAACCAATGCGACTTTCCAAGGCAGACAAGGAAGGACAGCTCCACTTCGCCACAGAGCCGAATGCCGAACTGAAATCCACCACCTACGGCTCCCTGCCTCTCCGCGACCGGGCCGTGGTTGCCCTCGCGCTGTCGGAGAGCGAACCGGAAAACCACTTCCTCTACGCAATTGCGGGATTCTACCTGGAGTGCGCGGGGGTGCGCGACGCGGCGGAGTTCTACTATGGAAAGGCCGGCCTGGCCGCCACCGCTCAATTCTCACAGTTCTTCGACAAGTAGCGGTTGGTTCGATCTTCAGCGAAGATGGCCCACCGTCGTCGTCCGGGATTCGATCTGGTTCCCGGGCAGGCAGGCCCCCTTGCTACTTCTTGCGGTTCACGATAGGAGCCCCTAGGTTCCGCAACATGAGACTGTCCCCCTGTTTGCCTCTCTTCTTGTCCCTGGGACTGGCACTCCACGCCCAGATTGCCGACAATTCCCAACTCACCCTGGAAGGCATCGTGGCCTTCACCGAGGGCCCGGCCTGGCACCCCAGCGGCAATGTCTACTTCACTGACATTGCCAACAACCGGATCATGCGGCGTGACCCGAAGGGGGCGATGCATGTCTTCCGCACTCCCTCGGGACGGGCCAATGGACTGCTCTTTGACCAAAGCGGGCGCCTCATGGCCTGCGAGGGTGGCAGCGAAGGCGGTAACCGGCGGGTGACCCGGACGGAGGAGAATGGAACGGTCACTGTCCTGGCCGAACGCTACCAGGGGAAAAGGTTCAACTCGCCTAACGATCTCGCCGTGGATTCCAAGGGTCGCATCTACTTCAGCGACCCGCGCTACGGAAACCGCGACGATCTTGAACAGTTTGACGATCACGGGAAGGAAATCGAGGGTGTCTACCGCATCGATGGCCCCGGGAAGATCACCCGCATCATCACCCACGAGGTGCACCGCCCCAACGGCATCCTGGTCTCGGCCGACGACGGCTTCCTCTTCGTGGCTGACAATGTGAACGACGGTCCCGATGAAGGTCTGGGGGGAAACCGCAAGCTCTGGCGCTTCAATCTCAAGCCAGACGGCACGATCGCTCCGAAGAGCCGCAAGCTCCTCTTCGACTGGGGCAGCGACCGCGGGCCCGACGGCATGGCTCTGGATTCCAAGGGACGCCTCTTCGCCACCGCCGGCTTCAACTTTCCCAAACCCCCGGTGGAGACCAGCAATAAATACAAGGCCGGTGTCTATGTCTTTTCCCCCGCAGGAGAACTCCTGCAGACCATCCCGGTCCCCGCGGACATGGTCACCAATTGCACCTTCGGGGGACCGGAACTCAAAACCCTCTTTGTCACCGCCGGTCACAAGCTCTGGAGTATCCCGGTCAAGGATGCCGGCCGCCTGGCCTGGCCCCCGGCGAAGTAACGAAGGCTCCCGAACTTGTACAAGCAAGCGGCGCCTCTTGAGGCGCCGCCCGGTTTTCCTAATGAACGATGGTGACCCTGGTTCCTGCAGGAGCCTTCGCAAAGAGGGTCCTGGCCATTTCACGCGGCATCCGGACACAACCGTGGGAGGCCGGCGATCCAGGATTCGGGATCGGCCCGACGTGCATGCCGATTCCCGAGCCGGTGAGGCGCATCCAGTAGGGCATGGGGCATCCCACGAATTTTCCGCCCTTTGGTATCGAGTGCCGACGGGTATCCGCGTCGCTCACCTTGACATTTCCGTTCGCATCGTAAATCCGGCCATAGAGGGTGGAGCGCTTGGCGGCCACCTTTTCCAGGATCGTGAAGGACCCGGTGGGAGTCGAGTGCCCGGCCCGGCCGGTGGCAACGCGGGACTGTCCAACTTTTTCGTCTCCGCGAAAGAAATAAGCCGTCTGCTCACTCAGGTCGATGCGGACCCGCAAAGGAGCGCTGACGCCGTGGTCCGACCAGTAGGAATACTGGGTTCGCGCGGCCCCCTCGCGGAGTTGGTCGACGCGCACGGGACTGGCTTGCCGCAACGAAGTGCGGTGCGTAGACGTGGTGCAGGAGGGCAGGAGTGCCAGGAGTGCGGCGGCGGTAAGAAGATGAGATAGTTTCATGGTGTGGTTTTGGTTGGTCTTTGACGAGGTAACGGAGCGGGGCTCCTTGTTGCCTCCACCGGAAAACCTGCCCCACAGTTTTCAAATTTTCGCCAATCCGCATGAAACATAGCCTTTTGGCAGCGAATTCTCGTCAATCTGAAGAGTCTGGGCTAAACCCGTCGGGCTCATGGTGACTTCAAATAATCCGCCCGCCACCCCCCTGGGCGATTCTGACAAATGGGAGAACGACCTGTTGAGACGCTACCCGAGGGAGGGCAAAGGCGGTCGTAAATTCCGGGACTATGAAAGCGAGGCCCGACCGAGTGTCCGCGAGTTCTATCGGCTGAACCACCGCCACCAGACGATGGATTTCGTCCGGGAAAAGCAGGCCGAATATCTTCCGCTCAGGAAGCGCAGGATGACGGTGTGGGAGGCCCTGGAGTATCTCAACACCCTGGTAGACGACAGCGATCCGGACATTGATCTGCCCCAGATCGAGCACCTCCTGCAAACCGCCGAGGCCATCCGTCGCGACGGCCATCCACGCTGGTTCATCCTGGCCGGGCTCATCCACGATCTGGGCAAGATCCTCTGCCTCTTCGGCGAACCGCAGTGGGCAGTCGTGGGCGACACCTTTCCCCTCGGATGCCGGTTCTCAGAGAAGATTGTCTATCACCAGTTCTTCGCTGACAACCCGGACTCTGTCCAACCGGAATATGCCACTGCGCCCGGCATCTACGAGGAAGGATGCGGACTCAACCAGGTGACCATGTCGTGGGGACACGACGAGTACCTCTACCATGTGGTCAAGGACCGCCTGCCCGAGCCCGCCCTCTACATGATCCGCTATCACTCCTGTTACCCGATCCACAGGGAGGGAGAGTATGACCATCTCATGAACGACCATGACCACGAGATGTTCGCCTGGGTCAAGGCCTTCAATCCATACGACCTCTACACCAAGAGCAGCGATCGGGTGGATTTCACCGCTCTCCGGCCCTTCTACGAGGATCTGATCGAGGAATACCTGCCCGGGGAACTGGCATGGTGAACAGACGGATCTCCGAACGACATTGCCCCCGGAAAATCGCAAAGATCGGGGACCGGTCGTAGATTGCTTCCCCCAAGCCCCCCGCGGCGCATGAACTCAACCTTCAGAACCGGACAACCCACTTCGAACCAGGGGATCACGCCCCTGCTCCGGGCAGGCACGGGGCTCCAGGTCGCCTTTCTCGCCCTCTGCCTTCCGGCCACCGGCCCCTTGCTGGCAGATGACGACTTCCCGATTGTCCCCGGTGACCTTGAAGTCTCGCTTTTCGCCAGGGATCCGCTGGTCCGCAATCCCTGCGCTCTCGCCTTTGACGGGAAGGGCCGACTCTGCGTGGGAATGGGACCGCAATACCGTAAACCGAAGCCCGGGACGCCTGGTGACTCGGTCTGGATCCTGATCGATGAGGATGGGGATGGAACTGCCGACTCGCGCAAGGAGTATGCCACCGGGTTCAACTCCATCCAGGGACTCGCCTGGCGGGGAGGCGACCTGTATGTCGCAAATGCCCCGGATCTCACCATCGCACGTGATCTCGACGGCGATGATGAAGCGGACGAATATGTCCGCCTCTACACCGATCTCGGCAATCTTGAGCACGGGCTTCATGGATTGAACTTCGGCCCCGACGGCAAGCTCTACATGTCGAAGGGCAATTCGAAGGGCCTCACCCAGCCGCCCCACCGCGTGGCTCCCGGGCCCTTCCGTGAACTCTGGGGAGTCAAAACCCCCGGATTGCCCGACTTCCCTGCACCGATTGTCTACAAAAAGGGCCACTACCAGAAGAACTACCATGACCCCGCCGACGACTGGGGCCTCTGCGGGGGGATTCTGCGTTGCGACCCGGATGGCTCCAATCTCGAGATCGTCTCCCGGGGGTTCCGCAATCCCTGGGACATCTGCTTTGATGACGAATTCAACTGGCTGGGAACCGACAACGACCAAACCCTCGGCGACAAGATCTTTTCGCCCTTCTTCGGTGCTCACTTTGGCTGGGGCCACATGTGGGCCTACGACTGGCAGGGCGACCAGCACCTCCCCACCGCCCCTTCCGCCGGTCCGCTCTTTGAGGGTTCGGGCACCGGGGTGATCTTCTGCGGACTGGAGTCCTATCCTGAGAAATATCGCGATGTTTTTCTCATCAACGACTGGCTGCGCCGTGAGATCTATCTCTATCGACCCAGATGGAACGGGGCCTGGATGCAATCGGATCGCGGGAAACTTGAGATCTTTGCCCACGCCGGAGGAGGAAGGGCCATGGGACAAAGCGAGGGACGCCGCTTCGATCCGGTGGATCTCGAACTGGGGCCGGACGGGGCGATCTACATCGCGAGCTGGGGCCGCCAATACGGGTTGCAGGAAGAAAACGGGCGCCAGGTCAACGAAGGTCGAATCTATCGCATCTGGCCCACGGAAGCCCCTCCCGATCCGACTGTAGGGCAGAGTCCACACCGCCGCAAACCGATGGCCAGGTGGACCCCGGGTGAACTGTTCCAGGATCTGGGAAGCCACGTCCCTGCATGGCGGACTAATGCGCAGATGGAAGTTCTCACGAGAAAGAGGAACGATCCGGACGACGCGATCCAGGCCCTTCCCAGGACAAAACGGCTGGAAACCTGGACGACCTGGACGATGGGACTCCGGAATCCGGGAGCGGCACAGGATGCCACTCTCCTCCGGATGATGCTCGATCCCTCCTCGCCGGGCGCAAAACAGGTCATGCGCCTGCTCGCTCACCGCGTCAACGCCCGGGGTGGAAACGAACTGCCCGATCTCGCCCGCTCACAGTTGAAATCAAAAGACGCCCGCCGCAGGCATGAGACGGTTCTTGCCATGTGGCAGGTCGGAGAGACGCGCTGGAATGAGGACCTGCTCCAGTTGATCGCCCATGAAAAGGACCGGGTGGTGTCCTACTCTGCCTGGGGCGCCCTGAGAGAGCTCATGCCGAACGGAGAACGCCGGAGGTTGCTCTCCGACCCGCGACCCGCCGTCCGGAGAGCAGCCCTGCTCTCGCTACTGGAGGAGGATGCCCTGACCGAACCGGAGATCCGGGCCATGCTGGCCGACTCTGACCGGGATACCGCTGCCCTTGCGAAAGTGCGGCTGGGAGGGAAGGCCCGGACGGAAATTCGCGGAAACAGCCTGGAACGGGGAACTGACCCGGAGGAGACAACGGAGGCTGGTCGCGCTCCCGGCCCCCGGCCAGTCTCGGTGGTCTCGGACATTCAGAGCCGGAAGAGCGCGCGCTATGAGGAAGCCTACCTGACTCTGGGAACAAAGGCCTATACCGACCGCCGCTACCGCATCAAGGACCTCCCGTCCGAACTGGAGGGGCTCACCTTTATCCGGGCTGCCAACAACGATGCCGATCACGAGCGCGGCTCCTTTCTCAAGATCAACCTGCGCTATCCCTCCACCGTCTTTCTCGCCGACGACATGCGGGGCGATCAACTGCCCGCCTGGGCGCGGGGAAAGTGGGCTCCAACCAAGCTTGTCCTCTCGACTGATGACGCCTCCCACCGACTGTTCAAGGCGGATTTCCCCGCGGGGGAGGTGCTCTTCGGACCGAACAGGGAAGGAGTGAAAGGGCGGAAATCAAACTACCTCGTCATCCCCAGGCCGAAGATCCTGGCCCCTCCGCAGCAACCTTCAACCGTCGAGGCGGTTCTTCCGCTGATAGCAAAGGCCAATGCAGAACACGGACGCGCGCTCTTCCTGAGCAGGAGCGGGGCGGACTGTGCAAGGTGCCACAAACTGGAAGGCATGGGGAATGTTTTTGCGCCCGACCTGCACGACATCGCAACGCGGGCTCCGGCTGAATTCATCGTGCGCTCCATCCTTGAACCAAGTGCCATCATAACGGAGGGCTTTGTCCTGCATGTCGTGAAAACCAGGAGCGGAGAGCACATTCCCGGAATCGTCATCAAGGAAACCGCCCGGGCCGTGACCCTGGCCCTGATGGACAGCTCGACCAGGGTGGTGGCCACCACCGATATCACCAGCCGGGAAACCGTCCCCACCTCCGCCATGCCGCCGGTCTTCGCCCAGATGCTGACCCCACAGGATGTGGCGGATCTCACCGCCTATCTGCTCACCCCGAAGAAGGCCGGGGCCACCAGGACCGCCCCGCCCCCACCAGTGGAGTCCGAGGCGTCCCCAACCGGCAAAGCCTCCCCCCTTGCGGGGAAACAGTGGGGCAATATGGACAAGGGCTTTTCTCTTGCCTGCGACGAAATGCGCCTCGCTATCCACTTCGACGGAACAGAAATCGCTTCCTACTACTACCGCCATCCCGAAACGAAACGCCCCTTTTTCGCCCATGTGAAAACGCCGGGCGGCATTCAGGTCACCCGCAACTTTCCTCCCCGGGAAGGAGTTGATCCGATCGATCACGGCGCCATGCATCCGGGGATCGCCCTTGGCTTCGCTAATTTTGAGGGGGTGAGTTTCTGGCACAACAACGAGGGAATCGTGATCCAGGAAAAGTTTGCGGGGGAACCCGAGGCGGGACAACAGGCGAACTGGACCGTGGAAAATCGCTACCTGGCACCCGGCGGTCGCGAAATGTGCCGCGAGACCGCCAGTTACCGGATCTCGAAGAACCGGGACGGCTTCCTGATTTCGATGGATTCTCGCCTGCATGGCCCGAAGCCGTTCTGGCTGGGTGTGCGGGAAGAGATGGGCCTCGCCATGCGGGTGGCCACACCCATCATGGTGAAGAACAAGGGCTCCATCCTGAGTGCCGGCGGAGGCCGGAATGAAAAAGGGACCTGGGGCAAGGTTGACCGATGGTGGGATTACTACGGCCCCCTCGGCGACAGGAGCGCCGGGATTCAGCTCATGAGCGGACCGGGCAACCCGCCCGTCTGGTCCCACAGCCGCGACTACGGGGTGCTGGTAGCCAATCCCCTTCCGGTGGACCGGGCTGACAACCGCGACAAGAAGGTCGTGGTGAAACCGGGCGGGGAATTCCGCCTGCGATTCGGAATCCAGATTCACGAACACGACAAGCGGGAGCAGTTCGACCCCGAGGCCGCCTACCGGCGCTACCTGAAGATGCCTGAATAGCTCTTCTCCCCCGATTTCAAGATGACAGGCGCGCCCCAAGTGGATTGGCAGGAATGGACGCACTCCGGATCTCGCCAGTAATAACAGCTGTTCCTCCCCTGCCCCGAAAAGCGCTCCGGCCATGACCCGCACCAGGGCGTCGTCCGGGAGTTATTGACGGCGAGGCCGCCTTCTCGGAACCTGTCGTCATCGCATGAAATCCAACTCCCACGGATTGCGCTCCCGATTCTGGTCGGCCGGGTTGGTAATTGCCGCTTCGACCACGACCTGACCGCAGACGCAAACCGGGCGCTTCAGTAACACCTCCCGCCTCCGCAATACATTCAGCCGGCCCATCATGAGCATTCCAAAGGTCGTCATCACGGACTTCATCGCCGAACCCCTTGTTTTCGAGCGGGAAGTGATCGGTGACGAAGCAGAGATCGTGGCCCTGGAAGCCATGGGCGAGGAGGAACTGGCAGGCCGGATCGAGGATGCGGCCGCCGTGATCTGTTATCACTACCTCTCCATCACGCGGACAACCCTTGAGCGCCTGCAGAACTGCAAGGCCATCGTGAGAGGCGGGGTGGGCTATGACAACGTCGACTGCGTGACCGCACGCGAACACGGGATTCCCGTCTGCAATGTGCCGGATTACGGGACCGAAGAGGTGGCCGACTCGGCGCTGGGCATGATGATCTCCCTCGCCCGTGGCACCCACTTCCTGCATAGCCGGCTGCGTCGTGGAGTGGGCGACTGGAACGTGGAGCAGGCCACGCCCATCCCGCGTCTGCGCGGACGCGTGCTGGGCATCATCGGCTGCGGCCGGATCGGCTCCGCGGTGGCTCTCCGTGCCAAAACCTTCGGCCTTGAGGTGATCTTCTATGATCCCTACGTCCCGGACGGCCTGGACAAGGCGCTGGGCATCCGGCGGGTGGACAGTCTGGAGGAGTTGCTGACCCGGTCCTACATCATGAGCCTGCACTGCCCTCTTACCCGGGAAACGACAAACATCGTCGGGGCAGACGAACTGGCCGCCATGCAGCCGGGCAGTTTCCTGGTCAATACCGCCCGGGGCGGATTGGTCGATACCGCGGCCGTGGTGGATTCCCTTGCCGCGGGCCATCTGCGGGGTGCCGGCATTGACGTTCTGGAGCAGGAGCCGCCCGGGGAAGATTCGCCGGTTCTCAGGGCCTGGCGCGATCCCGCGCACCCCGCCCACGACCGGCTCTTTCTCAATCCGCATGCCGCCTTTTACTGCGAAGAGGGCGGCGAGGAATTCCGCTCCAAGACCGCCCGGGAGTGCCTGCGCGCCATCCGCGGTGAACCACTGCGCAACGTGGTGAACTGAGAGAATGGCGCCGTGGGAAGCTCGCCAAGCGGGGCACTCCCCCGACAGGCGAATCAGCAGGTCGCCCGGCCCCAGATACCGCAGCGGGCTTCCAACCCAGTCAGGCGCTGGCAGATGGCGAAGTCGATGCCGCGCCTACCACCGGTGACAACGGCCTTTCGTCCTCCGGGATTGATCTTGTTCACGGTGACTGGCTTGGAAGGTGTTTCCGCAGGAAGCGAATAAAGTTGCCGTGGAGAACCTTGTCGACGTCTTCCGTCGAGTAACCCCGCTTCTCAAGCAATTCTCCCACCCGCTGCAGGGCGGCAATGGACTGGACGTCCTGGGGCATCTGTTCGACCCCGAACCCACCGTCAAGATCCGAACCAATCCCCACATGATCGGCATTTCCCGCCAGTTGACAGATGTGATCGGTGTGATCGAGCAGGTGCTCAAGATTCAGCCCGGCCCCCCGGGGGGTGGTAATTCCCCTGCGCCAGCCCGGCACCATCATCCAGGCGTCAAGGGCTCCTCCGATCACCGCTCCCCGTTCGATCAGGCGCATGATCTGTTCGTCCGAGATCTGCCGCGGGTCATCGACGAGGGTCCGACAGTTCGAGTGACTGGCCCACACCGGCCCGTGGTAGAGATCAAGCACGTCGTGGAATGTCCGGTCACAAAGGTGCGTGGTGTCGAGGATCATCCCGAGCCGGTCCATCTCGCGGATCAACTCGCCCCCCGGTTCTGAGAGCGGACCGTCCTGGTCGTGACCCAGGGCATAGCGGCCCACTCCGTAATGGGCGGGCCCGAGGGCCCGCAGGCCCTGCTCCCAGGACTGCTCGAGATGTCCTGGAGTGCGGATCGAATCGGCCCCTTCGAGACTGAGGATATATCCAATCGCGCCCTCTGAAACGCCCTCCTCCCATCGGTCCAGCACCCGTCCCAGGGAGACCTGATCAACGATCTGCTCCAACTCCCCCGCTTCCTCCATGGCGCGATACCAGGCCAGTTGTCCCTGCGTCTGGCCCCAGGCGATCTCGGGCGCGTTCCACCCCGAGGCCACCGCGCCCGGCTTCATGCAGCCGGCCAGCAGGGTGGCCACGCACAGGCCGACTCCACCCCGCCGCATCTCCGGGAAGCACACCACACCCCGTCCCCGCCCCCCCAGGTCATCCAGGCCCGCTTCTTCCCTCCGGATCTCGTCCAGCTCCCTGCGCAGGTCACGATTATAATCGATCGCGCCGAGTGACAGGTCGAGATGGGCATCGAAGATCAGTTTCATCGCCGTGGCCCTCAGATTGTCAACCGCCGGTTGCGGGCCGTCACCTCCCAACTCTCCCCGGTGATCGCGCCATCGCGAATCAGGAACGCCTCCTGATAAAGCGCCACGGTGGGGCAGATGTGATGGGGCACTCCCAGATAAGCCTCCCCCAGGGCATGGCGCCCGGACTCTTCAACCTCCACCACGAGGTGTTCCTCACTGTGGCCGATGGCCCGCGCATCCTCAAGGCCGGGCAGGTGGACACGCTTATCGAGAGGGCCCTCCGAGGCGAGGGCCTTGTGCCCCAGGTCGAGGCAAAGGCGATTCCTTCCGGGTTTACTCACGATGCGGGTGAGGACCACCGCCGCATTCTCGAAGGGTAGATCGGGATACGCCGTGCCGTAACCATGATCCCAGAAGAGGGCGGTCCCGGGACTGCATTGCCACCCACGCTCACCGGCGTGGAACCCGAAGGTCGGCGAACCGCCGCCCACCACCGCCGGAACGGAGTGCCCCGCCACGGCAAGCGCATCGAGAAGAACCTGGACCGACTCCATCGCCCCCGACCAGCTTTCCCGTCGCTCGGTCACCCCGGGCGCACGCACATGACCGTCGTAGACATGCACCCCGCCGAAGCGGATGCCGTTGGCCGTGGTAATGGCCTCCACCAGCGAGACCGCATCATCAACCGAACAGGTTCCCGTGCGCGCCATCCCGCAATCAAAGTCAACGAATGCCGCCAACTCCACCCCGGCCGCGAGACAGGGTGCGATCATCCCCGGCAGCACGTCCGCGCTGTCCACCAGGAAGGCCAGTTGCCCGTGGGGATACGCCATGGCCAATCGCACAAGGCGGTCCTGGCCGGGCCCCACCACGGGGTAGGCCAGGAGCACGTCCCGGGCTCCTGCCGCGAGACACATCTCCACCTCCGCGATGGTGGAGGCCTTGAACTTGTCGATGCCCGCTGCCAACTGCAGGCGCACCACTGCATCCATCTTGTGCGTCTTGACATGCGGACGGAGCCGTTCCGGCCCTCCGCACAGCTCAATCATGCGTTCGATATTGGACTGCACCCGCCCGGGCCACACCAGCAGGGACGGCGAGGCAACCCGCTCCAAGCCGCTCACCTGGAACTGTTCGCACATTTCTGTTTCCTAGGAAGTGATCTCGATGATCATCTCGATCTCGACCGCGATGCCTCCAGGCAGCGTGTTGGAAGGCAGGGCGCTGCGCGCACCCACCCCGGTCTCCGTCCCATAGAGCTCCGCGAAGAGATCGCTGCATCCATTGATCACCTTGGGCTGATCCACAAAGTCGTCTGTGGAGTTGACGAACCCGAGGGTTTTCACCACCCGGGCCACGCGATCGAGACTACCCAGGGCACTGCGGATGGTGGCAAGGAGGGCCAGACCGGTTTCCCTGGCCGCCGCATAACCACCTTCCACGTCCATGTCCTCTCCCACCCGGCCGATGGTCAGGCTGCCATCTTCCCTGAGCGGGCCATGACCGGAAAGATGCGCGAGGTTGCCCACGATCACGATTGGCTTGTAAACGCCCATCGGCTTGGGAGCTGCGGGCAGTTCGAGATTCAATTCCTTGAGTTTTTCTTCAGCGCTCATTGATGAAGTGGGAAGTTAGCGATTAAGACAATGGGCGCGACTCGAAATTTATTCTGAGTCGGTGTCAGGTCCCGAAGTAGCGCTCCACCAGTTCCTGATCCGGCTTGCGGCCCAGGAGGGTGATCACAACGAGAACCAGCAGGTTGGCGGACGAGGCCCAGATGAAAGGATGAATATTGAAGGGGCTGAAGGCGCTGAACTCGCCGTTCACTTTCCAGCCGATGAGGTAGAAGAGCAACATGATCGCCCCCCCGATGATCATCCCCGCCACCGCCGCGTTGGCCGTCATTCTTCGCCAATAGAGAGCGAGCACGACCGGCACCAGGAAACAGGCTCCCAGCCCGCCCGAGGCGAATACGATCAGGGTCTGGAGAAACTCGGGCGGGTTCAGCACGAACAGGACCGCGAGGAAACCGACACACAGAGTCGTCCAGTAACTGAGCCGCGCGATCGTCTTCTCCGAGACGTCGTGCTTTGCGTTCTGCTGGTAGACATCCCGGACCACTCCGGAAGAGACCAGCAGGAGAAAGCTGTCCACACTCGACATCACGGCCGCAAAAGGAGCCGCCACCAGGATCCCCGCCAACCAGGGAACCCCGGCATTGCTGGTCACCAGGCTCGCCATCTCCGGCATGATCCGGTCTGGAGTGATCTCCATCCCCGGCAGGAGAATCCGCGCACTCGTGAAGACCAGGACGAGGGGCAGATAGATCAGGGTGAAGAAAATCCCCACGAAGAGAATCGAACGCCGCAGCACCACCGTGTCCCGGTAAGCCATCTGGCGCACCATGTAGCTCGGCTGACCCGCCCCCGAAAAGTTCCAGAAGGCGAAGAAGCTCAGAGCCAGGAGGACCGGCAGGAACCCCTCCGGCTTGGTGCGGTGCGGACCCGGGGCGGTCAGGTAGACGCCTTCCTGTCCGGCGCCATACTTGTAAGGCTCGCGTTCGAGGATGCGCGCCGTGACGTCCCGCCGCACTTCACCCGCGAGCCGCTCGGCCTCTTCTGTGGAAGTGACGATGAGCACCTCGGCCGGTATCGCTTCCTTCGAAACCGTGCCGGCCTCCTTGAGCCTCAAGATCTCTCCGCCCTTGGAAGCCAGCCAGGTCCCCTTCGGAAGAGAGAGCCCTTCGCCCCCGGACTCCGCAAAAAAGGTTGCGGTCCCGAACTCCGGCGGCGTCTGCTTCTCCAGTTGCCGCGTCGCATTTTCCAGGCCGCCCACCTGGGAAAGGGTCAGGGTCAGGAGAATCAGGACCCCTGCCAGCATGACGAGCCCCTGCATCACGTCGGTCCAAACCACCGCCCGGAAGCCCCCGTAAGCGGTGTAGGCAATCACCGCGAGCGCAAAGAAGCACAGGCACACCAGGTAGTCCCCATCTGCGGAGCCGATCCAGAACCAGCCCTCGGTAGCACGCTCGACGGCCGTGACCACGGTCTGGTAGAAGGGGACTCCGCCAAAGAGAGTGGCCATGATGGCAGCCCCCGCTTTGAACTGGGCCAGGATGTAAAAGAAGGTGAAGATCACCACCAGGACCGTGGCGGCATTGCCCACCCCGTTGCTGCCAAAGCGCTTGCGGAGGAGTTCGGGAATGGTGATCGCTCCGGCGATGCGGCCCACCTGGTTGATGCGCTTCGCGATGAGACTGAGGGCCACCAGAGGCACCACCATGTAGCCGCCGATCCACCACGCCAGCGACCAGCCATGAGTGTAGATCAGGGCAGGGAAGCCCATGAAGCTCCCGCCACTGGCCATGGTAGCGGCATAAGTCAGGGCAAAGGCCCACATCCCGAAGTTGCGACCGCCCAGATAGTATTCCCCCACGAACGACTTCCCCTTCCGGGCCCGCCCGGCCAGATAGGCAATGATGAAGACCACCACCACATAACCCAGGAAGCACACCAGAGCCGAACTCGACGCGCCCGCCGCCGCGATCAGGTTCGGGCCACTCATGGGCGCTCGGGGGTGGAATCCTCTGCCGGATCGTCCCGGTCCGGATCGAGGTCAGTGTCCTTCATGAAGACCATCGAGAACCAAAACGTGAAACCACAGGCCGCAATCCACGGCAAAACCACCCCGAAGAATGCCCAGCGCGGCATCCCTACAACAGTCTCCACAGGTTTGTCCGGATCGAGTTGGGACCCGAGGCCGCATACCAAGCCGGTCCAGACCAGGAACACCAGCCAGGCAATGACAATGACCACCGTTTCGCGGCTCGATTGACGGAACGATTCCCCCAGTCGCTTGTTTCTGTCCTCCTCCGGCCTCACCATTCCGCCAACAAGTAGAGAGGATTCAGGGGAGCATCAAGAATCATCCCCGGAGGCACCATTCCCCTACTCCGGCCGCCCCTTGGGATCAGGCTTCTCGCCCTTGATCAGCTTCACTGCCTGACGGGCAAGGCGGCGGCCGAAGAGATCATAGCCTTCCTGGGTGTAGTGGAGATCGTTCCACTTCCTGCCGTCTCGTTCCTTGTCGTTGGTATCGTCGGTGTCGGCCCATGCGCCCCGCGGATCATCGGTGGCCACCTTGACCTGCGCATCGCGGACCGCATTCCACTGTTCGTGATTGAGATGGTCACAAAGACGCCCGATCACAAAGTTCATCTCAGGAGCTGCCAGATCCTTGCGCAGGCTGGCAATCAGGGTCCTCATGCTCTCCTCGTAGGCCGCCGCGAGGCCGGTCTTGCCATCGCGTTCTCCCTGCATCCACAGGAAGGTGATGCTGTCCGGCTTGCCTTCCGCAATACTGGCCTTCGCCTGCTTGAGCACCATATCGTAGAATTCCGCAGGATCCTTGAACTGCTGGGTGAGCTTGTTCTTCTTCGCGATCTCGTCCCAGGTCTTCACCCACTTGCGAATGGGCTGGCCTCCCCGCGCGAACTTGACGTGCTGGATGTCGGCCCCGGGCAGCAGCTTCTTCAACTCGGGAAGGACGGAAGTCTTCTCCTTGAGCCCGGCCATGTTGCTCTGCCCTGAGAGGAGGAAGAGATGGCGTTCTCCGGCCTGGGCCTGGGAGGCGAGAAGGCCGGAGACCGCGGCGGCAAGGCAGATGGGCAGCTTCATCCCCCTTGGTTAGAGGGCGGACTGCGGCTTGTCAGTGCCAATCTTCCAGTCTTGCCTGCGCCGGGCGCTTGCCCTGGAATCTACGGTCCCCTAGAACCTCCAACGCGCCGGACGAAAGACCTGCCGCCCAATCCCGGACTCCCACCACCATGCTCCCCCACCTGTTCCTCCTCACTCTTGCCCTCATCGCTGCTTCATCCCTTCCCCTTGCCGTGGCCAAGGCCCCCGACGGGAAAATCGACCTCCTGGCCGATCCTTCCTTCAAGGACTGGATCTTCCATCTCAGCGAGAAGAACTCCCTCAGCACCAGGCGGGAGGACGTCGCAGTCATCAGGGATGGCATCCTCCAGGTTACCGGAAAAGGTTTCGGCTACTTCCGGACCCGGGAGGCCTACCGCGATTACCATCTCGTCCTTGAATACAAGTGGGGCGAGAAGACGTGGTCGAAACGCGCCGATCGGGCCCGCGATTGTGGGCTGCTCCTTCACTGCCATGGCCCTGATGGATCCTTTGGCGGCGCCTGGATGTCCTGCATCCAGGCCCAGATGCTGGAGGGCTCGATGGGCGACATCAACGTCCTGCAGGGAAAGACCAGGGAAGGAAAGCTGATCCTCACCAGCCTGACCTGCGAAGTGGAGAAAACCGCCCGGGGCCACCGGTGGAAACAGGGCGGCACGCCGCTCGCCTTCCCGCCTGCCGGAAAATCAGCCGCCAGCATCCGATGGAAGGATCGCGATCCCGCCTGGAAGGACGTGAAGGGATTCCGCGGATCCCGGGATGTCGACAAGCCGGTGGGAGAATGGAACCGCATGGAGGTGATCTGCGATGGCGCATCCTACCGCATCCTGCTCAATGGAATCGTCGTGAACGAAGGCCGGGATGCTCGCCCGGCTTCCGGTTTCATCGGCATCCAGAACGAGTGGGCAGAATGTTTCATCCGCCGCCTTGAACTCTGGCCCGTTGGCGGCTTCAAGGAAGAAACGGGCAAGCTTTCCGAGCCCCTGCCCCCCTGCAGATGATCCCCGGAAGACAAGCGTCTCGCCGCCTGCCGCCGGAGATCCTTCCCCATATTTTCCCGGAACGGATACCACGCGGGCTTGTAGCGCTCCGAAGTTCCGCCCCATTCCATCCCGGCAGATGACTCCCCGGAAGATCATCGAGATCGTCAACTGCCACGCAGAGGGCGAGGTGGGAGATGTTATCGTGGCCGGCGTCGAACCGCCTCCGGGCGGGACGTTATGGGAACAGCGCACCTTTCTCGAGGAAGACGGATCGCTCCGGAACTTCGTCCTCAACGAACCGCGGGGCGGGGTCTTCCGCCACGTCAATCTCCTCGTGCCGGCCGTGGACCCCGGAGCTGACATGGGATTCCTCATCATGGAGCCCGCCGACACCCCTCCCATGTCGGGTTCAAATTCCATCTGCGTCGCCACCGTTCTCCTGGAGCAGGGGATCCTGCCCATGACCGAACCGGAGACCCGGCTTGTCCTCGAGGCCCCGGGCGGCCTGATCGAAGTGCGGGCCCAATGCCGGAACGGAAGGGCTGAACGCATCACCATCACCAATGTGCCCTCCTTCGCCGCCCGGCTGGAGGTGCCCCTGGAAGTCGAAGGGCTGTCCACCCTCCGAGTCGATACCGCCTACGGCGGAGACAGTTTCGTGATCGTGGACGCCCAGGCCCTCGGGCTCGAACTCGTAGCCAGTGAGGCCAGGGAACTCACCGGGCTGGGAATGAGAATCGTGGCCGCGGCCAACGAACAACTCGGATTCGTCCACCCCGCAAACCCGGGGTGGAAGCACCTCTCCTTCTGTCAGTTCGCCGGCCCCCTCAGGCGCGAGGGCAATACCCTCACCGGGGCGAATGCGGTCGCCATTCGCCCCGGCAAGATTGACCGTTGCCCCACCGGGACAGGCTGCTCGGCACGCATGGCGGTCCTCCACCAGAAGGGCATCATGCGCACTGACGACACCTACCGCGCACGCTCCCTGATCGGATCCGAGTTTCTCTGCGGCATCGACGCCGTCACCACCATAGGAAACGTTCCCGCCATTCATCCAAGAATCTCAGGCCGGGCCTGGATCACCGGCACGACCCGGCACGAGCTGCGCCAGGACGATCCCTGGCCCGGGGGCTACCGTCTTTCCGACACCTGGCCGGGCGCTTGAGAGGGACTCCCCTTGGGAACACCTCGCGTTCAGGCCCTGGTCCCTCCCGCCCGGGCGAATCCGGGGCCGCAGAGCAGGTGGGGGAGATTCCTTCCAGTTTCCCCTTGAACTCGAGGCGTGGCAACGCCTGACTGCAGCAAACGAACAAGATCATGGAAACGACAGACTCCTTCGCCCAATCGTCCCGCCGCCGCTTCCTCCAGGGAGCCGCCGCCACCAGTGCCCTCGGATTTCCGGCCATCGTCAGCGCCAAATCACCTAACGCGAAACTCGATGTGGCCGTCATCGGCTGTGGTGGGCGTGGTGGCCACAACATGCGGACGGTGGGCAACACCGAGAACATTGTGGCCCTCGTGGACGTCAATGGCCGCAACCTGCGGAGCGCCGCTTCGCGCTTTCCGAAAGCCGCAACCTACCATGACTTCCGCAAGTTCTATGAGAAGCCCGGAAACTACGACGCGGTGGTGGTGAGCACCACCGAGCACACGCACGCCTTTGCCACTCTGCCCGCCCTGCGGGAGAAGAAGCATGTCTACTGCGAGAAGCCGATCACCCGCGATGTCTACGAAGCGCGCCTGATCACCGAGACCGCCCGCAAGGCCGGGGTGGCCACCCAGCAGGGAACCCAGATCCACGCCGGAGGTAACTACCGGCGCGTGGTGGAACTGATCCAGGCAGGCGCGATCGGCAAGGTCAGCGAAGTGCATGTCTGGGTCGGCAGGGCCTGGGGATGGCAGAGTCCCGAGGACGCGAAGAAGAACCGCGACATCGTCAACGCCCAGGACCGACCCAAGGAGGCGCAACCCGTGCCCAAGGACCTCAACTGGGATCTCTGGATTGGTCCGGCTCCGATGCGGCCATATCACTCCGTCTACTTTCCGGGGCCGAAGTGGTACCGCTGGTGGGACTTCGGCAACGGCACCATGTCCGACCTTGGCAGCCACTGGAACGACCTGCCCTTCTGGGCGCTGAACCTCGACGCCCCCGTGACCATCGAAGCCGGAGGACCGGACCCACACCCCGAGATCGCCCCCGCTTCCATGTGGGCGCGCTACGATTATGGCGCACGGGGCAACCGTGGACCCCTCACCCTGACCTGGTACCAGGGGTCGGAAAAACCCGACATCTGGAAAAGGGCCGGCATTCCAAAGTGGGGCAGCGGGGTCCTCTTCGTCGGTGATGACGGCATGCTCCTCTCCGACTACGGCAAGCACGTCCTTCTCCCGGAGAACAAGTTCAAGGACTACAAGCGACCCGAAAAGACCATTGCGGAATCCATTGGTCACCACCAGGAATGGATTCGGGCCTGCAAGACAGGCGAACCGACCACCTGCCACTTTGACTATGCCGGTCCGCTCACCGAGGCCAACCATCTCGGCAATGTCGCCTTCCGCGCCGGGAAGAGACTGGAATGGGACGCCAAGAACATGAAGTTCCCCAACGCACCGGATGCGGAACAGTTTCTCAAGCGCGAGTACCGCAAGGGCTGGACGCTTTAGCAGAGTCGCCGGCGAACTCCGGTTACCGGGCAGCAACGAGGAGAATTCTCTCCATCAAGCTCCGGATGAGGGTGGCCTCCCCGCTCCTTTCCGGCCCGTTCCCATTGAAGAAAGCATGACCAGGGTTAATTCCGGTGAATAGCCCGGAACCCCTTCCAGTCAAATTCCCAACCTCACCCCGTTGCGGGCGGCTTTTTTCCCTCCTTCAGCGATTGAACATTCCATCTAACTCCCTATTATTCCAGCACCATGAAATCATTTCCGTCCTCGCACCCACAAATTCTTGCGGTGGCTCTCACCGCTGCACTCAGCCTCTCCAGCTGTGTGACTGAGAATCCCTACACCGGGGAACAACAGGTCTCCAACACTGCTGCAGGTGCAGGACTGGGGGCCGCGGGAGGCGCCCTGCTGGGAGCCGTGATTGGGAACAACGTGGGGGACGGCGATGCCGGGCGCGGCGCTCTGATCGGGGCCGCCCTGGGCGGCATCGCTGGAGGCAGCATCGGCAACTACATGGACCAGCAGGAATCGATGTTACGCCAGGAGCTGCGAGCCAGCGGCGTGAGTGTCACGAGACGAGGAAACAACATCATCCTGAACATGCCCCACGATATCACTTTCAATACCGGGAGCTCCCGCATCAAGTCGAGCTTCTCCCGCACCCTGAGATCGGTGGGGATCGTCCTCCGCAAGTTCAATCGGACCACCGTGCTGGTGAACGGCCATACCGACTCCGATGGCAGCACGTCCTACAACATGGGACTCTCGCGTGACCGCGCCCGTTCGGTTTCAAGTGCCCTGGCCAGCCAGGGAGTGCACTCCTCCCGCCTGGTTGCCCGTGGCTTCGGTGAATCGCAGCCCATTGCCTCGAACAACACTGCGACCGGAAAAGCCAGGAACCGCCGGGTCGAGATTCATATCGCACCGCGCAATTGAGGGAAATTCTCCGGAACCTTGCCCAGGGGAACAGCTTGTGCTGTTCCCCTTTTCTGTTCCGGGGAATCCCGACCCCCGGATAGCCGTCAGGCTCCCGCCACCCCCATCATCAAAAGGGGATGTCATCTTCCTCCGGCTCCGGACCACCATCGGGCTGGTCCGCGATTCCGGGAGGAGCGTCTTCGTCCCCGTAACCCGGATCAGGACTTCCTGCCGCTCCTCCTCCGGATCGCTCCAGCTTCCAGGCATTGAGATTGACGTAAAAGCGCTCCTTGTACTCGTTACCGCGGATGTCGAAGGTCACCTTGACGGGATCGTCCACCTGCATGCCATCGGTGAGTGCCGTCTTGTCCTTGACGCACTCGAACTTGATCATCTGCGGATAGTTTCCGTCCTCCACCTCCACCACGAACTCGCGCTTGGTAAAGCCACTGTTGAAGGTCTGAATGTCGTAAATAACCTTCAGCTTGCCCTCGATCTCGAATGATTTTCCCATCTTTAAACTGCTTTGCTGCTCAGACGAAGCCTCGGGCCTCGGTGCCGACGTTTCAAGTTCAAGGTTTCAGGCTGTGAGCCACTGGAACGGGCATCCACCAAACATCTCTCGGTTCCCGGCTTGCCCGGAAGGACAATTTGTTCACGCTGGGCACGCCATGAAGTTCGGCTGCATGTTTTTCATCCTCGTCGCCTCCACTGCCATCCTCCTCTCATCCATGGCCCTGGGGGCCAAACCCGGGGGCCCGATCTGGACTGATCCCGCCAGGGCCGCCAGGGAAGATCCGGACTTTTCGATCCAGGGAGAGTATGCCGGCAAAGGGATCGGCGTGCAGATCGCGGCCCTGGGCGACGGGAATTTTTATGTGAGCAGGTTCAAGGGCGGTCTCCCGGGAGCAGGATGGGACAAGTCCGCCCCGACGGTGGAGCTTGCCGAGAAGGCGGGGGCAGAGGTTGCCATCGGAAGCTGCCAGAAGATCCATCGACAAAGCCCCACCCTCGGGAAGAGTCCGCCGAAAGGGGCCGACGTGCTCGTGGGCGAGACCATCGATCCCAAGCTGCTCAAGGGAAAGGCTGGGAAGGGAGTCCTGTCCCCGCCTGCCCAGAGCGTGAAGGATTACGGCGACTTCACCATGCACCTCGAATTCCGCCTTCCCTACAAACCGAAATCCCCGCTGAGCAGCCAGGATCGCGGTAACAGCGGGGTCTACCTGCAGAATCGCTACGAGGTCCAGGTCCTGGACAGCTTCGGACTGGTCTACGATCGCGCCCACGTCAAGGTGAAGATCCGCTCCGATCCCAGGCAATGGTGCGGCTGCTTTTACCGCTTCAAGACCGCCGATCTCCCGATGTGCCTCCCTCCTCTTGCCTGGCAGACCTATGATATCGATTTCACCGCTCCGCGCTTTGATGGAGAAGGGAAAAAAACCGCCGATGCCACCATAACAGTGCTGCATAATGGGGTGAAGATTCACAACGCGGTCAACCTTCCCAAGGGCACGGGTATCGGCGGCACCCGCCCGGAGGTTCCCAGGGGGCCGATCATTTTCCAGGGACACGGAAATCCCGTGGGGTTCCGGAACGTCTGGATCCTCGAGAGGTAAGCTTCCCGGGGTGCCGCCCCGGAACAGCGGAGCTCTCTCGCTGCTGTCGTTCCCCCTGGCTACCTCACTACAACACCACGGTCCCCCGGGAGAGAGAATCCCCATTCACAACCCACGCCACCACGCCGGATCCGCTCAGGAAGGCTTTCCAGGGTCGCTCCCTCCTGTCCGATCCCGGGGAGGAAACAGAAGCCGGGCCACCCATGCCGCCACGACGCTGGGACCTGGTTCCGGCAGAAAGACAAATTGACCGAGCCGCTCTCGCATGAAGAGGAGGGGGTAAAGGGGGGTGGGGGGAAAGCGCCGTGAAGAGAAGCGGGGGAACGGCGCCGACAACGGAAACACCTTACCAAGGTCTGTTAGGCCCGACAAGCGCATTCCTTCCCCCCGCCAGCAGCACGCCGCGACAGTGCCCCTCTTCCCCCGTAGCCGATCAGAATCCCGCCACGCTCCAGCCTTTGCGGTACTTGCGGCTGAGGAGGTTGTTGGCGGCGCTGTTGTTGGTGATCGCCATCTTTTCCGCATCCCACTTGAGCAGGGTATCGGGAGTGCGGATTGCCACTGTTCCCAGCAGGATGGCCTCGGTCATCGGCCCGGTCTGCTCGAAGTAGGATTCGTTCCTGGCCGTCCCGTGAATGGCATCGCAGAAGTGATGATAATGATCACGGGGCTCCAGCTTGGGGGCCTGCACGGACTTGAACTTCTCCGGGGGGAGCAAGGTTGGCATCTGGCCGTTGGGCAGGATGATGGCTCCCTCGGTGCCGATCAGCATGGCAGACTCGGGCGGATACGGCTTGGTAGGAACCAGGGCCTGCACGTCATCGGGCGGATAGAAGAGCCCGTCAAACCACTCCACCGTAATCTCATCCTTCTCTGTCATCCTGGTTCCGGGAAAAACCCAGGTAATGTGATCGCTTTGCGGCCAGGTGTCTCCACGACGAATCTTGGACTGCTTCCATGACTCCTGCACCCGGGCGCTCACTGTCCTGGGTGCGGTGAGCCCCAGGGCCTTCCAGGTTGCGTCAAAGACATGACATCCGATGTCCCCTGACCAGCCCGTCCCGAAGTCCAGCCACGAGCGCCACTTGGAGGGATGGTAGATGCTGGGTGCATAGGGGCGAACCGGAGCCGTTCCGGTCCAGAGACCCCAGTTGAGATGATCGGGTGCCTTCTCCGGCTTCTCGGGGCGGGGACCGACGAAGCGATAGCTCTTGATCGCACCCGGACGATTCGAACAGAGCACCACTCTCCTGATCTTCCCGATCACTCCGCTCTTGACCCAGTGCACGAAGGTGCGGTCGCCATTCCCGGCGGCCGCCTGCGTTCCGAGTTGCGTCTTCACGCCCGCCTTGCGGGTGGCCTCGGTCAGCAGGCGCACCTCCGCCACATCATGACAGAGCGGCTTCTGGCAGTAGACATGCTTGCCGAGGTGAACTGCGCTACTGGCGATCGGAAAATGCATGTGATCGGGAACGGTCACATTCACGGAGTCGATCCTGTCGCCCTCCTTGGCCATCAGTTCACGCCAGTCGGAATAGGTCCGCGCATCGGGCACTTCCCTCGATGCCTTGGCCAACCGGTTACTGTCCACATCGCAGATCGCGACCACCTCGGTCTTCCCGTGCGACTTGAACTTGTTGAAATCGTTCCAGCCCATACCCCCCACCCCGATGCAGGCATGCTGCCCCCTGCCGTTAAGATTGGCGGCACGGGTGGCGGCCGGCGCAGCGAGAGCGGCTCCAGCGGTTGTCTTGAGAAATCTGCGACGGGTCGTGTTCATCTCACCAATCGATGTACGAAAAGAGACCTCTTCTGGCAAGGTGAGATCGGGCCGCCCAGCCCTCCTCCCCCCATCGGCCTAATCACTTCGGGTCTATTGAAGAATTCATCACTCTCAAAAGTGGCTGCCATTGCCGGATGAGAGCCCCTTTCGCACGGACCCTCAGGAAGAGTGCTTGCGGCTTGTTGTCGGACCCTCTGGCGTTATGGTCCGGTCTGGCTTCGGCCGTTCTTCCATCTTACCCGTAACATCCCATGACAACGCCCTCTTCCCGCCGTCAGTTTCTGACCACCTCCACCCTTGCGGCCGCTGGCACGGTAGCCGCCACCAGCCTCGCTGCCCAGGATGCCGCCCCCGCTACCGGCAAGGGTCCCTCCCTTGAAGGACGGATCTTCAAGGCCGTAAAAGGAGGCAAAAAAGGAGGGGAAACTCCCCTCCAGTTTTTCGAACGCCTCAAGGAGCTGGGATTTGATGGCGTGGAAAGTGGCAATGCCGGACAGGCGGCAGCCTATGCTGAAGCCACCGAACAGACCGGGGTGATGTTTCACGGCCTGGTGTGTGGCTGGCACTGGGGTGCAACCCGCCTGAGCAGTCCCGACGCCGCCGCCCGTGCCAAGGGCCTCGCCCAGATGGAGAAGAACATTCGCGACACCTACCGCCTTGGAGGCTCCGCCGTTCTTCTCGTTCCCGGCAAGGTGGGTGGAGCCAACGAGACGCACGAACAGGTGTGGGACCGCTCCATCACGGAAGTCCGCAAGATCCTTCCCCTCGCCAGCCGCCTCGGCATCCGGGTCCTCATCGAAACGGTCTGGAACGGATTCTGCCTGTCGCCCGCAGTGTTCCGCGATTACATTGACGCCTTTGACAGCCCCTGGGTCGGAGCCTACTTCGACATCGGCAACATGCAGAAATTCGCCCCGGCCGAGGAATGGATCCGCACGCTCGGTAACCGGACCGTGAAACTGGACATCAAGGACTGGGGCAAGAAAAACGGTTTCTGCCGCCTCGGGGAGGGAGACGTGGACTGGGACAAGGTGCGCACCGCTCTGAAGGAAGTCGGCTTTTCGGGCTGGGCCACCCGTGAAGGACGGGACAAGAACCTTGAAGACACCTCCGCCCTCATTGACCAGTTGCTCATCGGCAAGGGCTAGAACGGGTCATGGGGCCGGCTGATCCGGGCCCTGACTGATCATTCCCTCAAGCCGCTGCCAAGAGCGTCCTTCACCACTCTGGCAACCTGCTGTGCCAGCAGGGCCGATCCCTCACCCTTGAAGTGCACGTTGCCCGGCCGGGTTCCAAACTGATCCATCCTGCCCGCCATGACGGCGTGGAGGTCATTGATGGACACCCCATGCTTTTTCATGACCGCCCGGGCCGCCTTGTTGTAGCGCAGGTCGTCGCCGACCTTGCGTCCCGCTTCGCCCTCCGGCACGGGCGTGGTGGTGGCGAAGATCAGCCGGGTCCCGGTCTTCTTCAATCGAAGGACAAGCTTCTCGAGATTGGCGGAATACTCTTCCACTCCGTGAGTGACCGTGCCATTCACCTTGTCCCTGTTCCCCTGGGTCTTTGAATCCGGATGCCGGTAGCAGAGGTCATGCAGGCCCCAGTTGAAGTGAATGATATCCCACTTCGATGTTCCCAGCCAGGCCTCGAGGTGCTCCAAGCCCCTGCTGGTAGGACCCCCATTGGTCGCAATGCGATGCACGTTGGCCACCCCCTTCAGCGCCTCGCGCGCTGGCAGGGTGTAGCCGGTCGAAATGGAATCCCCGATGAGGAGCACGCGCGGCAGCCCGGGGACATCCGCGATGGGAGCCATGGGCCCTTTCTTCTTCTGGGCGGAACACACCGCCGTGAGGCAGGTCAGGAAGAGGAGAGAAAGAACTGTGCGCATGAGCGTCATGGTGGAGAATTTCCCCAACCTCGTCAAAGGGACAGTAGCGGGATGGAATCTGACCTTTTCTGTGAAAGCTGTCCTCCCCCGGCGCAGTAGTGGCATCCGGCACAACAATGCGCTAATTCCCATGAAAGCAATTATTCCCTCTCTCATCATTCTGTTTTCCCTGCCCGGCCTGACCCTGGCGGACGACAATAAGGACAAGGCGAAAAAGCCCGTCGCGGCCAAGAAGGACAGCTCTGAAAAAAAGAAGTCCGCCACGGACAAAGCTGCTCGCGAGGCTGCCGCCAGGAAAAAA
>DLRK01000043.1:0-8077 GCA_002501065.1 Akkermansiaceae bacterium UBA7890
GGGGGCATCCTTGCGGTGAAGGCAGGGAGCGTCGATGCGGAAAACTTTTTAGAATTATCTACCCGCAGCTCAAAACTCTCCTTCGGCCTTGTTCCAGACTGACTGAGTTGTCAGTTTCGAACGATGAAGTCCGGGTCTTTTTCCTTCTGCTTCCGCTGGCTGTTACTTCTTGGGGTCCTTCTCTTTGCGGTCACTGGGATTGTCTCCGCCCAGGAGGACAATGCGACCACCGCGCCTCCTGTTGCGGAGGAAGCCAAGTCCATGGATGAGCGCATCAATGAGATAATGGCTCCGGTGACCGATTGGGTCTTCAAGTTTGTCTTCGTCAGCGTGGAGATCCCGGCAGGAAAGGATAAGACCATTGATTTGCCCTTGATTCTCCTTTGGCTTGTTGGAGCCGCCCTGCTCTTCACTCTAACCTTTCGGTTTATCAACCTGCGTGCATTCGGTCTCGCTTTTCGAACAATCAAGGGAAAGTACTCAAGTCCGGACGATCCCGGCGAAATTTCTCATTTCCAGGCCCTGACTGCCGCTCTTTCTGCTACGGTCGGACTGGGAAATATAGCCGGTGTTGCCATCGCAGTTTCCCTAGGAGGTCCGGGCGCTGTCTTCTGGATGATATTGGCTGGCTTTCTCGGCATGACGTCCAAATTTGCGGAATGCACACTCGGTGTAAAATATCGAACCATTGTGAATGGCAAGGTCTTTGGGGGGCCTATGTATTATCTGCGGGATGGCTTCAAGGAGAGGGACATGCAGGGACTGGGTAAGATTCTCGCAGTCTTTTTTGCCATAATGTGCGTTGGGGCCGCTCTGGGGGGAGGCAATATGTTCCAAGCTAATCAAAGCGGGCAGCAACTTCTGGGCGTGGTAGAGAGCAAGGAGCACCTGCAGGCTCAGAAAGAACTGGCCAAAGCGAAGGCCGACCTGACTTTCTTGGAGGAGATGAGTGTTCGTAGCGGCGAGCTGTCCGCCGATGCGGCCGAACTCGCGAAAAGCGAGGCGGAAGAGGAAAAGTTCCAGTGGACAGAGGAGGCGACCCGGGGGGCTCTTTCCTCGGTTCAGGAAAGATTGAATGTGGAACAGGTACGTCTTGCCGAGGATTCGACGAAGATTCAAGAGGCTGCCGCCGTGGTGGCAGGCAAAGAGGCAGAGGTTGAAAGAACTAAAGGGTTTTTCAGCAGAAATCGCTGGGTTTTTGGTCTAGTGATCGCGGTTCTTGTCGCGCTTGTCATTATTGGGGGAATCAGTGGTATTGCGACGGTTACCTCCAAGCTCGTTCCCGTCATGACGGTCACCTACGTTCTCGCGTGCGTAGTCGTTTTGGGGGCGAACATGGCGGAGGTGCCGGGAGCCTTTGCGTCGATCGTGCAGCAAGCCTTTGTGCCGACAGCCGTGGCAGGAGGATTTATTGGGGCCTTCATCCAAGGTATTCGTCGAGCGGCTTTCTCCAATGAGGCGGGTTTCGGATCTGCTCCGATAGCTCATGCCGCAGTTAAGACCAAACACCCTGCCTCAGAGGGCCTTGTTGCTCTTCTGGAACCTTTCATGGACACCATTGTAGTGTGCACCATGACCGGGCTTGCGATCGTGGTTACGGCTCCGGTTCATGAATACTCGGCGGGGGATGGAGGTATTCAGCTGACTTCGGCAGCTTTTGAAAGCGTGGTGCCGTGGTTCAAATACATTCTTCTCGCCTGTGTGGTTCTCTTCGCATTTTCCACGATGATCTCCTGGTCCTACTATGGACAACAGGCTTGGAGTTACCTTTTCGGCAGGGGGAAGATCGTGGAGTTAGTCTACAAGTTTATCTTCTGCGCATTTGTGGTGATCGGAGCTTCGCTGAGTCTGGGGAAAGTGCTCGATTTTTCCGATGGGATGCTCTTTGCCATGAGCCTTTTCAATTTGATCGGTGTCTATGTGTTGCTTCCGGTAGTTAAGCGTGAGTTGCGATCATACCTGGACCACGTGAAAGAGGTGGACGGAGGGGCCTCGTAGGAGAAGGCCGATGCCTCCGCCGATGAGGCCTTTCCTGACGAGTAAAAGGGACTGAATTGGAACTATGGCGCGCGAGTACACCCTGCAGCGCCCGACCACCACAGGTGCGTCCGGGATCAATTTCGCCGAGGAGCTGAACGAGCAGCAACTGGCGGCGGTCTCGTCTCCCCCGGGGCCCGCCCTTGTCATTGCGGGGGCGGGATCTGGCAAGACCCGGACGCTGACCTACCGGGTGGCCTACCTCCTGGACAGGGGTATCGAACCGCGCAACATTCTCCTCCTCACTTTCACCAACAAGGCGGCCAAGGAGATGCAGGAGCGGGTGCGAACCCTGGTTCCCCGGGATGTCAGCGAGATGTGGGGAGGAACGTTTCACTCGGTGGGCAACCGGATTCTCCGGCGGCATGCGGAAGAGGTCGGGTTCACCAGGTCCTTCTCCATCATGGACCGGGATGACCAGAAGTCGCTCATGAACACGGTCATCGCGGAGTGCGAGATCGACACCTCGGCGCGGCGCTTTCCCAAGCCTGATGTCCTGATCTCGATCTTCAGCCTGATCGAGAATACCGGGGTCGCTCTGGAGGATCTCCTCGAGGAGCGTTATCCCTACTTTGAAGAGTGGGGGGAGGAGATCGCACGGGTGGAGCGGCGTTACCGGAAGAAGAAGCGACAGATCAACTCGATGGATTTTGATGATCTTCTGGTGCTTACGCTCCGGCTCCTGCAGCAGAGCGAGGAATTGCGGAGCCTCTACCAGAAGCGCTTCCAATACGTGCTGGTGGACGAATTCCAGGACACCAACCAGGTTCAGAGCGAGCTGGTGGACCTGCTGGTAGGGGAACACCAGAGCCTGATGGTGGTGGGTGATGACGCACAGTCCATCTACTCCTGGCGGGGGGCCGACATGGACAACATCCTGAGTTTTCCCGAGCGCTACCCGGATGCGCAGGTCTACCGGATCGAGAAGAACTACCGGAGCGTCCCGGAGATCCTCGAGCTCTCCAACTCCGCCATCAAGGCCAACCGCCACCGCTTCGAAAAGGATTTGCAGGCGGCGCGCGAGGGCGGAGCCATGATGCCGGCCCTGGTGCCGCTGGAGGACCCCAATGCCCAGGCCCAGTTCGTGGCCCAGCGGATCCTGGAATTGCGGGACGAGGGAGTGGAACTGGAGGAAATTGCAGTGCTCTACCGGGCGCACCACCAGAGCATGACCCTGCAGATGGAGCTCCGGAACCGGGGGATCCCGTTCCAGATCACGAGCGGATTGCGCTTCTTCGAGCAGGCCCATATCAAGGATGTGGCGGCCTTCCTGCGCTTCGTGACCAATCGACGGGATGAGGTCAGTTTCAAGCGGATGGTGAGTCTCCTGCCCGGGATCGGGGGAAAGAATGCCGACAAGCTCTGGCGGGGCTGGGCCGCAACCACCCATGCAGCGGCGGAGGAGCCGCCGGCCTGTTTTTCCGACATCCTCGACGAACTCCCGGTGCCCGGAAAATCGGCCAGCCACTGGGAGCAGCTTGGCCATACCCTCGATGAACTGGTGACCGGGGAGGGATTCGCCCGTCCCTCCGAGATGATTTTCAGTGTCCTGGAGGGTGTTTATGACGAGGTCATGCGGGAGTCCTTCGACAACTACGAGAACCGGCGTTCGGACCTTGAGGAACTGATGAATTATGCGGACCGCTTTGACGACATTCTCGAATGCCTGGGGCAGCTCTCACTGATGTCGGCGGTGGATGGCGACCCCAGCGGGAGCAAGGCGGAGCAGGACAGGGAACAGGTCATGCTTTCCTCCGTCCACCAGGCCAAGGGGCTGGAGTGGAAGGTGGTCTTCGTGATTTCCCTGACCGACGGCATGTTTCCCAACGGACGGGTGCTCGATGCGGACGACGAGGACATGCTGGAGGAGGAACGGCGCCTCTTTTACGTGGCCATCACGAGGGCCAAGGACGAGCTCTACCTGACCTATCCCCAGATCAACCCCAAGAGTTATACGGGGGATGTCATCCAGCGGCCCTCGCGGTTTCTGGACGATTGCCCCCAGGAGTTGCTGGAGGAATGGCGGGTGGCGGGCGAGTGGTGATCGACTGCTGCAGATCGCAGCCCTGGCGCTAGCAGCTTCGTCCTCCCTCCGGAAGGGACTCGGTGGAGCCGGAGAGATCCTCCAGCACACCCCGGGCCCGGGGCCAGGCTGCCACGGCCTCGAAAATGATCCAGAGCTGCAGGGCGATGGTGGCAAGACCGAGGACGGCGAGGAGCCATTGGGACTCTTTGACGAAGGTCACGACGTTCATCGACATCGCGATGCCCGGCAAGATGAGCATGAACAGGGTGGGAATGACGATGAACCAGACCGGGAGTGCGCGACGCCAGAGCCAGAAGGTGATGACGAGGAAAGCAAGGCCGGCGAGGAGCTGGTTGGTGGCGCCGAAGAGAGGCCAGAGGAGGAGTCCCCCGGTGCCGGGAACACCGTCCGGCTTGCCTGGCATGTAGGCAAGAGTTCCCGCGACCACGATCGCAAAGATGGTGGCGCCGTGCTTGTTGGTGAGCCACTTGAGGGGGTTGAGGCGAAGTTGTGCGCTGCCGACCGTCTCGCGCGGGACGAAGGTGGAGGCGAGTTCCTGCACCACGTAACGTTGCAGGCGGCAGGCGGTGTCGAGGGTAGTGGCCGCAAAGGAGGCCACGAAGACACCCATGAGGGCGATGGCGAAGGAGGCCGAAAGTCCGAGGGCGGTCAGGAAGTTCGCGGACCCTTCGACAAAAGCCCCGACCTTGGCGCCAAGGCCACCCGCTGCAGCCCACGATCCATAGCGGGCATCGTAGGCGGCACTCCCGAAGAGGGTGCCGTCTGCGCCCTTTGCCCCCAACCCCAGGCCGGCCACGCAGGCGAGGATGACGAGGGTGGCGAGGAACCCCTCGGTGAGCATCGAACCGTAGCCCACGAACTGGGCGTCCGATTCGCACTTCACCTGCTTGGAGGAGGTTCCGGAAGAGACGAGGCAGTGGAACCCCGAGATGGCTCCGCAGGCGATGGTAATGAAGAGGAAGGGGAAGATCCAGGGAGCGCCCTCGGGGGCCATCCGGAATGCGGGGGCCACGATTTCGAGGCTCTGTCGTTCGCCGTCCGCAGCGGGGGCTCCGCCGATCAACCCAGCTACCACGAGACCGATCACGATGAGCCCGAGAGCGGAGATGAGCTGGAGAGAGTTGATGAAGTCGCGGGGCTGAAGAAGGGTCCAGACTGGCAGTACGGATGCAATGTAGGAGTAAATGAGAAGGATTGCTACCCACGCAATGGTCGGGATTCCGTCCCCGATCACTCCGGGCTCGCCTCCGAGCATCTGGTTGAAGACCCCGAGAACGCCCACGTTTCCGTAGAAGATCGTGAGATACATCAGGCCCAGCGTGATGATGGAGGGGATGAGAATGTTGATGCCCCGCCGGTGCAAATAGACGCCGATCAAAACGGCGAGAGGGATCTGGATGAGGCAGGGGAAAATCGACTGCGGGTAGAGATCCCACACGCTAGCAATCACCAGTCCGAAGATAGCCAGCACAATGGTCAGGGCGAGGAAGAGGACGGAGAGGAAGAGGAGGCGGGTGCGCTTGCTGAGGACCCGTCCTGCGATATCTCCCACCGTCTGGCCCCGGTTGCGGATGGAGACCACGAGGGCACCGAAATCGTGGACTGCGCCGATGAGTATGGATCCGAAAAGAACCCAGAGCAGGGCGGGAACCCACCCCCAGATCACGGCGAGGGCGGGCCCGACAATGGGACCGGTTCCCGCGATGCTGGTGAAGTGATGCCCGAAGATGACGCCCTTGCGGGTGGGGACGTAGTCGGTGCCGTCCTCCATCTCGACGGAGGGGACCCGGGCCGCGGGATCGAGCTTGAAGATCCGGCGGGCCAGGAACCTGCCGTAGGTGTGATAGGCCACCAGGTAGAGGACGAGGGCGCCAAGTGCGATGGCGAGGGTTTGCATGAGGGAAGAGTAAAGAGGGAACCGGGAACAGTCGACAGACGAATGGGAACCGTGCGGATCCTGTCTACACGTCTCTGTCTGCCGAGGAGAGGGCCTCGAAAACGGGATCCGGGACGTAGCGGCGCACCGTGTCCTCCCAGCCCTCGGGACCAATCAGGCTCTTCACCATGCTGGAACTCAGTTCCGCGATGTCCCGGGGGGGCATGAGGAAGATGGTGGTGATCTCCGGGGCCAGGTCCGCATTGATGTGGCGCATGACGCGTTCGTATTCGTAATCGTCAGCGGTGCGCACACCTCGCAGGATATAGGCGGCACTCTGTTCCTTGGCGTAGTCGACAAGGTAGCGGTTGTCGAAGTGAGAGAAGGAGAGTCGCTCACAGGAGGGCACGGATGCCTCCAGGAGCTCGAGGCGCTCCTCAAGGGTGAAACTGTAATGTTTCTCGGGGTTTGTGCCGATCGCGACAATGAGGCGGTCAAATAACTCAAGACCACGCTGGATCATCCAGAGGTGTCCGTTGGTCGGAGGATCGAAGCTCCCGGCGTAGACAGCGGTGTGCATGGTGTTTCTGCCCTTCGCAGGGAAGGGCGGTTATGCATTGCGCCGGATAATGGCGGTGCGCTTGAGCATCTTGATCCACTCCGCGTAGCGACCGGAGCGTTTTTCGATCTCGACCTCCGTGCGCATGCGTTCCCGCATCTCGGTATCGAGGGCAGGGAGGGGTCCCTGGTTGACCTTGACGATCTTCACAATGGTGAATCCGATTCTGTCCTTGAGCGGCCCCAGGATGGCGCCTTCGGATGCATCAAAGATGATGTCGGCGAACCCGACCTCGAGATCGGAGCGGAGGGTGTCCTCCCAGAGGCCGCCCTTGTCAGCGAAAGCGCCGGAGGAGTGGGTCTGGGCGACGGAAGAGAAGTCGGCTTCGCCCTTCACCTGGACTGCCAGTTTTTCAGCCAGGGCGAGTTGGTCTTCCTGTGTGGCGATCGGGTTGTTCTGGTCGATGGCCGGGATGTAGATCTTGCGAAAGGTTATCCTGTCCTTGGTGCGGTCCCGCAGGTCCCCCGCACGTTCGTTGAAGCGCTTCCTGATCTCAGCATCGGTGGCGGGCGCCACATCCTTGAACTGCTCGCGCTTGAAGGCTTGGATCAGGATCTTCTCCTGTTGGGACTTTTCAAACTCCCGGCGGGTCATCCTGATGGCCTTCAGGTATTTGCGGAAGTCCTCCTGATCCCCCTTGAAGTTGATGCGGATGAACCGTTCGACTTCCTGTTTGACGATGTGATCCGGAATCTGCAGTTGTTTCTCCTCGAGCTTGCTGAGCACCAGTTTGTGTTCAATGAGCTGGTCGAGTACCTCCCTGCGGGCTTCCGTGATGGCCTTCTGGAACTGCTCGCCGCGGCGCGGATACTTTGCCATCAGCATCGCGATGGTGGGGGCGATTTGCTGCTGGACCTCCCGCGTGCTGATCATCTTGCCGTTGACGGTGGCGGCGGTCTTGAGGAGGGGAACCGGGGCGGCGATGAGAGGAGTCGCCAGAATGGTGGTTGCGTAGAGGAGGGATTTCATGGTCGATTGAGGGATTCTAACCATTCGACTGCTTCAGAGAGCATACTGTTAGCATCTCTGGATCTCAAGCGAGGAAAGTGGCGGTTATCGAGCATCAGGTAGCCTCCGTTGCGTTGCACCATGAGGCGCTCCCCCCGGATTTCCACCATTTCGGCGCCGGCCGCCGCCGCTTCCAGCCGGAGGCGGCTGACCTGGATAAGGTTACGGGCAGGTGCGGGAATCCGTCCGAAGCGATCGCGCAGACGCTCTTCGTAGCTGCGGAGTTCGTCCTGCCCGGCCAGACTGGCCAGTTCTCGGTAGGCCGCCAGTCGGGCCTTGGAATCGGCGATGTATCCGGCGGGAATATAGACGGGAAGCTGTTCTTTCTCAGAGCCCTCGTAGCGCGATTCGGAGAAGGCGAGGAAGTCGGCTCGGAGGACGATATCAGTCCGCCGCTGCACCTTGCGGCCGCTCAGTTGCTCGACTGACTGGCGAAGCAGCTGACAGTAGAGATCGAAGCCCACCGCGGCGATATGGCCTGACTGGCGGG
>DLRK01000043.1:8423-29788 GCA_002501065.1 Akkermansiaceae bacterium UBA7890
GTTGCCGGCCCCCCGGATCTCAAGATCGCGCATGGCGATCCTGAAGCCGGATCCGAGTGCGGTGTATTGTTTGATGGCATTCACACGTTTTTTCGCATCGCCCGTGGAAATCTGATCACGGGGGAGCATGAGGATGGCATAGGCACGCCGGGTGGCACGGCCGACCCGCCCCCTCAACTGGTAGAGATCAGCCAATCCGAAGCGGTCGGCCCGGTCAATGAGGATGGTATTGGCATTGGGGATGTCGATACCGCTTTCGATGATGGTGGTGGAGAGGAGGACGTCCGCCTTCCCGTCGACGAAGGCATGCATGACCTCTTCCAGGTCGTCCCGTCCCATCTGTCCGTGCCCCACCAGGATCCTGGCTTCAGGAACCAGCTCCTGCAGGCGTTTCCTGACCATCTCGATGCTCTGGACGCGGTTGTGGAGGAAGAAAACCTGTCCTTCGCGTTCCAGCTCGCGGCGCACACTGTCCCGGATCATGCGTTCGTCATAGGCACAGACAGAAGTGTGAACAGGGATGCGGTTGGGTGGCGGAGTGTCGATGGTAGACATGTCGCGTACGCCCATGAGCGAAAAGTAGAGGGTGCGGGGAATAGGGGTGGCCGAGAGGGTGAGAAGGTCGATCTGGCGAAAGCGTTCCTTGAATTGCTCCTTGTGCTTCACCCCGAAGCGCTGTTCCTCGTCCACGATTGCCAGGCCGAGGTTCTGGAAGGAAACGTCGCCGGAAAGGAGGCGGTGGGTGCCGATCACGATGTCGACGCCGCCATTGGCAATGCCCTCGATGGTTTCAGCGATTTCACTAGGCTTACGGAAGCGACTGAGGAGTTCAATGCGGATGGGGAACTCGCTCATGCGTTCCCGGAAAGTACGCCAGTGCTGTTCCGCCAGGACGGTGGTGGGGACCAGGATCGCAACCTGGGATCCGCCGGTTACCGCCTTGAAGGCTGCACGAATGGCCACCTCGGTCTTGCCAAAGCCGACGTCACCACAGATCAGGCGATCCATGGGTTGTTCCGATTCCATATCGGCCCTGGTCTCGGAGATGGCCCGGATCTGGTCCGGGGTTTCGGTGAAGGGAAAGGAGTTTTCGAACTCCCACATCCACTTGGTGTCAGTGGGATGGGCATGACCTCTCTGAGAATCGCGTTCTGCGTGGGTGCGCAGGAGGCGCGCAGCGTAGTCCATGATCGCGGCCTCCGCAGACCTGCGGACCTTGCTCCAGCGCCCGTCACCCAGTCGACTCAGGAGCGGAGTCTTTCCTCCGCCCCCCACGTAGCGCGAAACGAGGTGGGATTGGTCGATGGGGACGTGCAGAGTGCTCCCGTCCCGGTATTCGATGGATAATTCCTCTTCTCCCTCCTCGTCCCGGCTTAACCCCCGGTAGCGTCCGATGCCGTAGTCGGCGTGCACGATGAGGTCGTCTTCGTTGAGTTGGTCCAATTCGGTGGCAGCGGAGTGCGAACGTGCCTTCTCAAGGTGCTGCAGGCGGGGTGGTCGGACGGTGGCTTGATAGCGGCCCAGCAGTTCGGCGAGGGAGAGGATTGCCAGTTTGGCTGAGCGCAGGACGAAACCTTCCGGGATGGCAAGATCGAGGAAGTGGTATCCCCCTGCCGGAAGATGGGTGCCGCTCAGTTCGTGGAAGCGGTCTCTTTCACCCTTGGTGGCGGCGGCGATGCAAACGGTCCACCCGCTGGCAAGCCAGTCGTTGATGTGATGAAAGACCGTGCTTTGCTGTGCTTCATGCAGGATAAAGTCGCCAGCGTCGAAGTGGGCAAAGGGAGTGCCATAGGCTTCGAGATTCGATTCGTTCCCGGTGGGATCGTCAGTGAATACGATGTCGGCGTCCTCGATTCCTTCATCCAGGGCGAGGACCGTATCGCCGTCACGGAACCAGTCCGCCAGGTGCAGATCCAACGAGGGTGGAGTGAGAACGAGTTCGGCATGATCGAGTCGCCTGATCGAAATCTGCGAATCAAGATCGAACTCCCGAAGCGACTCGAGTTCACGGTCAAAGAATTCGAACCGCAGGGGAGCGGGAGCCTGCACGGGAAAGATATCGAGGATTGCGCCGCGGCAGGCAAACTGCTGGCGCGCATGGACCTGGGTAACCTCCTCCAGGCCGGCCGCGAGGAGCGTTTTCTGCAACTCGTCGGGATCGTGCTGCCCGCCGACCTGCAAGCTGAGAATGGAGGCAACGAACTCTTCGGGAGATGGCGCGGAGTGAGCGAAGGCATCGGCCGAGGCGAGAGCCACTGCCGATGAGCCATCCCTGGGATATTCACGGAGGCGCTGAAAGGCCGTCAGGCGTTCGGCGTCCCGCTCAGGATCCGCCAGTTGCGTTTCGAAGTCCTCGAGGGGCGGATCGGGCAGGGTGACCGCATCGATCTGCCAGCCGTGGAGCTCCATTGCCAGTCGTTCACGGTGACGGGCCGATCCGCCGAGGATCCAGAGCCTGGAAGCGGGTTCCAGGGTCTTGGAAAGAAGGGCTGCCAGGAAGGCGTGGGCGGGAGCTTCGATCGGGCCCAGAGAGAGAGGATGGGTGCCCCTGGAATCCACCACAAGTTGTTCGAAGGCACAGTGGTGCCAGGCGAAATCCAAGGCTTTCGCCGGGGAATCAATTACTGAAATTGAGGAATCGAAGCTGATTCGGCCACGACAGAGGCAGGCGGGAGGGAGGGAAGCAACTTAGATCTTCACAAATGTGAATAATCCGTTATTTTGTTCATAACCTGTCGATAACCGATAATATACCTATGGGGAATGCCCTCATTCATTCAATAAGTGGAAGTGCTGTAGTGGCCTCGCTCCTGGTAGCGGGGTGTTCCGGAACCGGAAGCGGGAAATTGAGTGGCCAGGGTGCCGCCTACAATGGAGGCAGTATTGTGGGGGGACCGCGGCAACACTACGCCCTGGGGAGCCAGAGATCAAAAGCGATCAGGGTGACCCCGAACCGGACCTACCAGAACGTGTCGGTGACCGCACCGGCTCCCGTTCCGCTCAAGTTGCCCACCTCGCTTCTGGCTGAGGTCAGGGTGCACAAGGACTACCTGCCGAGAAGCGCACGTGGGCGACGTGGCCAGAGCAGCATGCGACCGCGCTACATTACGATTCACAGCACGCAGAACTGGAGCAGGGGAGCTGATTCCTGGCGGCACTCGCTGGCCCTGAAGGGAAGCAAGCTTGGGAGCCTGTCCTGGCATTACACGGTTGATGAGAATGGGGCAGTGCAGCATTTGCCAACCAATATCACGGGACGGCATGCTGACCTCAACGGGCCGGGGAACAAATATTCGATCGGGATCGAAATGTGCGAGCATCGGGGTAACAGCCGGACCCGCACGGTTGATCGCACCGCCAAGTTGGCGGCGTATCTGATGTACAAATACGATATCCCGCTCACGAAGGTGGTGCCCCACTATCACTGGCCGCGCCGCGGGATGAGCCCGGCGCACAAGAATTGCCCGCATTTCCTTCTCGATAATGGAAGGCCCGGTCGAAAGTGGCGCGGGTTTCAGGCAAAGGTGAAGAAGTATCACGACCTGATCACCATTCAGGGGCCGGCCTACGCCAGTCGGTGACCTGCCTGATCCGGGACTCCCCCGCCTAGTGTCCAGCAAACTGCGGCATCATTACGTCTGCCAGCGCTGCGCTGCCTGTTGCAGGTGGGCGGGTGACGTGGCAGTGGAGGATGCGGAGATTGCGAAGATGGCAGTCTTCCTGGGGATGGCGGAACACGAATTCGTCCAGGCGTTCACGAGGATCCGGGCCAACCGGACCGGTCTGTCCCTTGTGGACAAGGACGCGAGTTCGGAGTGCATCATGCTGGAGGGGGATGAATGCCGCATTCACGAGGTGAAGCCGGCGCAGTGCAGGGGATTTCCCAATGTATGGAATTTTCCTGGCTGGGAGAAGGAGTGCGAAGCAATTGCAGTGCCGATCAAGGGAGAGGCTTGAGCACTTGGGGCAAGGAATGAGGCGGTCGAGGCAGGTGGAGTGTTGCCGAAGCTCAAGTCTCCAAGCTCCAAATCACTTCAGACCCAGATTTCAAGACTGAGGAAATCATAGGGGAGAATGCGATCAACGGAAGGTGGCCTGGACCGGGAAGTGATCGGAGATCTTGTGGAGGACGGGATCGCGCGGGGTATCAGCGTTGATGCAGCGGAGGGCGAGAGTGGGGTCGGTGAGGATGAAGTCGATGCGCCAGCGGTCGCCGGGGCGGTCCTGCTTCTTGATGCGGGTCGAGAAGGTGCCGAGTCGGACCTGGGCGGCGGGGCATTTTTCGTGGACGAGGTCATAGAGGCCGGCTGCGTGGAACTGGCTCATGGTGAGGTAGCCGGGATCGGCGTTGTCGGGCAATTTCTCCCGCCATTCCTGCGTGCTCGGTTGCGTTTCAAGCCAATCCCGGTCGAGGGGTGAGTTGCAGTTGAAATCGCCCATGATGATGACCCGTTGGTCTGCGGCGAGGAGGAGTTTCACCTTCGCGCAGAGAATGCCCGCTTCCCTGACACGAACATTGTGATTGGAAGGCGAGAGATGCACCACGAAGATGTTCACTCCACGCACTTTGCAGTGGAGATATCCGTGCCACATGTCCTCGACACGTTTCTCGATCACTTTGATGGCAGAGTTGGCGGTGAGGCAGACCGGGAAGCCGTTCTCTTTCAGGATGACGGAGTGCTGGTGACCCCATTTCTTCGCCAGGGCAGTGAGCCTGACCTGGGTGTACTTGGTCATCTCCTGCAGGGCGACCAGGTCGGCATGCTGGCCCTTGATCCATTGCGCTCCGAGGTCAGTGGACTTCTGGAAGTTGAAGCCGTAGAGGACGTTGTAGGTGAGGACCTTGAAGGGGCCGGGCTCCTTCGCCTGGATGCGGTGGGCGGAGGCGGTGAGGAAGATCGCCGCAAAGAAGAGGAGAGGGAAGAGATTCTTCATTGGGGCAGAGAGACGTTTGAGCACGGGCTTCACTCCTCCACCTGAATCACGAGGAGATCCCTTGGGGAAGGGCGCGGAGGGCCTGGATGCGGACGGGGATGGGAGGATCAGAGTAATCGAGAAAGACGCGGAGTTGGTGCGGAGTGAGGAGACTGGGAAGGGATGTTTTCTTATTCCCCGGGCGGTTGGGCATGTGAGCGGAGCCAACTCAGGGCTTCAAGCTCGCCAAGGGCATGAACACGCATGGCGTAGCCCTCGATCATGTCTGGCGAGGTGCGCAGGATTTCAATCGGATCGGCCTGATAGAGTTCCCGAATCTGAGTCCGGCGTTGCTCGATGGATTGTTCCAACTGCTGGGAGTCAATACCATCGAGGGGGAAGGGGGCATCCTGCGGAAGGTTCTCGTAGGCATTGTTCTGGATAGCGAGGCCGGCCAATTCTGAAATAATGAATTCGGATTCCGCGCTCCCGGCCAGGCGCGCCCCGAGGGTAGCATTTTGTTCTCTCAGGATGGCAGTCTCCTCCGGCGGGGCCTCCTGCCAATACTCCTGCAGGTTCCTGCTCAGGGAAAGCAGTTCAGAGAGGTGGGGCACTTCGCTTGTCAGGGAGCTGTAGAGGGCTGCCCCGCCTGGACTGCTTCCAGTGGCGCGAAGCGCGTCCGTCACTGCCATCATGGATTCAGAGGCGAAGCTCTCAAAGCCGGGCTGCTGGTGTGCCCGGTCAAGCGATTCGAGTGCAGAGTCGATTTCCCCGGCTTCCCAGTTGAGCTTGGCGATGAGATAGGAAGCAAGGGCGTTTTCCGGTTGCAGCTCGTGAAGCTGTGCGGCCCAGGCCAGGCGTTGGGAGGAGGGAAAGTCCTCGCGGGAAGCGAGGGTGAAGAGGGCGTGGGGATTGGAGGGCTCCCTGTCGAGAGCCTCCTTCAGGAGTTCGGTATCCTGAAGGATCAATCCGGCCGCGAGACACGCCTCGGCAGAATGATTGCGGGAGGAAAGATAATTCTCCAGCTCGGACCTGGAGGGGTGGTGAAGGCCTGCCTGCCGAAGGAATTCCTCGGCCTCCTCCATCTCGGAGAAATCGTTTCGCTGCTCTTTCCCGGAGGATCCCACGGAAGCAGAAGATCCGGGGACCCGGAATGATTTTCGAGAGGGGAGCCTGGAATTGCCGGGACGATCAGGCACTTCCCTGAGAGATCGGTGACCGGAAGGATCCGGTCGGTTATCCCTGGCAACGAGCAGGAAGATGATCAGTCCTCCGGCGAGGGCCGCGCTGAGATGGGTGAGGAGGAGTCTTGTCACCTGGAAGCTCCGTCACGAGTTGATATCGGTGCAAGGCTTCGGAGGGCGGCGATCCGGACGAGAGCGGGCGGGTGGGAATAGTCGAGGATGACCCGGAACCGGTGCGGGGTGAGATTGGAAAGATTATCGGCGGAGAGTTTCTTCAAGGCGGTGATCAGGTGATCAGGGGTCTTCTGCACCTGGGCGGCGTAGGCATCCGCCTCAAACTCGTGTTTGCGTGACCAGGCGTTGAGGAGAATGCCCAGGAAACGACTGACCGGACTGAAGAGGATGCCGAAGAAGATGAGTCCGGCATGCGGAGAAATGTGGTCGGCGGGAATGCCGAAGGCGGCGAAAAGTTGCTGCGCGAAGCCGCTTTCGGGGTTGATGAGGTGCCCGAGAAGGTAGAAGAGGAGGCCGAACTGAAGGATGGAAAGGATCAGGCGCTGGATGATGTGCCTGCGCTTGAAGTGTCCGATTTCGTGAGCCAGCACGGCAACCAGTTCCTCGGTGGAGTGGTTTTCAACCAGGGTGTCGTAAAGGGCAATCTTCTTGCTCTTGCCAAATCCCATGAAGAAGGCGTTGGACTTGGCGGAACGTCGGGAACCGTCCATGACTGTGATTTCGGTCAGGGGGAAATCGCATTCTTCAGCCATCCTGTAGATGGCATCCCTGAGTTCACCGTCCTCCATCGGTTCGAACTTGTTGAAGAGCGGCATGATGAGGGAAGGGGCGAGATAGGTTATGGCCAGGACAAAGATGCTGAAGGCGACCCAGGCCCAGAACCATGCTTGTGGAACATGATGAAAGATGAGGAGGATGCCGGCGAGGAGAGGCGCGCCGATAAGGGTCATGAGGACGATCGACTTGATCTGGTCGACGAGGAATGTCCGGCGGGTGGTCTTGTTGAACCCGAACCGCTCCTCCAGGACGAAGGTGTCATAGACGGTGAAGGGGAGAGTGAGGAGGTAGTTGCCGAGGAGGAGGGCAAAGACATAGGCCATGCCGGTAGTGACGTCGCCCAGTTCCAGGGAGCGCGTCCAGGTATCAAGCCAGCTGAATCCACCGACGAACCAGAAGACCAGCAGGATGGTCAGGGAGGTGATGGAAGAGATGATGCCAAAGCGGGAATGGGCCCGGGTGTATTCCTGGGACTTGGCGTATTTTTCCGCGTCGTAGACATCAGTGAATTCCCCGGGCAGTTCCGGCTTGAGGGAACCCAGGTTGAGCAGGGTGGCCAGGAAATCGAGATTCCAGAGGAGAAGGAGTGCGACCAGAAGAACAATGGCGATGGTGTTGAACTCGGGCATGGTGGATGGGAGCTTCTCTCGGGAATTACCTTTGGCAAGCTGTCCTCGGAAGAACAGGGAAAAATCCGGGCAGGGAAAAACGTCGTGACTTGATCTGCAGGGGTGACAATGCTGCCCTTTGATGGCGAGGTGGAAGGTCAGGGCCGGAGCAGGATGGCGAGGGTGTCCAAGGGTGGCGGGTGGCATGGCGCTTGCCCTGCTCTGCACTTCCTGCGGCCATGTCCTTACGGATCGCTCATCCTACCGTGGAGAGCAGGGAGTGGAGGTTAACCGGGCTCTGGTGCGCAGTGCGGTGAAACCGCTCGGAGGAACGGCGGGTTTTGCCCTCTCGGCGGGTGTCTATACGGCAGGATCGGGCACACTCAAGGGGCCATTCCTCTGGCGGATCGAGGCGGAGGGAGACGATGGATACCACAAGGGGTTGACCGTGCACCGGGTGAAGGTGGAAACGAAGATTACCCAGCGGAAGGAATGGTATCCGCAGAACCTGCTGGGAAAGACGGTTGAGTTTCACCCCCTGAAGGGCAGTCCCGGTGAAGTCTTCGCGCAGTATCAGATCCCGGGAGAGCTTGAAGTGTTTCCGGATGAGGATGGAGATATCACCATTATTGCAGATCTCACGGTTCGTACGGTGGAAGAGAGGGTCCGGAAGATGGTGCGTTTCCGTATGGCGCCGCAGCAGAGCCGGGATTTTGAATTCATCTTTCTTCCTGCCGAAATAGTGCAAGGAAAGAAGAGCAATCCAAAGGCCTGGAACTGGTAACCCGGGAGGGGGAGGAGAGGGGGGATTCTCCGGGGATGGGGCGCTTGCGCCCTGGGACTTGAGCGGTCCCGTGTATTGACCGGGTCCTGTTTGCAGGTTTAGGGTGTATGTCACAATCCACCGGATCGTTCCGCTTCCTCCCCCATTGTGCTCCTGATGGAGAATTCCATGCCGTCCCCCTTCCCTTCATGCATTCCCGTCAGGTGGGCCCCGGTCTTCCCGGGGCTGCTGTCTGTGGCGGCAGGGTTTGCGGCCCCGGTGGCAGTGGACGACCACTACGATGCTACCGAGGATTTCGTTCTCAACACCAGATCGGGTCCGATTATTTCCGTGGATTTCGACACGAATCAGGGAGGATTCATTCCGGTTTTTGATGGAGACTGGGATTACCTCGATAAACTGGAGAATCAGGAGGGCGTGGATCACAGCTATCCGGTGGATGGCGCCGGAAGGGACTGGAACAGCTTGGACTTCGAGGTCGCGTCATCGAGCATCGGGCCCTGGTTGTCCGGATCGCTTCCGTTGCAGGGTGGCACTGTTGAAGCCTTTCCTCCGGACACTCCCGACCTTCTCCTTGGAATCGGAACTGGACCCAATGGTCAGAACCTAGTCACCACCTACCTGTTTCGGAACACTTTCACCCTCACCGCAGAGGAGGCTGCCGAGGGGGACTGGGTAGCGAATCTGGCGGTGGACGATGGCTGCATCATCTATATCAACGGAGTGGAGGTGGGATCGATCTTCATGCCGAACACCGCGATCGATTCCAACACCTTCGCCCTGAACGGCAACGAGTTGATATACAACGAGGTGGAGTTGGACGTGGCCGGGGTGCTGGTGGCAGGGATAAACACCATTGCAGTCGAGGTTCATCAGGGGAGTCTTGGGAGTTCTGACATCGGGATCGATATCGGTCTACAGGGAGGAGGGGGAGGGTTTGTCTTCGTGGACGATGCCTTCGGGACAAACCAACCCGCCTATGCGGCAGGGGTTGTCGATCCGTCGGGTGGGTTTTCGGGGGCCGGAATGCGGGTGGTGATCGGTGGGCTCGATAACCGAAATCCGTCTGTAGTGGCTCCCTACGCGACGTCGGGGGCCTTCATGCAGAGCTTTACCCTGGCGGCGGCCTCTGCCTTGGAGATCAGTTTCCGCTATCGTCTGGTTAATACCGAGCAACTTGAACGCAGCGAGTTCGGAGAAGCGATTCTTGAGATCGATGGTGTTCGCTATGGTGATGACACGAACAACTCCCTGGTGCACATCAACGACGGGGGGGATTCCGGGTGGCAATCTACTAACTTCAGCGTGCCGTTACAGGCGGGTAATCACACGTTCTCCCTGGGTGCTTACAGCGATGGCACCAGTCGAGCCAATGAGGAGATCCGTGTCTATTTCGACGATGTCTTAGTGACGCAGGGGGTTGACAGTGGGGGAGGAGTCCTGGAGAACGACACGGTGGGAGGGAACGCCACCGCAGTGGTGGTGCTCCCGCCGGAGCATGGCGTGGTGAATATGGCTCCCGATGGCGTGTTCATCTACACTCCCGCGGTCAATTTCTTTGGAACGGACAGTTTTACGTATGAAGTCACGGATGCGAGCGGCACTTCGGAGCCAGCCACTGTGACCATAGAGGTGCAGGCCGTTAACGATCCGCCGGTTGGGCTCCCGGAGACTTATGCCGTTGCCGAAGACGCATCGCTAGCCGTGGACCTTCCGGGCGAGGGGGTGCTCGATAACGATAGTGATCCGGAAAATGAGGGTTTGAGCGCGATCGAGGGAGAGGACGTGGAGCACGGATCGCTCACTCTGAATCCGAATGGAACCTTCAGTTATACGCCTGATGATGACTTCTTCGGCACAGACAGCTTCAGTTACCGCGCCAGCGATGGATCTCTGCAGTCCGGGTTGACGGTGGTAACTCTGAGAGTGGATCCTCGTCCGGATGCGCCGGTCATCCAGGATGACAGTTATGTGGCCCTGGAAAACGAAGCCCTTGAAGTGAGTGTAGCGGGGGGTGCGGGGGGGAGCGTGGAAACGGTGGTGCCTTATGGAGTCGAATGGAGGTTCAACGATACGGGCACGGATCTTGGCAGGGAGTGGCGGGAACCCGGCTACAACGACTCGCAGTGGAATAGTGGTCCGGCAGAATTGGGGTATGGTGACGGTGACGAGGATACCGAGATTGGTTTTGGTGGGGATCGCAATAACGTGCACCCCACCGCCTACTTTCGCCGCACCTTCACGGTCCAGGGCGTGGATGCAATCGTGAGCGCCGCCTGCCGGGTTTTTCGCGATGACGGGATCGTGGTATTTCTCAATGGAACGCAGATCGGGATCGACAATATAGGTGCCGATCCATCCTACGACGATTTTGCCCAGCAGAGTGTGGCAGATGACGGTAATCTCGAGATTGTGCTCCCTCCCGTCCCGCCCGGTCTTTTCGTGGAGGGGGATAACACCCTCGCGGTGGAGGTTCACCAGGCCGACCGGGGAAGTTCCGACCTTAGCTTCAATCTGGAACTGGAAATCGTGCGCGATGCCAAGAATGGATTACTGGACAATGACACTGATCTCGACGGAATGGGCCTGGCCTCCGTCGTGGAAAGCGGTCCGGCTCATGGATCAGTTCTCCTCAATACGGATGGGACGTTTCTCTACACGCCGGGTTTGAATTTCGAAGGAGAGGATAGCTTTGTCTACCGCGCCAGTAACGGAGTCGCCAGTTCGCTGGGGATGGTGACAATCAACGTCCTGCCGGGACTCAACGATATTCCTGAGACGCAACCCGATGTCTACTCGTCCGGGGAAGACACGGAGTATGTCCGCAGTGCCAATCAGGGAGTTCTGGTGAATGATGTGGACCCCGATGAGGATGTCATGACCGCTACCCTGGTGAGTTCTACCTCGCACGGGGTTCTCACCTTCAATGGAGATGGATCATTCAGCTATCTGCCGGCTCCCAACTATTTCGGCCCGGACTCCTTCACCTACACGGTCTCGGACGGCAAGTCGGTTTCACGGGTGGAAAGCGTTACCCTGAATGTGATCAACGCGGAAGACATCCCGGAAACCATTTCCGATGTGTATGCCATCGATCCGGGCGGTTGGATCATGGTCGATGAGCAGGATGGAGTTCTTGCCAATGATTTTGATCCCGATGGAACGGCACTGGTGGCTGAATTGGTCGACCCTGCGACGAGTGGTGACCTGATCCTGAGTCCGGAAGGATCGTTCTTTTATCGTGCAGTCGACGGAAGTCCCGGATCAGTGACCTTCACCTATCGTGCGAGCGATGGGGTTCTCGCTTCGCCGGACACCACGGTCACCATTCATCTGGACCGCGCCCCCAACGGGGTGGCCGACACTTACGGGGTGCAGGAGGATACTCCCAGGACCGTTGCACCGGCCGGGGGGGTGTTGAGTAATGACAGCGATGCCGAGAACGATCCCCTTACCGCCATTCTCCTTTCTCCACCCGCCCACGGGTTACTTGTCCTGAGCCAGGACGGATCGTTCTCGTATACCCCGGAACCGGATTTCGAGGGAATAGATGCCTTCACTTACACTGTGATGGACGGGGTGCGCGCTTCCGGTCCCGTGGCGGTGAACCTCACTGTTTCGGGCATAAACGATCCTCCCGTGACTGTGGATGACTCCTACCGGGCCATCCTGAACGAGGAGTTGGTCATCAGCGCAGAGGCGGGTGTGCTCGCGAACGACTTCGATATCGACAGCACCGCCCTGGTCGCGGCGCTGGTGAATCCACCCGTCCACGGGGAGGTCGTCCTGAACGAAGACGGATCATTCGCCTACACCCACCCACCTGGATTCGCGGGGACGGACAATTTCACCTACCGGGTGCGCGATGGCTCTCTAGGCTCTGATCCTGGCAAGGTGACCATCCAGATTGGGGGAGCGTCCGACGCGATCGTGATCAATGAGATCATGTACCACCCGGATAGTGGGAATGTCGCCCACGAATTTCTTGAACTGGTGAATATCGGTGACGGTCCCGTGAGGGTGAAGGACTGGAGTTTCACTAATGGGATAGACTTCACCTTTCCGGATCTCACCATCCCGGCCGGGGGGTTCCTGGTGGTGGCTGCCGATCCGGCTGAATTTACCGCCATATATGGCGCAGTTGACCTGCTCACGGGCGGGTGGACCGGCTCTCTGAGCAATCGCGGGGAAAATATCCGACTGATCGACGAAAAGGAGGAGCAGGTCGATGAGGTGGGTTATCATGACCAGGGAGAGTGGGCCACCCGGACACGGGTGACGGACACCGGGGAGCCCGGTTGGATCTGGGAGGCGGCTCATGACGGAGAGGGGGAGTCCCTTGAACTGATTCAGACGGGACTGACCAACAAGTCGGGCCAGAATTGGCGGGCGAGCGAGGGGGGGGCTACTCCCGGGGCAGTCAATTCGGCGGCCCTGAATGAAGATGCGATGGCACCCTTGATCCAGGACGTCATGCACAGTCCTCTCGTTCCCCGCTCCACGGATACCGTCACGATCCGGGCGAGATTGCGTGACACCTCCATGAGTGGTCTGTCGGCCACCCTTTTCTACCGTGTTTCGGTTCTGGAAGCCCCCGAGTTCTCAGTCGTTCCGATGGCGGATGACGGCTTGCACGATGACGGGGATGCCAATGACGGGGTGTTCGGGGCGACCCTGCCTGCCATGGATGATGCAACGATCATCGAGTTCTACCTTTCGGCCACCGATGGAAGCAACGTCCGGACCTGGCCGGCACCTACCAGTATCGGGCAGGTGGCCAACCTGCACTACCAGGTCGATGATGAACCCAATCCGGAGGGAGAAGGCATCTACCGACTGGTCATGACCAGGGCCGAAAACCAGGTCTTCTCGGGGGTTGACCGTGACTCGAACGCGCAGCACCACTGCACCCTTATTGCAGACGATTGCAGTGGTCCGGTTGTGCGCTACCAGTGCGGGGTGCGGGTGCGGGGAGCAAGCAGTCGCCAGGACAATCCGCCGCCAATGCGGGTCAACCTTCCCCGCGACAGGCCGTGGAACGGGTCGAGCCAAATGAATCTGAATACACAGTACACCTGGCTTCAATTCATTGGAATGAAGCTCTTCCAGGCAAGTGATCTCCCGGCTCCCGACAGCAAGCGCATCGCGTTCCGGCAGAATGGTAACGATCCGGCCAGGGACAGACAGGAAGACTACGGAAGTTTCGTGCATCTCCAGCCGCTCAACTTCGAATTTGTCGACGAGAAAATGAGCAGTGATCCACAGGGCAATCTCTACAAGAAGGTGCGTCCCGATGTGAACTGGGCCTACCGCGGAGGGGACCTGGACCGATATGCACGCGATGGATGGGGGAAGCAGACCAATGGCTCGGAGAATGACTGGACGGATCTCGATGAGTTTCTCCGCGTCATGAACCGGGCGGATAACGATCCGGATTACATCGAGCAGGTCGAGGTCGTAGCCAATCTTGATCAGTGGATGCGTTGGTTCGCAGTAGAAACACTCATAGCGAACGGGGAGACGAACGCCAGTAACGGGACCGACGACGACTACAGCATGTATCGCGGAGTGGTCGATCCGAGGTTTCTGTTCATCCCGCACGACCTGGACACCATTCTGGGCCGGGGAGACGGGTCGCGCATCACCGATCCGGAGCACACTCTCTTCGACATGGTGAGATCAGGACAGACCCTCGATCCGCTCGTTCCGCTTTTTGAGGAACCCGCCATCCGAATCCGTTATTTCCAGGCCCTGCGGAGCCTGATCCAGACTAGTTTCTCGAAAAGGCGCTTTGATGCTCTCTTGTCCAATCATCTCTCGGGCTGGGTTCCGCAGAATGTGATTGATGATCTCATCGACTTCATGGACGCCCGGCGGACTTATGTGCGGGGGGTAGTGGACGGGGAGCTGGGACCCGCTCCTCCACTCCTGGGTCCCACTACCCTGACCTCCGAGAACTCCCCCCATGGGACGCTCTTCCTCAGCGAGGTGCTTGCCGTGAATGAATCGACCCATGAAGTGGATGGAAAATTTCCCGACTACATAGAGCTGGCGAACACGGGATTGACCCGTTCCCTCGGCGGCTATTCGATCACGGACGATCCCTCTGAACCTCGTAAGTTCGTTTTTCCCGCCGGAACGTCAATCGGCAGTGGTCAGCGCCTCATGCTTTATGCGGATTCGGGCACGGGGCAGGGAATCCATCTTGGATTCTCCCTCAATGGCGCCGGGGAATACGTCTTGCTCTTCAACTCCGCCGGGACGCTGGTGGATTCGGTGGTTTTCGGTCCCCAGGTGGAGAATTTGTCCATCGGTCGGACCGGGCCGGGAGAGAATAACTGGGTTTTGACTCTGCCTACCCCTGGGGCGCTCAACCAACCCCACTCCCTGGGGAATCCAGCGGGATTGCGTCTCAATGAGTGGTTGAGTAAGCCAGAGGTTGTCTACACCCAGGACTTCCTGGAGCTCTACAATCCGGAACCGTTGCCAATCTCAATCGGAGGGGCACTCATCACCGATGATCCACTCAACTTTACCCAGTCAGCTGTCCTGCCTGCCCTGAGTTTCGTTGGGGGTGGGGGATTCGCAGTTCTGGAGGCGGTGGGGGCAAGTGCCAACAGTCCCTCGGAGTTGCCCTTCAAGCTGGATGCCGCCTACGGGTGGGTGGCAATTTATGGATCCAACCAGGTGGAGATTGATCGGATCCATACCGAGTGTGATGCCCCGGACCAATCGCAGGGTTGCGCAACGGACGGAGCGTCGCTCTACGTCCAGTTTGCGGTTCCGACTCCCGGGTTTTCCAACAGCACGGACTTGAGCGCTGAAAGCCATGTTCTGGAGTCTCTCCGGATCACGGAAATCATGTATCACCCTGTCCCGCTTGGCGATTCCGAGTTTATTGAAGTCCGCAACGTTGGGGATCTTCCGATTAATCTCGATGGAGTCGAGTTTACGAAGGGAATTGAGTTTGAGTTTCCGGACATGATCCTCGCGCCGGGCGAGTATGCCGTGGTGGTTTCAGATGAGGATGTCTTCCAGACGGTCCATGGCTTCGGGGTCAACGTTGCCGGAGAGTGGTCCGGAAAACTTGACAATGACCAGGATCGCCTGCGATTGGAGATCGTTGATCTCAATGCGGTGGTGCACGATTTCATCTACCGGGACTGGTGGTATCCCTCCACTGATGGTGGAGGTTGCTCGTTGGTGATTGTCGATGAATACGGCAATCCCGGCAGGTGGGGTGAAAAGGAGAGCTGGACGTCAGCAGCGACGGGGGGAGGGTCACCCGGTGCCGGAAGCGGGTTCTTTGTTTTTGGTGGAGTGGACCAGGAAATCGCCCTGCCGGCTGGCGCGACCCTCAATGCCACCGTCCATTACGGCCCCCTTGATCGTGCCGCCGTCACGCTCAACTGGATCCTTGAGAACGGTCCTGCGGTGGCCACCTTCGGGAACGGGAGCAATGAGGACACCACGGTGACCGTGCCCGTCGCAGGGCGCTACACATTCGTGCTGGTCGCTACTCCCGATGCAGGTCCGGTCCAAACCGGCGAAGTGACCGTGATTTTCCGGGATTCCTACCAGGCGTGGGCGGTGCGACAGTTTGGAGATCCGGATACTGCCGGAGCGAACAGAGTGGCTGATGAGGACGGGGACGGAGTGCCCAATCTGGTTGAGTTCGCCCTCGGCATGGACCCGTATCTTGCTGACGCTGATGCCCTGGTAGCACCCTTCCGTTCCCCTGGCGGGGAACTGAGCCTGGTTTACTTCCGGCCCTATCTCGCGAAGGATTACCAGGTGATTCCGGAGGTTTCCTCCGATCTCGTTTCCTGGCAGTCGGGTCCCGCCTTGGTGTCCGAGACCGTGATGTCCGCGATGGATCAGGGCGAGTGGATCCAGGCCGACGATCTGTTTGCTTACGACGGGATTACTCCGCGCTTTATCCGCCTCCGCGTCGACAGTCCCGATTGAGGCGTGGTCATGGCGGGAAAATTGCAGCCAACTGCCTTCCGGGAAGGTGGATGAGGGGCCGGGATGTGCTTTATGGCGGACGACAAATTCCCGGCATTGCTGAATGGGTCGAGGTGGGCTAGAGTCGCGGGCCTCCACCATGCGAAGCTGCCGGATTCTCCTTCCAGTCCTGGTCCCGGTGTTTTCGGGTCTTCTCTGGGGGCAGGAATTGGGCAAGGAGGACGCCAAAAACTCTGCGACCGAAGGGAAAGGGGCGGATGATGCCTCGGTGCTGACCCGGCCGGATGCCCGGACCATGACCCTCAGTATTCCGGCCCCCCGGGGTCTCATCACGGACCGGAATGGCAAGCCTCTCGCTCAGAACAAGGTGGGCTATCAGTTTGCCATTCAGTTTGCGCATTTCCCGGACCCGGTTGATGCCGAGATCATTGCCTGGGCGAGAGAGCGCCTGACGCATGCTTCGAGATTGGCGGGAAGGGACTACAATGTCACGGACGAGGTCTTCCTCTCGCACTACAAGCACCGCCGCTGGCTACCGCTCATTTTTGCCGCCTCTCTCGTGCCTCCTGACAAGGAGGAGTCCTTCAAGGAGCAGCTCATTCCGGGATTGGTCATGCATCCGGTCTACCACCGACACTACCCCGGAGGGGCTTCCGCTGCGCATATCATCGGATACGTGCGTAGCAAGGGGCGGTTGCCGAATGGCCCCATCGTGCACGGCGACCTTCTCTTTGAAGACACCTATGGGGATGCGGGCCTGGAGAAGACGATGGATCAGGAACTCACGGGGCGTCCGGGTGAGCGCAAGGTGATCTTCGATTCAGGGGGCAGGAAGCTGCGTGATGAGCTGACGCGGCGGCCGCGCATCGGCCACACGGTGGTGACAACCTTTAATCTGGACTGGCAACGGCATGCCGAGAAGGTTCTCAGGGACCATTGCAAACGGGGAGCATTCGTAGTCATCGACATTCCCACCGGAGAGGTGCTGGTCCTGGCTTCGAGACCAAGTTACGACATCAACATCTGGATTCCCCGGATCAGCAACGAGGAGCTCAAGACTCTCACCGACGATGAGAGCCGCCCGATGTTTGGAAGAGCCTTCCAGGGGCTCTATCCGCCCGCTTCCAGTTTCAAACCGGTGGTGGCCCTGACTGCGCTCACCGGAAAAGTGGTGGAGGAATGGACCGAGATCGATTGCCCGGACTACATCGAAGTCGGCAGGAGACCACCTGCCAAGATGTGGAACTGGACCCGCGAGCCGGAGGGATTGATGAATGTGACTCGCGCGATCGCCCGTTCCAACAACTGCTGGTTTTACCAGGTGGGGATCAAGACGGGACCGAGTGCCTTTCTGTCGGCGGCCCGCAGGCTGGGCTACGGGTCCCGTTCAGGGCTGCCGCTCTTTGGAGAATCGTCGGGCCGGGTGCCTACCAACGAGTATGTCCTGAAACGATTTGGCAGGCCCTTTACCGATGGAGATACTGCGAACTACTCGATCGGACAGGCCTGGGAGGCCACTCCGCTCCAGGTGGCTCAGTCCATGGCGGGGATTGCGAATGGTTCGGTCCTTCCCAAGCTGCAGATGATCCGACAGGTGCAGGATCCCACCGGAGGAGTGCTGCAGGCATCTGAACCCCAATCACGTAATCCGCTTCATTTGGATCCTGACGCCGTGCAGGTGGTGCACCAGGGCATGTATGACGTGGCACATGCCGGTTGGGGTACGGGTCGGAGGGGTTCATTGAGCTTCGTCGAGGTGTGCGCCAAGACGGGCACTGGCCAGTGGAGGCCGGCTAACAACCAGGAGATTGCCTGGTATGCCGGCTTTTTCCCGGCCGAGAACCCGCGACTGGCATTTGCCGTGCTCTACGAAGGGGATCCGAACGAGAAGGTTTCCGGGGGACGCAAGGCGGCTCCCATGATCCCGGTTTTTTTCGAGAAGTTCAAAAGTGAGATCAAGGACATGATCAGGCCGCCATCCAAGGCGCTTATCGTGGTGGAGGAACCAGAGGGAGGTGAGTCGGCCATTCCGGCTGTTCTGCCTGTGGACGAGGATGGCAATGTCATCATTCCGAGCGGCAAGATTTTCCGGGCCATCCCGGTGGAACCGCACGAGGAGGACGGCGAGCCAGTCGATCCGGTTGGGGAAGCCCTGCCTGCCATCCCAGTCGATGACGCGCCAGTGGCGATCCCGGTCGAGGAGGACGAGTAGGTCATCCAATTGACGCTGGACCTTTTCTCCACGACGGGTCAGACACAGGCAGTTTTCTGAAGCTTAATGGATATTCAAATAGCAACTCTCTGCGATTTCGCGGCCGACTATGGGAACGGCAAGCTGGTCATCAATGGAACCTTCGATGCGCTCCGGGCTCCCCAGCTCCCTGTCGTTCATCCCCACTGTTCCCTGGCCATGCGGATTTGTGTTCTTCCCGAGGATTCGGGTGATCACAAGATGACGATCAACATTATCGATGAGGACGGGAATTCGGTTGATCCATCCAAGATGCCCATCCGGGCCGACATGCCGATTCAGGTGCCCGATGAAGTTCCCTTCCTGACCCGCAACCTCGTTCTTAACTTTCAGGGGCTTAAGTTCCCCGGTGAGGGAATCTATCATGTGGATGTTACAATCGATGGCGAACTGGTGGTGCGACTTCCGCTGCGTATCGCGCAAGCGCGGGATCAGCAGCAATCCGGTCAACCCCCGATGGGCTAGAACCTGTTCAGGACAGGGAACTCATGGCCGCCCGCCTGCTCTATGACTGCTCGCTGATCACAGGCGCCTCAGGTGGCTTGGGCGAGGAGTTTTCACATCAGCTAGCACCGCACTGTCGGCGCATGGTGTTGGTTGCCCGCCGGGAGGAAGTCCTCAGACAGCTTGAGGCCAGACTGCGAACCGACAACCCGGGGCTGGAGGTGGCCATCTTTCCGGTGGATCTCGCACGCGCAGCTGGACGTCGAAAATTAATCGACCAGATGACAGGTACAGAGTGGGCACCGAACCTCCTGGTCAACAACGCCGGGATGGGGGACTATGGTGAATTTACGACGGCCGACTGGGGCAAGGTGCAGCAGATGCTGGACCTGAACATGGCGGCCACAACTCATCTTACGCACGGGTTTCTTCCCGATATGCTGCGCTCGAGGCAGGGAGCGGTTCTGAATGTGAGTTCGTTGGCTTCACTGCTCCCTGTCCCCGATTTTGCAGTTTACGCGGCCAGCAAAGCCTACCTCACCAGTTTCTCGGAAGCCCTGCGCCTGGAGCTTCGCGAGCACGAGATTCCCGTCCTGGCGGTTTGCCCGGGGCCGGTCCATACGAACTTCGGAGAAGCCGCCGGGCGACAGGGGGCGCCTCAGGAGAGTCCCTCCCGTGAGTGGTTCTTCGTTCCCAGGGAAGAGGTTGTTCTGGATGCCCTGGTGGCGTTGCAACTTGACCGGGCCCGGTCCTATCCGGGATTGAAGGTGGCTCTGCTGGCCGCAGGGCTTTCCATCCTCCCCATGGCAGTCATCCGCTACCTGATGAGTTATCGACCCCGCAGCGTCTCCGAGGACGATTCGTGAATCCTCTTCGCCATGTCCCGTAACCGTAAGAAATCCAAGAGCCAGCGTTCCGCCTGGGGAGCTTCGGCCCTCGGTCTTGGGCTGGCCCTCGTGGCTATCCTCGGTCTGGTCACCCTGTTCACGCCCCTGGGGGGAAAGGTCAAGCGGGGGCTCAAGGAGGTATTTGGTTCGGAGACGATCGTTGTGGAGAAGGAAGGGACTGATCCGGACAGGGCGCCGTCCGTGCCTCTCGATCCACCAACGCCCCTGGAGAGCGATCCCGACCCGTCGTTCCCGCCGGGCGTGTTGACCCCGCCCGATGGAGTGGACATCAGGCAGCTCTCGAAAGGAATAGATCTCAAGGTCACCTTTGATTCAAGTGACGGTGAACTGGCCTCCATGGAAAGGAGGAACAGGGAAGCCTACCTGGCCGAATATGCCCTGAGAGTACGCCTGCCCAGGGCGGCCAAGTCTTCGGAAGAGCTGACCCTTACCAGTCCACATCTCCTGGAAATCCTGCCCGGACTGGAGACCCTGCTGCCCGGAGCCGAGGTGTCGGCATGGTATCGTCAGCTTTATGCCAACAAGGTCGCTCGCCTGAAGGACAATGTGGGACGTCTGGACGAAGTGCTTAGCAGACACAATTTCTACGACTGTGAAACCATCCTGAATCTACGTTCGGAGGAGAACGGTCAGCGTCTCTTTCTTATGCAGGCCGAGATGGATGTTGTCTCTGACGGATCGGATGGAGATCGACTTGCCCGGATGCCGGACGAGATCGTGAACTCGACCAATTACCAGCCGTTTACGAGTTATCGGTGGAAGAAGACCGGTTCCACACCGAATCCCATGGTTGCCGGGTGGGAACGACGTATCGGGAACGCGAGGCGCGAGATTGGGGAGGGGGGCACGGGAGAGGAACGCAAGGCATGGCTGCTCAACAGGATCAAGATGCTGGAAACCGGTATTGCGGACATGAAGATCGCGAGCTTTCTCATCGCGGAGTATGACCCCTTCATCGTCATTCCCATCAATGTCCTCGCTGACCGGCGCGATCCCTATGCTCCGAATGTAGGAGACTTTGCGATCGTGGTTCATGAACGGGTGCCGTATCCCGCTATCGTGGGTGATGCCGGACCGAGTTTCAAGGTGGGGGAGGCGTCCTTGCGGATGGCACGTGAAATCAACGCCAAGGCCCATTCCTATAGCCGTCCGGTCTCAGATCTGACCGTGACTTACCTCGTTTTTCCGCGCACGGCGGACGATCCTAAATGTGCCCCGGACCATGCGCATTGGCGCAGGCGTTGTGGAGAGCTTGTGGACAAGATCGGAGGATTGGGTGAAGGAGTGGAATTACACGAGTGGAAGGACTTGTTGGCCGCCGACTAATGGGGTTTCCTGAGAGGGAGCCAAGATGAAGCCGGGGGTCGTCGATCGTGAGACAGATAATCACTTCGTTCCTGCAGGGATGTAGAGGATGCCTTTCGAAGAGATCTTGAGTCATGGCTTCATCCCTTGGTGTGTTTCGATGACAGAGTGAAGAGTGACAGAGGGTAACAGAGAGGGGTAACAGAG